>NZ_DATMRV010000041.1:0-12535 GCF_035565795.1 Pseudorhodoplanes sp.
TGCCGAGAACGGCAGCCGGCCGCGGAAGCGTCCCATGCGAACAAGCGCCAGCGCCGCGAGCGTACCCAGCACGGTCGCAAGGCAGGCCGACATGAACGCGACCCGGATACTGACCCAGGCCGCCTGCAGGATCGCAGAATCCTCGAGCAGCGCGCGATACCAGCGGAGCGACCAGCCGCCCCAGACCGCAACCATTCTGGAATCGTTGAACGAATAGATGACCAGGATCGCGATCGGCACGTAGAGGAACACGAGACCGAGCACGACCGACACGATGTTGAAGGGCGAGGTGCGGCGCTGCATGTTCATCTCCGCTCCAGCGCGCGCATCTGTACGGCCTGATAGAAGACGATCGGCACCAGGAGGATAGCCAGCAACACCATCGCGAGCGCCGACGCCACCGGCCAATCCCTGTTGAAGGCAAACTCGGTCCACAACGTCTGCCCGATGAACTGCGCGTTCGAGCCGCCGAGCAGATCGGGGATCACGAACTCTCCCGCGATCGGGATGAAGCACAGGAGCGAGCCCGCAATCACGCCCGGAAGCGCCAGCGGCAGCGTGACCAGCCAGAACGCTTTCCAGCGAGGACAGCCAAGATCGGCCGCCGCCTCGAGCAATGTGTCGTCCATCCTGTCGAAGGATGCATAGAGCGGCAGCACCATGAACGGAAGGTACGAATAGACAATGCCGATGAAGATTGCGGTATCGGTCGCGAGCCAAGTGACCGGTGCCGAGATGAGACCAAGCGCCAGCAACGCGTCGTTCAGGAGGCCGTCACGCTGCAGAATATTGATCCAGGCATAGATGCGGATCAGGAACGCCGTCCAGAACGGCAGGATGACCGCGATCAGCAGGATCGGCTGCAGTCGCTGCGGGCTGCGCGCCATACCGTAGGCGATGGGGATGCCGATCGCGAGCAGGATGAGGGTCGACACCGCCGCGAATGTGACGCTGCGCAGATAGGACGAGAGGTAGAGCCAGTCGCCGAACAGCAGCTTGAAGTTGGCGAGCGACAATGCCCCGACGAAATCCTTGATACCCTGCCAGCCGGCGGACGGATCGAACACCGGGCTGTAGGGCGGCTGCGCCAGTTCGGTCTGCGACAGCGAGATGCGTAGCACGATCAGGAACGGCACCAGCAGAAAAACAATCAGCCACGCGTATGGAATGCCGACCACCGTGCGGCGATACCAACGGTCGAACTTCGCAGGACCCGCCATCGCTTAGTCCCGCAACAGGACACCGGCGTCCGGCGCGAAGGTGAGCCACGCCTCTTCGCCACGATGCAGCAGACTTGCGGCACGGCGATCCTTGTTCGCGACCGAAGCCTTCACGATCATGCCGTGCTCGTCCCGCACCTTGTAGACCGAGAGATCGCCGAGATAGGCAATGTCGACGACATGGCCGTGCAGCACATTCACCCCATTCGCGACCGGCTCCCGCGCCAGCTCGATCTTCTCCGGGCGTACGGCGATCGAAACGGTCTGGCCCTCGGCGCAACCGTCCTTGCGCGCAAGCACGAGCCGTCCGGCCCTGGTGTCGATGGACGCAAGATCGCCCTGCTGGCCGGAGATCGTGCCGTCGAACAGGTTCACCTCGCCGATGAATTCGGCGACCCATCGCGTCTTCGGATCTTCGTAGATTTCCGCCGGCGTACCGACCTGAACGAGCTTGCCGGCGTGCATGACACCGAGCCGGTCCGCCATGGTCATGGCTTCTTCCTGATCGTGCGTGACGATGATGAAAGTGAGGCCGAGCCGCTGCTGCAGCGCCATCAGTTCGAACTGGGTCTCGTCGCGCAGCTTCTTGTCGAGCGCGCCAAGCGGCTCGTCGAGCAGAAACACCTTGGGCGACTTCGCCAGCGCGCGGGCAAGCGCGACGCGCTGGCGCTGGCCACCCGACAATTGGTGCGGCTTGCGGTTGGCGAATTGCTCGAGCTTTACCAGAGCGAGCATCTCGGCGACGCGGGCGGCGATCGCAGACCTGGTCCAGCCCTCCTGACGGAGGCCGAAGGCGACGTTGCCCGCGACCGTGAGATGCGGGAACAGCGCGTAGCTTTGGAACATCATGTTGACGGGCCGCTCGTAGGGAGGGACGCCGATGATGTTCTGGCCATCGAGTAGCAGTTCGCCGGCGTCCGGCGTCTCGAAGCCGGCCAGCATGCGCAACAGTGTCGTCTTGCCGCAGCCTGACGGTCCAAGCAACGCGAAAAACTCGCCGGGGGCGATGTCGAGAGACACGTTATCGACGGCGGTGAAGGAACCGAAGCGCTTGCTCACGCCTGCAAAGCGAACCATCGGCGTAATCGATTGTGGCCTGTCCGGAGAACTGGCCGGGTGATCGGGCATGATGTTTTCCGAAAAACAGACGGTGGTTCCGTCCGCCTTTCAACCTAGCCCGCTCGGGCGGGAGGCTCAAGAACCCTTACGCCGCAGGTGGACTTCGCGCGAACGCGCGCTATCCGAGCCAGGCCGGCTCGGCGGAGTCCGCGAGCGTATCGATATTGCCGCCGGCCTTGCGCGGCGCCGGGCCGTAATAGTCGCCAATGCGCACCATTTCCCGCGGCTTGGCCCGGATCGCCACGATCCGCTCAAAGATCGTCTTGGCCGAGATCGGCTTGCAGAGAAACTCGTTCACGCCGAGCCGCACCGCCTCGATCACGGTCTTGCGCTCGACCTGCCCCGTCAGCATGACGATGGGAATCGCCGGCGCAGGAAACGTCAGCGGCGAGCGAACGATGCGCATGAACTCGGGACCATTGAGGTCGGGCAGATCCCAGTCGAGGATGACGACGTCCGGATTGAGCGAGATGATGGCTTCGAGGCCTGTCGCACCGTCCTGCGCATCGTAGAAAGTCCGGATCCCGTTCGCCTGCAGAAGGCTTCGGATCACCTTGCGCATGTAGTGATCGTCATCGATGACAAGGACACGCGTGGACCGGACCAGTTCTTGCAGGCTTTTCGATTTCAGCGATTTCACGGTCGTCAGCTCTTGCGTCGGCTTGAGATGCAAGCGTGGGAGGGCTTTGGCGATTTGACTCGCTTTGTATGCGCATTTGCGGGTTTCACCCGCTTGAAGCGGGTAGCTACAATTTAAATCGATTGGCCGCCGGCGGCGCTATCGTGAACGGTGCGTTAAGGTGCGGCTCACCGCATCGCGCCAGCCCTGCCATTTGCGCTCGCGGGTGGCGTCGTCCATGCCGGGTTCGAACCGGCGATCGCGCTGCCAGGTCGCGGCGAAGCCATCGAAATCGGGATAAAGGCCGGACGCGAGACCGGCCAGATAGGCCGCGCCCAACGCCGTGGTTTCCATGACCTTCGGCCTGTCGACCGGCGCATTCGGGATGTCGGAGAGAAATTGCATGGCGGCATTGCTTGCGGCCATGCCGCCATCGACGCGCAGCACGGTATTGGCCGCCGCGGGCCAATCGGCGTGCATGGCTTCAATCAGACCGCGGGTCTGATAGCCCACTGCCTCGAGCGCAGCACGCGCGAACTCCGCCGCCCCGGAATTGCGCGTCAGTCCGAACATTGCGCCGCGCGCCTGTGCATCCCAATAAGGCGCGCCGAGCCCAACGAAAGCCGGCACCAGATAGACCTGCTCACCCGGGTCGCTCTGCGCGGCGAGCGCATCGGTCTGCGACGATTCCGCAATCAGCTTGAGGCCGTCGCGCAGCCACTGCACCGCCGCGCCCGCGACGAAGATCGCGCCTTCCAGCGCGTAGGTGCGTTTGCCTCCGATCTGATAGGCGATCGTCGTCAGCAGCCGGTTGCGCGAGGCGACTGGTCCCTCTCCGGTATTGAGCAATGCGAAGCAGCCGGTCCCGTAGGTCGATTTCATCATGCCCGGCGAAAAGCAGGCCTGGCCGACGGTTGCCGCCTGCTGGTCGCCGGCAACGCCGCGGATCGGAATTGCACGGCCGAATGCGGCGGTCGTGCCGAACGAGCCGGTGCAATCCTTCACATCGGGAAGGATTGCGAGCGGAACGCGGAACAGGTCCGCGAGCTCCGCGTCCCACTGGCCGCTGCGGATATCGAACAGGAGCGTGCGCGCTGCATTGGTGGCATCGGTCGCGTGCACGCGCCCTGCTGTGAGCCGATATATCAGGAAACTGTCGACGGTGCCGAACGCGAGTTGGCCGGCTTCCGCTGCGTCCCGCGCTCCCGCGACATGATCGAGCAACCAGGCGATCTTGGTGGCCGAGAAATACGGATCGAGCACAAGCCCGGTCTTTTCCGCGACCGCCTTCTCATGGCCGGCTTCGCGCAAGCCGGCGCAGATGCTTTCGGTACGCCGATCCTGCCAGACGATCGCGTTGTGGATCGGCTTGCCGGTCGTCCGGTCCCAGATCAGCGTGGTCTCGCGCTGGTTGGTGATACCGATCGCAGCTATGTCACTCGCGGAAAGCCCGGCCTGCGAAAGCGCACCCTTCACGGTCCCCAGAACGCTCGTCCAGATATCCTCGGGATCGTGTTCGACATGACCCGATGCAGGATAGATCTGACGGAATTCCTGCTGCGCCGTCGCGAGCGGCCGCATCTTGCCGTCGAATACGATGGCGCGCGTGGAGGTCGTGCCCTGATCGATTGCGATGACCGCCATGTCAGGTCACGAGCTTCAACGCAGGCAATGGCGACATGAAGCGCTGCAGCGCGGCGCGTTCCATATCGGCGAACCGCAAACCGAGCTTGCTCCGCCGCCACAGCACGTCATCAGCGTCGACGGCAAACTCCTTCGTCATCAGGTAGCGTACTTCGGCTTCGGTGAGATCGGCGCCGAAACGTGTTCCAAGCGCAGCATAGCTGTCGGCGTCGCCGAGGACGTCGCCGATCCGCGTGCCATACGCGCGCACCAGCCGGCCCGCATGGGCTTCTTCCAGGAACGGCCATTTGCGCAACGCCTGGGCGATCTGCGCCTCGACACCGTTATAGGGAAAGTCGCCGCCCGGCAGCGGAACGCGTGCAGTCCAGGGCCGGCTCGGCGTGAACACATCGGAGAGCTTTTTCATCGCGGCTTCGGCAAGCCTGCGATAGGTCGTGATCTTGCCGCCATATACGCTGAGCAGCGGCGCATTGCCGTAGCTCTTGTCGAAGGCAAGGTGATAGTCGCGCGTCACGTCTTCCGGCCGCTTGGAGCCATCGTCGTAGAGCGAGCGAACGCCCGCGAATGCGTGAACGATATCGGCGGGCGCGACCGGCTGACGGAAATAACGCGTTGCCGTGTTGCAGAGATAGGCGATCTCGGCGCCGGACGGCCCGACGCCCGCAGGATCGCCCTGGAAATTCTCGTCGGTCGTTCCGATCAGGGTGTAGTCGCGCTCGTAGGGCAATGCGAAGACCACACGACGATCCGGATTCTGGAAGATGTAGCCGGAATCGTGATCGAACAGCTTCTTCACGACGATGTGGCTACCCTTGACGAGACGGACACGCGGCGGCCCCGGCATGCGGATCACGGTCTCCGACACAACGCCGACCCAGGGACCTGCAGCATTCACCAGGGCGCGCGCGGTGATGACCTGTCGCTTGCCGCGCGCATTCAGGATCAGACACCATTCCTCGGAGCGTTCGGCGCGCACGCATTTGGTTCGTGTGCGGATGCTTGCGCCGCGCTCGGCAGCATCGAGCGCGTTGAGGATCACCAGACGAGCATCATCGACCCGGCAATCCGAATAGAGAAATCCGGACCGGTAGCTTCGCTTGAGCGGCACGCCGAGCGGATTGTGCGTCAGGTCGACCGTTTGCGTCGGCGGCAGAATGCGGCGCCCGCCTAGATGATCGTAGATAAAGAGTCCGATCCGCACCAAAAGCGGCGAACGCATCTCCGGCTGCGGCGGCAGGAGGAACCGCAACGGCCGGATGATGTGAGGCGCATTGCGAAGCAATACCTCGCGCTCCTTCAACGCCTCACGCACCAGCAGGAAAGCACCGTGCTCAAGATAGCGAAGTCCGCCATGGATCAGCTTGGTTGAGGCCGAGGAGGTCCCGGAGGCCAGATCGCCCTGTTCGACCAGAAGCACTCGCAGGCCGCGCCCGGCGGCGTCGCGGGCAATGCCCGCGCCGTTGATCCCGCCCCCGATGATGGCGAGGTCGAAATCGGCCATCCTCGCAGTTCCCTCCCGACACGTCAGAATGGCCCGGCCGCACATCCCGGCCAAGCCCAACCCTCGCAAAATGGCCTCAAATTCCTATATAAAAGCACGGCCCCGCTTCCCCCCACGCGGGCACCACGGATTGGTCATGGCTCCCCCGCGTTTGCTCGTCATCGAGGGAAACACTGCTGATGGACGCGCCCTGCTGAAAGCGGCCGGCGGCGATGCTCCGAGCGAAGGCTATGCCGAGCTGCTGCGCGAGTTTCTGCCGCGGGCTAATGTCGACATCTGTTACCCCGCCGATCCCGGCGCAAATCTTCCCGACAGTGCCGGGCTCGAATCCTACGACGGCGTCGTCATCACCGGTTCCGCCCTTCACGTTTACGATCGCGGGCCGCATGTTGATCCGCAGATCGAGCTTGCGCGCGCCGTGTTCGATTCGTCGACACCACTGTTCGGAAGCTGCTGGGGTCTGCAGATCATCACCACAGCGGCGGGCGGCAGCGTCCGGCGCAACCCGAAGGGTCGCGAGATCGGTTTCGGCCGGCGCATTCGGCTCACCGCGTCCGGGCGAGGTCATCCTGTCTTCGCCGGCAAGGACGAAGTATTCGATGCCGTCACCATCCATCTCGACGAGGTCGAAACACTGGCGCCAAACATGCAGGTGCTGGCACTGAATGCTTTCTCCGCGGTGCAGGCCGCCGAGGTGAAGGTCAACGGATGTACCGCCTGGGGGGTGCAATATCATCCGGAATATTCGCTCGCCGACATCGCCGCGAGCTTCCGCCGCCACGGCAAGCGCCTGATCGAGGAAAAGTTCTTCAACGATCACGACGAACTGAACGACTATGCCGACGAGGTCGCGGGCCTCGACGAGAACCCGCATGACAAGCCCTTGTCGTGGCGGCTCGGCCTCGACTCCACGGTGCTCGACAAGAATTTCCGGACACGCGAAGTTCGCAACTGGATCCATCATCAGGTGCTGCCCACTCGCAGCAGACGCGGGCGGGAGTGACGCTTGGATTTCCGGGACCGTCATGTCGTTGTCACTGGCGGGATCGGCGCTCTCGGGACCGCTGTGGTTGGAGCACTCCTCGACCGCGGCGCGACCTGTCACATTCCGACACATGGCAATGACGCGCCGGACCTCTTCCCCTATGCGCAGCATGAGCGTGTGAAGGTCTATCCGTCGGTCGAACTCGCCGATCAGGACCAGACAGACTTGTTCTATGCCAAGGTCGGCAGCCTGTGGGCGTCGGTCCATCTGGCCGGAGGCTTCGCCGCGAAGACGCTCAAGGACAGCCGAAAGGCCGACCTGATGTCGCAACTCGACACCAATATCGTGAGTTGCTTTCTTTGCTGCCGAGCGGCGTTGAAGACTTTCGGGCAGGATGGCGGCCGCATCGTCAACGTCGCCGCCCGTCCGGCACTCGAGCCCCGGACCGGAGCCGGAATGACTGCCTACACAATCGGCAAAGCGGGCGTTGCTGCGCTGACCATGGCGCTGGCGGAAGAAGTCGCCAGGGACGGTGTTCTCGTCAATGCGGTCGCCCCTTCCATCATGGACACACCTTCAAACCGCAAAGCCATGCCGAAAGCCGACCATGACCTCTGGCCCAAAGTCGAACAGGTGGCCGCGACCATCCTCTTTCTTGCGTCACCTGAAAACACAGTCACGCGAGGTGGTATCGTGCCCGTCTACGGCCGCTCGTAACCGTTGGCCGGGACGCCTATGATCCTCTATCTGTTTCCCGATCTGTTTCCCGCCTCCTTCCGCGGACATGCCGCGGGCCGGACCAAATCCTCTGGAGAGACCGTATGACTGTGCCGAGTTTCGTGTCGCGTACCGCGATCATGTCCTGTGTATCCGCGGTGGTTGCTCTGAATGTCGCGTTCGCACAACCGGCGCAGAAGCCGTTCGAACCGACGGTCGGTCAGGATGGCAAGGACGTGATCTGGGTGCCGACCCCGCAGGCGCTGGTCGACAAGATGCTCGATATGGCGAAGGTGACGGCCGCCGACTCCGTTGTCGATCTCGGGTCCGGCGACGGCCGCACCGTCATCACCGCAGCGAAGCGCGGCGCCACCGCGCGCGGCATCGAATTCAATCCGAAAATGGTCGAGCTGTCGAAATACAACGCCGAGCAGGCGGGCGTGGCCGGCAAGGCGACATTCGAGAATGCCGACATCTTCAAGACGGACTTCTCCAAGGCCGACGTTGTGACGATGTTTCTTCTGACCAGCCTGAACGCGAAGCTGCGTCCGACCATTCTCGACATGAAGCCGGGCACGCGTGTCGTATCCAACACCTTCGACATGGGCGACTGGAAGGCGGACGAGGAAGCGGTGGTTACCGAAGGCTGCACGTCGTACTGCAAGGCCTATTTCTGGATCGTGCCGGCCAAGGTCGACGGCGTCTGGAATACCGACAAGGGCGAGTTGACGCTCAAGCAGACCTATCAGAACTTCACCGGCACCCTGAAGAACGGCAACGTGATCACCCCGATCACGAACGGAAAGCTGAAGGGCAACGAAATCACCTTCACAGCGGGCGGCGCCGAGTTCACCGGCAAGGTCAACGGCTCGACCATCGAGGGCACGACCAAGTCCGGCGACAAGTGGCAGGCCAAGCGCGCCTGAGCGCGACGGAGAACAGATACATGCGTAGCTTCATTGGTGCCGCACGCCTTGCGGCAATTTCATCCGTTGCTGCCACCATCACACTGGGCGTCGCATTGGCGCAGCCGGCGGAGAAACCCTACGAACCGACTGTCGGCCAGCAGGGCAAGGACGTGGTGTGGGTCCCCACACCGCAGACGCTGGTCGACAAGATGCTCGACATGGTGAAGCTGACGCCGAGCGACATCCATTACGATCTCGGCTCCGGCGACGGCCGCACTGTCATCACGGCAGCGAAACGCGGCGCAACCGCCTTTGGTGTCGAATACAACCCGAAGATGGTCGAGCTCTCGCGGGCGAATGCCGAAAAGGAAGGCGTCGCCGGCAAGGCCACCTTCATCGAGGGCGACATTTTTCAGACTGACTTCTCCAAGGCCACCGTTATCTCGCTGTTCCTGTTGCCCGACCTGAACGAGCGGCTGCGTCCGACCATTCTCAACATGAAGCCCGGCACGCGCGTTGTTTCGAATTCGTTCTCGATGGGCGACTGGCAGCCCGACGAACGCGCCGAGGTGACAGAGGATTGCAGGGGCTATTGCCGCGCGCTGTTCTGGATCGTACCGGCAAAAGTCGACGGCACGTGGACGATGGATCGCGGCTCGTCGTCGACCGCACTCTCCTTCAAGCAGGAATATCAGAAGCTCACCGGCACCATCGCGGACGGCAACGTCGTGACGCCCGTGACCGAGGGCAAGCTGAGAGGCGACGAGATCAGCTTCACCGCGGGCGGCGTCGAGTATACCGGCAAGGTCGATGGCGACACGATCGCCGGTACGACCAAGTCCGGCGAGACATGGCAGGCGAAACGCGGTGCGCCGGCCGTGACCGCGCAGGCCCCTGCCCCGCAGCCAAGCACGCCGCAAGCCGCGCCACAGGCGCCAGCAGCCGAAACTCCGGCTCCCAAGGCCGTCGAAACACCGGCAGCAAAAGCACCCGACATTGCAGCGAAAGGCGAGGAGCCGCCCTTCGTTCCGGAAGTCAGCCAGGACGGCAAAGACGTCGTGTGGTGGCCGACCGCCAACACCCTCGTCAACAAGATGCTGGATCTCGCCAAGCTCACGCCGAAGGACCGGCTGATCGATCTTGGCTCCGGCGATGGCCGCACTGTGATCACGGCCGCGCAGCGTGGCGCGACCGCGCTCGGCATCGAGTACAACCCGAAAATGGTCGAGCTGTCTCAGTTCAACGCCAGGAAGGCCGGCGTTACCGAGAAGGCGACGTTCCGGCGCGGCGACATCTTCCGCACCAACTTCTCGAACGCGGATGTGCTGACGCTGTTCCTGCTTCCCGAACTGAACGAGCGGCTTCGCCCGACCATCCTGCGCATGAAGCCGGGCACCCGCGTCGTCTCGAACACGTTCGAAATGGGTGACTGGGAGCCCGATCAGATCGCCGAAGTCACTGACAACTGCCAGACCTATTGCAAGGCGCTGTTGTGGATCGTACCGGCTCGCGTCGAGGGCCGTTGGAGGATGGGCCGCGACACGATCACGCTGAAGCAGAAATTCCAGACCGTGACCGGCAACATCCGCCGCGGAAAGGCCGTGACCCCGATCACCGATGGAAAGCTGAACGGCAGCGAAATCACGTTCACTGCCGGCGGAACGGAGTATACCGGGAAGGTGAACGGCCGATCGATCACCGGCGTGACCAAGTCCGGCACGAAATGGAGTGCGAGGCGCGCGTGAGCGTGCGCCGCTCCACATCAACGACGATGCAAGGCATGCGGATCACACTCGCCGCATGCCTTGCAGCCTTTCTCATTCCAGGCGCCGCTGCGGCACAGCCGGCGACGAAACCCTCGAAACCGCTGGTCGGTCAGCAAGGCAAGGACGCGATCTGGGTCCCGACGCCGAACGCCCTGATCGACATGATGCTGACGCTTGCCGAGGTCACGCCTCAGGACAAGGTGGTCGATCTCGGCTCCGGCGACGGACGCGCCGTGATCGCGGCCGCAAAGCGCGGCGCCAAGGCGCGCGGTATCGAATTCGATGCGAATCTTGTCGCCCTGTCCAGGGCGAGCGCCGAGAACGAAGGCGTCGGCGACAAGGCGACGTTCGAGCAGGCGGACATGTTCGCGACGGATTTTTCCGACGCCAGCGTCGTGGTGCTATTTCTCCTCCCCGACCTGAATATCAAGCTGCGTCCGTCCATCCTCAACATGAAGCCTGGCACGCGGGTCGTCTCGAACACGTTCGAGATGGGCGGCTGGATGCCAGACAAGGTTCAGACGCTGAAGGCGGAATGCGACTTTTTCTTTTGCCGGGCGCTGCTATGGATCGTCCCTGCAAAGGTCGATGGTGACTGGACCATCACCACCAGCGGCGTTTCCGGGACCCTGTCGCTGCAGCAGCAATTCCAGACTTTCACAGGCACGATCACGACGCATGGCAAGGCCGCACCGGTTACGAATGGTCGCCTTCTCGGCGAAGCACTGACATTCACCGCGGGCGACACCGAGTATACCGGCACGGTCCGGGGCGATATCATCGAAGGCACCACCAAGTCCGGTGTCACATGGCAAGCCAGGCGCGGCAGCTGACTGCGCCGAAGGAGAATACTGCAATGCACACGCTGACAACGTCCGTCCGCCTGGTTGCGGGCTCCTGCATTTCAGCCGCGCTCGCGATCAATTGCGCGATAGCGCAGCCAGCCCCCGCCTTCGAGCCGAAGGTCGGACAGCGAGGCAAGGACGTGGTCTGGGTGCCGACCAAGCAGCAACTCGTCGACAAGATGCTCGACATGGCCAAGGTGACGGCGCAGGACTACGTCATCGATCTCGGCTCCGGCGACGGCCGTACGGTCATTACCGCGGCGAAGCGCGGCGCGACCGCGAAGGGCATCGAATACAACCCGGACATGGTCGAATTGTCGAAGAAGAACGCCGAGAAAGAAGGCGTCACCGCCAAGGCGACCTTCGAAAAGGCCGACATCTTTGAGAGCGATTTCTCCAAGGCAACAGTGATCACGATGTTCCTGTTGCCGTCGCTCAACCTGAAGCTTCGCCCGAAACTCCTCGACATGAAGCCCGGCACGCGCCTCGTGTCGAACTCGTTCGACATGGGCGACTGGCGTGCGGACGAAACGGTCTCGCTGAACGGCGAGGCCTGTACATCGCATTGTACCGCCTATTTCTGGATCGTGCCCGCCAAGGTGCAGGGCACCTGGAAGACGCCGCAGGGCGAACTGACGCTCGAGCAGACCTACCAGGACATCAAGGGAACGCTGAAGAACGGCAACGTCGTCGCGCCGGTTACGAACGGCAAGCTGACCGGTGACCAGATCGCATTCACCGCTGCTGGGACGCGCTACACCGGCACCGTGACCGACAAAGGTATTACCGGCAAGGCGAATACCGGCGGGAGAGAAGCGGACTGGAACGCAACGCGGTAGGCGCCGGATCGTTGCGGGCCCGAGCCAGCGATCCGTCGACCGAAAGGACAGAATGCGCAGGCAAAGCCCGCGCATGACACGTTTCCGTCAGGCCTTGAGCCGGTAGCCCGTGCGGAAAATCCACCACACTGTGGCCAGGCAGATGACGAGGAACGCGACTGTCATCCCGAGACTGACCGCGACGCTGACGTCGGAGATCTCGAAGAAACTCCAGCGGAAACCCGAGATCAAATAGACGACCGGATTGAACAGGCTGACCGTTTGCCAGAACGGCGGCAGCACATCGATCGAATAGAAGCTGCCGCCGAGAAACGTCAGCGGCGTAATGACCAGCAGCGGAACCACCTGCAGCTTCTCGAAACCATCCGCCCA
>NZ_DATMRV010000042.1:0-28895 GCF_035565795.1 Pseudorhodoplanes sp.
AGGCGCAACATCATCGTGGGCTCTCCGCAGCCGAGCAGGCCGATGACGGTATTCTATGCGGCCGCGGCGCCCCCGCGAGAAGAGGCGCCTCATCCGACCCGCTTCAACCCTTTGGCATATTCACGCGAGCGGCGGACGTAATGATCCGCGCCACGGCGGATCCCCGCAATCGCTTCGTCGGTGAGCGGCCTGATCACGCGCGCGGGCGAACCGACAATCAGAGAATTGTCGGGGAACGACTTGCCTTCAGTCACGAGCGCACCCGCACCCACCAGCGAATTGTTGCCGATGCGCGCGCCATTGAGAATGGTCGCACCCATGCCGATCAGGCTGTTGTTGCCGATCGTGCAGCCATGCAGCATGACCTTGTGGCCGATGACGCAATCCGCGCCGATGGTGATCGGAAAGCCCGGATCCGTATGCAGCGTCGCGTTGTCCTGGATCTGCGAGCGCAACCCGAGTTCGATCCATTCATTGTCGCCGCGCAGCACCGCACCGAACCAGACGCTGGTGTCGGTCAGAAGCCGCACCCTGCCGATCAGAACCGCGGTCTCGGCGACCCAGTATTGCTTGTCGGCGGGGAATTCCGGGGCCTGCCCGTCGAGCTCGTAGATCGGCATGATCGCACTTTCAGGAAAATCGGTCGCTCAGACCATTCCGAGCGCAGCGACCGCTACCATAACGAATTTTCCGGACAACAGGCTCCAGCATCCTGCGACCACTGTTGCAATCATGGTGGAGAAGAAGCGGTCAGTTCCGGGCCGGCGCAGAAGGATTGCATCGCGCATGATGATGAAGGGCGCAGCGAAGACCAGAAACGGGACATGCGCCGCAGCCTTCGCCCCGGTGCCATCACCGAAGATGTTGAACGATGCCGGCCGCGCAGTGAGAAACTGATAGCCGGTCGCAACCGCACCGGCGACCGAAAAGCCCAGCAACAGGACATAGAGGGAATGCAGCGATTCCGCGGACACGATTGGCTCCCGCCGTTTCTTGGTCGAATCCATGACAAAGCCGACCGGCGCGCGCCAGCGCTTCGTTAAGAATTGGTTAAGAGCGGTAAATTCTTATCGCGCGGCGCGTCGGGGCGGTGCGCCTATACTGAAAATGATTCGCGAGCCGAGCCTGGAGAGCCGTCATGGCCATGACGCACACGCACGAAGCGCCCTATCCGAAGGCGCGCAAACGGCGGCGCCATCAGCCCCGTGGCACCCTGTGGCTGCCGATTGCGATTTTCATGGCGGGCGTCATCGTGGCCGGAAGCTGGGTCACCTACATCCTGTGGCCGCGCTGGCCCGCGGCCGACATGGCGGTCGATGCGCCGACGCTGCCGATTACGGTCAATGGCGTTAACTTCAACATCCCCCCGGCCGCCATCCGCAACAAGGTGCAGCGCAAGCCCGGCACCCAGGAACGTATCGATCTGGTCTTTCTCTGGCCCTCACTGACGCCGCCAGATCCTTCTGTGAAAGCCGGACCGGCCGCATCTGCGCAGGCCATCGATCGGGTGTTCGTCACTGTCGCCGCATTCGGCAACACATTGCCTCCGATCGAGCGCTTCAACACGATTTATCCGCGCTATCTCGAATCCAGCATCTCATCCACGCCGGACGGACTGACGCTGCGACCGTTCCGCGACGACTCGCCGTACAAGGGCGAGGACATCATTTTCAGCGACCGCAATCCGGGCCGCTTCATGGTCCGCTGCACCCGCGACGGCAATTCAGGTGCGGCCATCGGGATGTGCCTGTTCGAGCGACGCGTCGATCAGACCGACATTACCGTTCGCTTTCCCCGCGTCTGGCTGTCGGACTGGCCGTCGGTGTCGGAAGGTCTGGAGAAACTGATCAGGCAGATCAGGAGCGCCACGCGCTAGTGGGCGCGGCGCGCAACCGGAGACGACCTCTTACGGCTCGAGGTCGGTATCCAGAATCGACATGTTGAAGTTGTAGGACTTGTCGCCGTCCTCATCATCGAGGAACAGCACGCCGATGAATTCCTCGCCGATATAGACTTCGGCGGAATCGTCCTTCTTCGGGCGCGGCACCACGCGGATCTTCGGGTTGTCGAACAGCCGCTTCAGATACGCATCGAGTTTCTTGATTTCCTGGACGTCCACAATCGCCCCCCTCACCTGCTGCGGGTTTCGACGCAGGCGAACGCCCACGCAATTGGAAGCTCAATACGTCAGCTGATCGCCAGACGCAAAGCCGTAAATTCGAAAATGCGTCAGCTGCCGACGTCGAACAGCATGTCCATCCGACGCGACGGTTCGGCGCAGCCGGCCGTACCGACGACACGTGCCGGAACGCCTGCGACAGTGACATTGTTCGGCACCGGCTTGATAACCACCGAACCGGACGCGATCCGTGCGCAATGGCCGACCTCGATATTACCGAGAATCTTCGCCCCCGCCCCGATCAGGACGCCGCGGCGGATTTTCGGATGACGGTCGCCGTCTTCCTTGCCGGTGCCGCCGAGGGTAACGCCGTGAAGCATGGACACGTCGTCATCCACGACAGCCGTCTCGCCAATCACGATGCCGGTGGCGTGGTCGACGAAAATGCCGCGCCCGATCCTGGCCGCCGGGTGGATATCGCACTGGAACACGGCGGACGACCGGCTCTGCAGATACAGCGCGAAGTCCTTCCGCCCCTTGGCATAGAGCCAATGGGCAAGACGATGAGTCACGATGGCGTGGAAGCCCTTGTAGTATAGCACAGGCTCGATGAAGCGATCGGTCGCCGGGTCGCGATCGATGGTGGCGACAATGTCGGCGCGGAACGCATCGCCAATCGACGGCTCGTCTTCCAGCGCATCCGCATAGGCCTGACGGATCATCTCGCCCGACACGTCCTGATGGTCCAGCCGCTCCGAGGCACGATGCACCACCGCCGCTTCCAGCGTGTCATGGTGCAGGATCGTCGAATAGATGAAGGTCGCCAGCGCAGGCTCGGCGCGCACGATCGCATCGGCCTCCTCGCGGACTTTCGTCCAGACCGGATCGAGCTTGCCGACCGTGTTCGCCGGCTTGACCTGGTAATGCGCCATGGAGTGTCTCGCTTGTCGACTTTCGGACCTAACACATAAAGGTTGAAAATGATCTCCGCCACCCCGTCTTTTCATCGGGTCGGGACCATAGTTTCCGTGCATCCATAGAATAATATTCTACGACGCAATCCTATGTCCTTCGGAACACTGACATTTCGTCAGGACATGACGGCAGATCAGCGGCGATTGGTGCGGGCGAGGAAATCGATCACCGCCGTCGAGAAATGATCGTTGGCATCGCCGGCGACCATGTGTCCGGCATTGGCGACGTCGACATATTCGGCATGCGGGACGAGTTCGAGAAACTCCTTCGCATGCGCCTCCTGAACCAGTTCGGACGAGCCGCCGCGCACCAGCATGGCCGGCACCTTGATGTTGCGTGCCGCATCCAGCAACGATGCCTCCAGACGCTTGCGGTCCGGATCGAAGCTCTTGCGACCGTCCATGAAGCGCGGATCCCAGTGCCAGCGCCAGCGTCCGTCGGCGCCAAGGCGCAGATTCTTCTTCAGACCCTCCGTGCTTTTCGGCCGCGGACGATGCGGCAGATACTGGGCGACGGCATCGGCCGCCTCCTCGATCGTGGCGAAGCCCTCCTGCGCATGTGCGCGCATGAAGCCCTGCACCTTGTCGACGCCCTCGTAGTCAACCCGCGGCGTGATATCGACGAGCACCAGCGACGAGATCACGTGCTCTCCAGTGTCGCGGAACGTTTCGCCCTCGGCGATCATCGAGGCGATACCGCCCATCGACGCGCCAATGGCGAAGGGCTTGTCACCGTGCTTGTCCGACAGCTGACCGGCGACGGCTTTCACATCGCCTGCAAAGTTCGGAAACAGATAGGCGCCGTCCGGCACCCATTCGGAATCACCGTGGCCGCGCTGGTCGATGGCGTAGGCCGTAAAGCCCCGCCGTGCGAGTTCTGCCGCCGTCGACCGCCAGGCATGCCTCGTCTGGCCGCCACCATGCAGCAGCATCACCGCCGGACCTTTGTCTCCAAAAACATCTCCGACGAGGCGATTGCCGTTGGCGCCGGTGAAAGCGGCTTTCTCTGGCGTGACGTGTTTTGTCATATCGTTGGTACTACGCTCTTTCTTGGAGGAATTGCAGGACCGCGGCCTTGAAGGCCTTGTCGCCGACCGCAAGCATGTGGTCGCGCCCGGGTATCTCGAACGCGCGCGCGTTGCGCATCACCGCCGCGAGCTTGCCCGCCGGCCCCGCAACATCGTCCTTGGTGCCGACCGCGACCAGCGCGGGCGTTGCGATCTTTCCGACCTCGTCCTCCGACATCACCTGACGCGATCCGCGAATGCAGGCCGCGAGCGCACGACGATCCGACTTGGTCTGGTCGGCAAACGCACGAAAGGTTCGCGCCATCGGATCGGTCACGTCGGCGAGCGACGGCGCTTCGAGCGCCTCCGCGATGCTTTCTGGAAGCCCAACGCCATCGATCAGCTTGTAGCCGAGACCGCCGAGGATCGCAGAGCGCACGCGCGCCGGATGCGCGGCGGCGAGGAACGATGTGATCCGCGCCCCCATCGAGTAGCCGAACACATCCGCCCGCTCGATCTGAAGGTGATCGAGCAAGGCGCGAGCATCCTCCGCCATCTTGTCGGTATGGTAGTCGGACGGCTTATACAGCTTGGTCGATTGGCCATGCCCGCGATTGTCGAGCGCAATCACGCGGCGGCCGGCGCCGGTGAGCGTCGAGACCCAGCCGGGATAGACCCAGTTCACCTCGCGGTTCGACGCGAAGCCATGGATCAGAACGATCGGATCTCCCTGGCCCTCGTCGAGATAGGCAATCTCGACGGCGCCGTTCTTGAAGCTTGGCATGTCCTGGAGTTTTCGCCCCGTTGAAAGCGGGCGGAAACTACCCCTGAGCCGCTGCCGTTGCCAAGCGTCGCTGACGCAGGAGTTCCCGTTTTGCGCGGCGGACCTTCCGCCGCTGCAGACCTCGCCAGGTTGCGCGCTCGACCGCGCCCTTGGCGGCCGAGACAAAGCCGAACAGGGTCAGCGCGGCCCAGAGCACCCAGAGCGAGAGGTCGAAGGCGGCCACCGTCAGGGCGATCGCGCCGCGGCCAAGGAACTTCAGAACCGCCCGGGTCTTGCCGCCCTGCTTCTCAGCGAGCTTGGCCACCCTCGCCATTTCGCGCGGGCTGTCCGAAACCTTGAGGCCATCAAGCGCGGCGCGTGTACCGGCCTTGGCCTGCACCTCGCCCACATTGCGTGTCAGCCGGAACAGATCATCGGCCTTCTCGATCTTGACCGCCTCGCGTACCGCGCGAACCGTCGCCGCGGGACTCGCCACAGACGCCCCATCGACCGCCTTGCGCAGGGCGGGTCCGTCAACCACGGAGCGCAACGTGCGCGCGATCGCCTCGGTCATGCGCGCAGAAATCCGGCCGGTCTTGCGGGCGGCTTTCACGAGCGACAGACCAACCCGCGCCGGCGCTCCGGTTCCCATCGAGGCGTAGGTACCGGCCGTAACGGCGATACCCACGGCCGAAAGGCCGAGGATGAGGTGATCGGCCTCCTTGCCCTGCGCATAGCGCGAGCCTTCACGCAGGGCGTCACGAATGTCGCCGAATACAAAGAGGTCGCCGAGGGCGGTGCCAGCAAGACTGACAAGGTCGTCCGGTTCGCCGACGATCAGGCCGCGCGTGAAATTCTCGGCGGTCTTGAGCGCGCTCGCCGCTTTCGCGACGGCAGCGTCGACCCTCGCAACGAGTTCCGGCGCGACAGCGACGTTCCGATCGCGCGCAAGTTCGACAAAGCTCTGCGCCAGTTCGGCATCGTCTGCGGCAAGCGCTGCCTCGATCTCTCGCGTCGCCGCCTCGGTGTTGAAGGTCCGCGCCAGCTTGCGGTCGGCAAGCTCCACCGGATCGTCCTGCACAAGCAGAAGCCACCCGGACTCGATCGCCCGCGGCAACAGTGCAAGCGCGGCGATTCCGAAAATGCCGGCCGCGATCAGCAGAACCCGCATGCGCACAAGGGCAGCGCGCATCGGCTCGGCCGGAGGCTCGGGAATTTGCATGGGGAAAAGGGTCTCGGTACCCGGTTCAGCGCTTTTCAGAGATGTTGCTGTTTTTTGGGACTTTTCAAGGACCCAAAAAGCCAGCCCGCCCACAGGAACGCCGGGCGACGGCGCCCGGTTGCATGACCGGCGCGCCACTGGTTAACGGCGGCATTGATTAAGCCGGGATCGCGGTTATTGTGCCGCGCGAAAGCGTCGCAAAAATCACGCAGAATCGAAGGGTTAGCCGACCATGGCCGATCAGGGTGTTCCGCATTTCCAGAACGAGGCAGGCGTGCCCGTGATCGAGGTCGGATCGAAGGAATTCATGTGCATCGGCGCCCGGCCGCCGTTCGACCATCCGCACATTTTCTGCGACATGGGCGACGATAACGAGATCATCTGCGAATATTGCTCGACGCTCTACCGCCACGATCCGAAGCTCGGTGCGTTCGAATCGCGTCCCGCCGATTGCGCCTGGACGGATCCGAAGGCCGCATAAGTCCGCGCTCCGGCCGCCGTGGCATCCTCGCGGACCATCCTGATCGCGGGTGCCGGCATCGGCGGACTGACGGCGGCGCTGGCGCTGGCTCGCCTGGGCTATCGCGTCGTCGTAGTCGAGCAGGCTCCGGCTCTCAGCGATGTCGGCGCCGGTATCCAACTCTCTCCCAACGCCACCCGCATCCTCCAAGACCTCGGTGTCGCCGAGCGCGCGACGGCCGTCGTGCCGGAGGGGCTGTCAATCCGGCACGCCCGCACGGGCGCCGAAATCGCCTACATGCCGATCGGCTGTGCGATGGAGTTTCGCTACGGCGCGCCCTACTGGATGGTGCATCGCGGCGACCTTCAGGCAGCGCTCGCCGATGCGGTATCCGAACAGCCGGACGTGGTGCTGAGGCTAGGCACGAAGCTGGAAGACCTCGCCGTTCACGCCAAGGGGATCACCGCAAGTGTGCGCGACGCGCGTGGCGTGACGGACGAACGCGTGCCGGCGCTGATCGGCGCGGACGGATTGTGGTCGACCACCCGCGCGCAACTCGGTGACGAGACAAAGCCGATCTTCCGCAATCGCACGGCCTGGCGCGCGATCCTTCCCGCTTCCGAAGTACCGGACGAGTTTCGGCGGCCGATGACACGGCTGTGGCTGGGGCACAATGCGCACCTCGTTCATTACCCCGTCCGCGGCGGCACGCTGATCAATATCGTGGCCATCGTTGCCGACCGCTGGAATGCACCGGGCTGGTCAGCCCCCGGCGCACGCGACGAGTTGCTGCGGCATTTCTCCCGCGAGCGATGGGCGAAGGACGCGCGCACACTCGTCGAAACGCCGCTTACGTGGGCCAAGTGGGCCCTGTTCGACCGCGACGACGTCAGCTTTCCCGAACAGGGGCCGTCCACGCTGATCGGCGACGCAGCGCACCCGATGCTCCCCTTCCTCGCGCAGGGCGCGGCGATGGCGATCGAGGATGCCGCAGTCCTCGCCCAGTGCCTCGCATCGCCGTCCTCCGATCCGGAACCCGCCATGCGCCGCTACGAGGCGATCCGGAGAGCACGCGTCCGACGGGTCCAGCAGGCGGCGCTCGCCAACAGCCGCACCTATCATATGTCCGGCCCCGCCGCGCTCGCCCGCAATCTTGCGATGCAACTGATGGGCGGAGAACGGCTTCGCGCCCGCTATGACTGGATTTATGATTGGCGGCCGGGCTGACCCGGCAAGCGTCATAGATGCGGGGTCCACCCATGTTCGAGACGACGATTGCAGGTAGCCTGCCGAAACCGTCATGGCTCGCTGAACCCGAAAAGCTATGGGCCGGCTGGCGATTGAGCGGCGAAGCGATCGAAGAAGGAAAGCGGGACGCGACCATTCTAGCCGTTAAGCTGCAGGAGGATTGCGGCATCGACATCGTGTCCGACGGCGAGCAGGCACGCCAGCATTTCGTTCACGGCTTCCTCGAAAAGATCGACGGCATCGACTTCGCGAACAAGGTCGAAATGGGGATCCGCGCCGATCGCTACAAAGCGATGGTGCCGGTCGTCACCGCACCGCTGCGCCTCAAGGACCGCGTTCATGCGATGGAGGCAAGGGCTGCGCGTGCGCATACCTCCCGCAAACTGAAATTCACCCTGCCCGGCCCGATGACCATCGCCGACACCATTGCCGACCGCCATTACGGCGACCGTGTTAAGATGGCCTTTGCTTTCGCCGATTGTTTGAATGCGGAAGCACGCGCGCTGGAAAAGGACGGCGTCGATGTCATCCAGTTCGACGAGCCTGCGTTCAACGTCTTCATGCGCGAGGTCACGGACTGGGGGATCGAGGCGCTGCATCGCGCGACAGCCGGCCTCTCCTGCAAGACCGCCGTGCACATCTGCTACGGCTACGGCATCAAGGCCAATGTCGACTGGAAGAATACGCTCGGCGCGGAATGGCGCCAGTACGAAGAGATCTTTCCTGCGATCGCAGCCAGTCGAATCGATCAGGTCTCGGTCGAATGCCGCAACTCGAAGGTGCCGCTGTCGCTTCTGTCGCTGCTCAAAGGCAAGGACGTCCTGGTCGGCGTGATCGACGTGGCAACCGATACGGTCGAGACTCCGGAGGACGTCGCCGCAACGATCGAGGCCGCGATGCAATATGTTCCGAAGGAACGGATTGTCGCCTGCACGAATTGCGGCATGGCGCCGATGAATCGAGACATTGCGGAAGCAAAGCTGAAGGCGCTGGGTGACGGCGCGAAGCTGGCGCGGAAGCGGTTCGGCTAGCGGCACCAACAGGCGCGCTAGCGGTCCGCCCGCCCGAGCACGTCCATCAACTCCGCGATCTTCTTGCGCTGGTCCGCGCGATTGCCGGACGCGATCGCGCCCTCCACGCAATGCGCGACATGATCGCGCAACACTTCTTCCTCCACGCGCCGCAATGCGGCGCGTACGGCCGAGATCTGCGTCACGATATCGATGCAATAGCGGTCTTCCTCGACCATGCGCGTGAGCCCGCGCACCTGTCCCTCGATGCGCTGCAGCCTTTTCGTGACCTGGGTCTTGGCTTCCTTGTGCATGGCCGCTATATACCCCTACCGGGTATCGGTTGCAAGAGAGACGGACGGATGGCCAGCGACGGACACCAGCACCACGGATGCTGCGGCGGAAAGAGCAGTCACGCCGCGCACAACCATGACGCTGCCGGCGCCACCCTCCGCGATCCGGTTTGCGGCATGACGGTCGATCCGCACACCGCCAAGCATCGTTACGACCACCTCGGCCACCCCTATTATTTCTGCTCCGCCGGCTGCCGCACGAAATTCATCGCCGACCCGGACAAGTATCTGTCGCCGCAGGAGCGGAGGTCCGAGCCGGTGCCGGAAGGCACGATCTACACCTGCCCGATGCATCCGGAGATACGGCAGGTCGGCCCCGGCTCCTGCCCGATCTGCGGCATGGCGCTTGAGCCCGAACTGGTCACCGCCGACACCGGTCCCAATCCCGAACTCGCGGACATGACGCGGCGCTTCTGGATCGGCCTTGTGCTCGCGGCGCCGGTCTTCGCGCTGGAGATGGGATCTCACCTCGTCGGCGGACACGGCGTCGTGCCGCAACGCTGGTCGAACCTCATCCAGTTCGCACTTGCGACACCCGTCGTGCTGTGGGCGGGCTGGCCGTTCTTCGAACGCGGCTGGCAGTCGCTTGTCACACGCAATCTGAACATGTTCACGCTGATTGCGCTCGGCACCGGCGTGGCCTGGCTCTACAGCGTGATTGCGACCTTTGCGCCCTGGCTTTTCCCGGCAGCGTTCCGTGGCCATGACGGATCGGTTGCGGTCTATTTCGAATCTGCCGCGGTCATCACCGTGCTGGTGCTGCTCGGTCAGGTTCTTGAATTGCGCGCGCGTGAAGCAACATCCGGCGCGATCAAGGCTCTGCTCGATCTTGCGCCGAAATCCGCCCGCCGCGTCGATGAAACCGGCACCGAACACGAGATTTCCATCGACGAGATCGCCGTGGACGACCGCATCCGCGTACGGCCGGGCGAAAAAATCCCGGTCGATGGCGAGGTAACCGAGGGACGATCCACCGTCGATGAATCGATGGTGACGGGGGAGCCGATGCCGGTCACCAAGGAACCAGGCTCCAGCGTGGTCGCCGGCACCATCAACCGCAGCGGCTCCTTCGTATTTCGCGCCGAACGGGTCGGCCGCGACACCCTGCTCGCCCGGATCGTGCAGATGGTCGCGCAGGCGCAGCGCTCGCGCGCGCCGATCCAGCGGCTCGCGGATCAGGTCGCCGGCTGGTTCGTACCTGCCGTGATTGCGGTCGCGCTGATCGCCTTCGCAGCGTGGGCGACATTCGGACCCGAACCGCGCTTCGCCTATGGCCTCGTCGCCGCCGTCTCGGTGCTGATCATTGCCTGCCCCTGCGCACTCGGGCTCGCGACACCGATGTCCATCATGGTCGGCGTCGGCCGGGGCGCGCAGGCCGGCGTCCTGATCAAGAATGCCGAAGCGCTCGAGCGCATGGAGAAGGTCGACACGCTCATCGTCGACAAGACCGGAACGCTGACCGAGGGACGCCCCGCCCTGACCGGCGTGACCGCAGCACCGGGATTCGACCACAACGACGTGCTGCGGCTCGCAGCCAGCGTGGAGGCGGCAAGCGAACACCCGCTCGCGCTCGCAATCGTTACCGCGGCGAAGGAGCGCAATCTCGCACTGACCCCCGTGACGAATTTCGACTCGCCGACCGGCAAGGGCGTCGTCGGTGTGGTCGATGGAAAACGCATCAATATCGGCCAGAACAGATACTTCGCCGAAATCGGAATCGAGACCGAGGCTCTTCGCGCAGAGGCCGACCGCCTGCGCGGCGATGGCGCCACCGTCGTGTTCGTTGCGATCGACGGCAGGCTCGCCGGCCTTCTCGAGATTTCAGATCCGATCAAATCCGAAACGCGTGCGGCGCTCGAAGCGTTGCGCGCGGACAATATCCGCGTGGTCATGCTGACCGGCGATAACGGCACGACCGCACGCGCCGTCGCGCGAAAGCTAGGCATTGCCGATGTCGAAGCCGAAGTCCTGCCTGACGGCAAGGCTGCCGTGGTGGAAAAGCTGCGTCGCGAGGGTCGCGTGGTCGCGATGGCCGGCGACGGCGTCAACGATGCGCCCGCGCTTGCCGCGGCCGATGTCGGGATTGCGATGGGCACCGGCACCGATGTCGCAATCGAAAGCGCCGGCGTCACGCTGCTCAAGGGCGACCTGACCGGAATCATGCGCGCGCGCCGTCTGTCGGAGACGGTGATGCGCAATATCCGCCAGAACCTGTTCTTCGCGTTCGTCTACAACGCGGCCGGCGTGCCGATCGCCGCGGGATTGCTCTACCCCGCCTTCGGCCTCCTGCTGTCGCCGATCGTTGCGGCGGCAGCCATGGCGCTGTCGTCGGTCAGCGTGGTCGGTAACGCGTTGCGATTGCGAAAGGTGCGGCTGTAAGCACGCTCGGCGTCAGAAGACGGCGAGATATTTCAAAAGCGACAGCACGCCGATGATGATGACGATGATGCGTACGATCTGCTTCGCGCGGCCGTCGATCGGCAGCATATTGACGAGATAAAGAACGAGAATAACGACGAGAAACGTGATCAGGATACTGATCAAGGAACCCATGGCCGGTCCTTTCAAATGGCGCGAGCAAGGTCCTGCGGCGCGCCATCCATAATATCCGTCCGGCGGAAAAGTTCCACGAGCAGCTTTTCCATGAGCAGCTTTTCCATGAGCAGCTCTTCCATAAGCCGCTCTGAACGAGCCACTATCGAACGGCGCGCTCGGCTGCGGTCCGGTACTTCAGCGTACAGTTGCGCTCGCCGCCGGTCGTCTCGATCTGACGCAGGTCGCCGGCAACGGTGTTGTACTCGTTCTGATAGGCGATCGCGACCGCGAGCTCACCGCCGGTCCCCTGCCTCGCTCTTTGCATGAGATCAGCAAGCTCGCGCTCGCGCTGCAGCAGCTTGGTGCCTTCCTGATTGAGCTGGTCGCAGCTGTAGAGCTGGAATTTGCCGGGCCGGCTGGCGTGAAGCTCGGCCTCATGGCCGGCGCATCCCGCGAGAAAGGCAGCGGCCAGGGTGATGAGAGGCGCGATGGTGTAACGGCGAGAGGACATGGCGCTCGATTAGAGATCAATTCTGGCAAAAGACGGATGCGGTCGTGTTGCGCCTTTGATCTTCTGGTGCGGACGGAGGGACTCGAACCCTCACGAGGTTACCCTCAACGGATTTTAAGTCCGTTGCGTCTACCATTCCGCCACGTCCGCTACGGGGAAACGCGCCGCACCATGGCGCAGCGGATGCTGCGCCGCAAGCCGATCACCCGCCCTCACGGATCGGGGGCTGGAACGCAAGTCCGGTGTCCCAGGGGAAGAAGATCCAGGTGTCCTGCGACACCTCGGTGATGAAAGTGTCGACCAGCGGCCGTCCCATCGGCTTGGCATAGACGGTCGCGAAATGCGCCTTCGGAAGAAGGTCGCGCACCACCCGCGCGGTCTTGCCGGTATCGACGAGGTCGTCGACAATCAGCACGCCCTCTCCGTTGGCATGGCTGCCGCTGGTGACGGCCTCGGCGATGCCCTTGAGCACCCGAAGCTCGCCCTGCCGGCCCACTCCGGACCCGCTATAGCTCTCCACGCAGACCGTCTCGATCATGCGGACATTGAGTTCGCGCGCGACGATCGCGGCCGGCACAAGTCCGCCGCGCGTCACGCAAACGATCGCGCTGAACGGACCGGCGGCGACGAGCCGCCAGGCGAGCGCGCGCGCATCGCGGTGGAACTGGTCCCACGACACCGGAAAATGCTTCGGCGCGCCCGGATTTGCTTCTGCCATCATCATACTCGTCCCCCGGCAACGCTCTCGCCATGCCTTGGCGGAGGCATGCTGCCAACGGCAGGAAGCGCCGGTCCACAGAAAAAATCGGGAAATTCGTCAGGCCCGGTTCAGCACGAAATCGAACCGCCCCACGGACTCGGCGGCGAACCGCAATTCGAGCTCGCGCCGGTAGAGCGGATCGCGGCGGTTTTCCGCCTCTCCGGGGAAGTAGAGCTGGGTGGTCAGGACCGGGCCATGTGCCGCCTGGACCTTCACGTGGTAATGCGCGGTTCGCCCGGTATAGCGGGCCGGCCTGATCGTCAGGAAGCGATAGCGGCCCTGCGCATCGGTGAACTGGTGGCCGCGGCCGCGAAAACCGCGGTTGTCGTAAGCGCCCTCCGCATCCGCATGCCACAGGTCGACCAGCGCGTTAGCAACCGGCTTGCACGCGCGGGTCAGGACGAAGCCGGTGACCACCACCGGCGTGCCCTTCAATTCGGTCCGCAGATCGGACCGCAGCGGCGATTTCGGCTTGAAGAACGGGCCCTCGGTCTGCGCCAGGGTCGCCGTTGGGTCGGCGCCGCATTCCGGCGTTGGCGCGAGGTCCTGTCCGAAGGCCAGCCCCGGCAGAACAAGGTCCGGTAGCGCGAAGCCGGCGAAGGCACCGGCTCCCATCATGAGAACGCTACGTCGCGGGTGATGCTGTTCGCTCATTGCCGGATCAAACCGGATCGTTCGGGCGATTTCACGGCGCACGATCGTCTTCGCTACGCCCGCCGATCACGATCCGGTCAGTTTGATTGAGCCTGCGCCTTCAGCCTCGCCTTCACCTCGCGCAGCATGGTTTCGACGGCGGCCCTGGCCGCAGCCAGCTTTTGCGGATCGCGCGAGCGAACCACGATATTCGTATTCGGACCGGACTTGTCGTCAAAGAACGGATAGCTGCCGAAGCTCGCGTCCGGGTGCGCCTTCGCGAGTTCACCAAGCTCGGTGCCGATATCGCCCTCGCGCGCATCGGCGCGGATCGATTCCGACAACATCTGTTTGCCGGTCTTCAGCTTCGGGCCGACCTCGTCGAGCATGGCCTGCATGATGTTCGGCACGCCCGCCATGACGATGACGTTGCCAATCCAGAAGCCGGGCGCGAGAGACACCTTGTTGGTCACAAGCTCGGCGCCGTGCGGGATTCGCGTCATACGCATCCGCGCCTCGTTCAGGTCCGGTCCCTTGAAACGCTGCTGCAGCAGCGCCACCGCACGCGGATCAAAGTCGATGGGCACGCCGAACGCCTTGGCGACGCTGTCGGCCGTGATGTCGTCATGGGTGGGTCCGATTCCGCCCGTCGTGAACACATACGTGTAGCGATGCCGCAGTGCATTCAACGCGTCGACGATGTCGTCTTCCACATCCGCCACCACCCGAACCTCGCGCAGGTCCACCCCGATCGCGGTCAGGTATTCGGCGATGTAGCCGATATTCTTGTCCTTGGTCCGCCCGGACAGGATCTCATCGCCGATCACCAGGATCGCGGCCGTGACCACGCCGTCTTGTCCCGCCTTGCCCATCAACCAATCTCCTGCTCGACCTTGGTACCGCGCAGGCCGGGCCGGCTCAAGACAATGACTGAAAAGGGGTCACCGAAACCGACCTTCGCTCATTCGATGTGCACCGGCGGCTCAACGTCCCCTCTTCCCTTCTTGCGGAACTGGCGCGAAGCTTGCAGCGTTGCGTGTTGCTGGGAGGGCTCTTGGGGGACATGGCGGTTGCGTTCGACGAGATGAATGGTGTGGACGGTCAGGTCCGACCCGCCTATGCCCAATTGTCATCCTGGCTGTCCGAGATTCGCCCGGACGTTCTGGATTTCAGACGGCGCGAAGCCGAAGTGCTTTTCCGCCGCATCGGCATCACCTTCGCGGTCTATGGCGAGGCCGACGCCACCGAACGGTTGATCCCGTTCGATGTGATCCCCCGCATCCTGTCCGGCAACGAGTGGCGGACCCTCAGGCTCGGCCTGGAACAGCGCGTCAAAGCCATCAACGCGTATATCAAGGACGTCTATGGCAAGCGCGAATGCCTGCGCGCCGGTGTCGTCCCCGAGGACCTCGTCTTCCAGAATCCGGTCTTCCGTCCTGAAATGAACGGCCAGAAGGTGCCGCACGATATCTACGTGCACATCGCCGGCATCGACATCGTGCGGGTCGACGCCGATACCTTCTACGTCCTGGAAGACAATGCGCGCACACCGTCCGGCGTCTCCTACATGCTGGAGAACCGGGAAATCATGCTCCGGCTGTTTCCCGAACTGTTCTCGCGACACCGCGTCGCGCCGGTCGACAATTATCCGGACGAATTGCTGGCGACGCTGCAATCGGTGGCGCCCATCGGCGCAGCGGCCGATCCGACCGTCGTGCTGCTGACGCCAGGCATCTACAATTCTGCCTATTACGAGCACTCGTTCCTCGCCGACAAGCTCGGCGTCGAACTGGTCGAGGGGCGCGACCTCTTCGTCAAAGGCGAAGTGGTCTTCATGCGCACCACGCAGGGGCCGAAGCGCGTCGATGTGATCTACCGGCGCATCGATGACGACTTCCTCGATCCGCTCGCCTTCCGGCCCGATTCCGCGCTCGGCGTCCCGGGACTGATGGCCGCCTACCAGGCCGGCAATGTGACGCTCGCCAACGCGGTCGGCACTGGTGTCGCCGACGACAAGGCGGTCTACAGCTACATGCCGGACATCGTGAAGTTTTTCCTCGGCGAGGAGCCGATCCTGAAGAACGTACCGACCTGGCGCTGCCGCGAAGAAGAGCATCTCTCCTACGTGCTCGACAATATCGAGCAGCTGGTGGTCAAGGAGGTTCACGGCTCGGGTGGTTACGGCATGCTGATCGGCCCCTCGGCCGACAAGGCGAGCATCGCCGCTTTCCGCTCCAAGCTGAAAGCTCATCCGAAGAATTTCATCGCGCAGCCGACGCTCGCGCTGTCCACCTGCCCGACCTGTGTGGAGTCCGGGGTGGCGCCGCGACACGTCGATCTGCGGCCATTCGTATTGACCGGCCGCGACAAGATCAGGATCGTGCCGGGCGGGCTGACGCGCGTCGCAATGAAGGCCGGCTCGCTCGTGGTCAATTCAAGCCAGGGCGGCGGCACGAAGGACACCTGGGTGCTGGACGGCTAGATGCTTTCGAGAACCGCTGACAACCTATACTGGCTGGCGCGATACGTCGAACGCGCCGAATACCTTGCGCGCATCCTGGAGGCGACCCAACGGCTCACCTCGCTGCCCATTGCCTATATCGGCGAGACCAACGAATGGGAGTCCGCGGTCGCGACCGCCGGCTGCGAGCACGCCTTCTTCGAGATCTACAGCGAGGCGAACGAGGAGAACGTCACCGAGTTTCTCGCCTTCTCGACGGAAAATCCCTCATCGATCCGGTCCTGCTTCGAAGTGGCGCGCACCAACGCGCGCGCGGTCCGCACCGCCCTCACCATGGAAATGTGGGACGCAATCAACGGCACCTGGCTCGAACTCAAACGCTTCGGCAACGGCCCGACCACGCGCGAGGAGTTGTCGCGATTTCTGCGCTGGGTCCAGGAATCGTCGCTGCGTTTCGATGGCTCAGCCTACCGGACCATGCTCCGCAACGACGCCTACTGGTTTTCGCGTCTCGGGCTCTATCAGGAGCGGGCAGACAACACCGCGCGAATTCTCGACGTCAAATATCACATGCTCCTGCCCGCCAATGAGCATGTGGGCGGGCCGCTCGATTACTTCCAGTGGGCAGCGATCCTCCGATCGGTCTCCGCCCTCACCTCCTACCACTGGGTGTATCGCGAGAATGTCAAACCCTGGCTGGTGGCGGATCTCCTGATCCTGAAGGACGAGATGCCGCGCTCGCTGGCGAGCTGTTACGAGAATCTCGTACGCTACCTCGACGCGATCGCCGTCGCCTATGGCCGTCAGGGTCCGGCGCAGCGGCTCGCCCGCGGCGTGCGTACCCGGCTCCAGAACGCCAAGATGGAGGACATTTTCCAGAACGGGCTGCACGAATTCATCCAGGAATTCATCGCCGACAACAACCGCATCGGCAGCACGATTACCCAGCAATACCTCGCCTGATTTCCTCGCCGAGTTGCCCGAAAGGGTTGCGTTTGCGGCGCGCAGACGCCAGCATCCCCGCTCATGCGCATACAGGTTTGGCACGACACGACGTACAACTATTCCTGGCCGGTGACCGGGGTGATTCAGATTCTTCGTCTGACGCCGCGCAACTCCGAGGGCCAGTATGTTCTGGGCTGGCGGATCGACGTGTCGGCCGATTGCCCGGTGAGCTGCCATGTCGACGCATTCGGCAATGTGACGCACACACTCACCGCTGATGGCCCGCTCAGCCAGTTGGTGGTCCATGTCGAGGGCGAGGCCGAAGTCGAAGACACCAATGGCGTGGTCAAGGGAACGATCGAGCCGTTCCCGCCGTCCCTCTTTCTGCGCGAAACGCCGCTCACGCAGGCCAGCGAAGAGATCCGCGTTTTTGCAAACAACATCGCCGGCTCGGCCGGCAAAGATCGCCTGACGCAACTGCACGCGCTGCTCGATACGCTGCCGCAGACCATCACCTTCGACACCGATCCGACGCACGTCCACACCACGGCGGCCGAAGCGTTCGCGCTGAAGCGCGGCGTCTGTCAGGACATCAGCCACATCTTCATCGCGGCAGCCCGCAGCCTCGGCATCCCCGCGCGCTACGTCTCGGGATATTTCTACCGCGCCGACGGGATGAACGATCAGCACGCCGGGCATGCCTGGGCCGAAGCCTATGTGGACGGGCTCGGATGGGTCGGCTTCGACGCCACCAACGGCATGTGTCCGACGGATTCGTATCTGCGGGTGGCGTCCGGCCTCGATTACCTGAACGCCGCACCCGTCCGGGGCTCACGCATCGGCGGCGAAGGCGAAGGGCTGGACGTGCGCGTCCGCGTCCAGCAGGGCCTCACTCAGCGGCAGGAGTGATCGGGGTCCTTGTTGGCCATTGGCCAAGGCTCGTTCACTGGCCGACTTCCCTCTGTTACGGCGGTCCGGAATGGGGATAATGCGCCGCCGCGCTGCTGCGGCGCCGGCCAGACATTGGAACTGAAATGACCTATTGCTGCGGAATCCTGGTGCGTGAAGGCCTCGTCATGATCGCAGACACGCGAACCAATGCCGGGCTCGACAATGTGTCGACCTTCCGCAAGCTGCACGTATTCAAACAGCCGGGCGAACGGATCATGGCCATCGCCTCCTCCGGCAACCTGTCGATGAGCCAGTCCGTGGTCTCGACCATGATCGAGGGCGTCGAGAACAAGGACACCGGCGAGCGCGAAACGCTGATGAATGCTCCCACGATGTTCCAGGCGGCGCAGCGGATCGGACGAGTCGTGCGCACGATTCACGACGAGGAATCCGAAGCCCTCGCCGCCGCAGACGTGAAGTTCGACGTGTCGTTCCTGTTCGGAGGCCAGATCAAGGGCGAGCGCATGCGCCTGTTCATGATCTACTCGGCCGGCAATTTCATCGAATGCACAACAGACACGCCCTATCTGCAGATCGGCGAGCACAAATACGGCAAGCCGGTGCTCGACCGCGCAATCACTTACGGCGTCGATCTTTATGATGCGCTGAAGATCGGGCTGATCTCGATGGATTCGACCATGCGGTCCAACCTCGGAGTCGGCATGCCGATCGATGTGCTGGTCGCCCGGCGCGACGCATGCGATGCAGAATTGTCGTACCGCATCGAACCGGGCGAACCCTATTTCCATGACCTGCGCGAGCGCTGGTCCGCAGCCCTGCGGGCCGCGCACATCGCCATCCCGCGCCCGCCTTATGCGGGCACGACATAGTCCGAAGGGGCCTAGCGGCCCCAGACCTCTTCGCTGATCGCCACGATTTCGCGCATCTTCGCCCACTGCTCGTCTTCGGTGAGCACATTGCCCTCTTCGGTCGAGGCGAAGCCGCATTGCGGCGACAGGCAGAACTGTTCGAGCGGCGCAAACTTCGACGCTTCGTCGATGCGCCGCTTGATCACGTCCCGGCTCTCGAGCTCGCCGCTCTTTGACGTGATGAGACCGAGCACGACCTGCTTGTCGCCCTTGGGCAGGAAACGCAGCGGCTCGAATCCGCCGGCGCGCTCGTTGTCATATTCAAGGAAATAGCCGTCGTAATTGCAGCGTCCGAGCAGCGTTTCCGCGACGGGCTCATAGCCGCCTTCCGAAACCCAGGTCGAACGGAAATTGCCGCGGCAGATATGCGTGGTGATCACCATGTCTGCGGGCTTTGCCTTCAGAGCAATGTTGATCATGTCGGCATATTTCTGCTGCAGCCCCTCCGTATCGTCTCCGCGCTGCCTGGCCTTTTCGCGCTCGACCGGCGAGCAGAGATAGGCGAACGCGGTATCGTCGAATTGCAGGTAGCGGCAACCGGCGTCGTAAAACGCGCGCACCGCCTTCGCATAGGCTGCCCCGGTATCGGCGAAGAACTGATCCATCTCGGGATAGACCTTGCTGTCGATCGCGCGGCGACCGCCGCGGAAATGCAGCACGGTCGGCGCCGGAATGGTCATCTTCGGCGTGACCCTGGTCACGGATTTCAGAAAACGGAAGTGATCGAGAAACGGATGGTTGGCCGGGAAGTCCACCTTGCCGCTGACCTTCAGGGTCTGCGCCTTGGTCTGGACGCCAGCGAACTGGATGCCCTGCTCGGCGTCCACGAGATCGACGCCATCCAGCAATCCGAGGAAGTCAAAATGCCACCAGGAACGCCGGAACTCACCGTCCGTGGCGAGCTTCAATCCGCAATTCTCCTGGTGCCGGACGAGCTTTTCGATCTCCGTATCCTCGACCGCCTTCAGCTCTGCGGCAGTGATCTGGCCGGATTCGCGCGCGGAACGCGCCGCCTTGAGCGGGGCAGTACGAAGGAAACTCCCGACAAGGTCGGCTCGGAAAGGCGGCTTGGTTCTCGACATCGACATTCCACAGAAGCAAAGAAGGCTTTCGCCCACAAAAACGCTTGGGCGATAGCCCATCGTCGCGAGTGGCGCAAGCAACGGCGTAAGCGTCCGCAGAGCGTAAACCGATGGCAAACGGCATGATCGACAACTACGGATATACCGTTACGGCAGGTTAACCAGGCAGCCGGAAACACGGGGAAATCCCAGCCAAAGGCTGCGCCCCGTTACCTCTTCAAGCGATTGGCAAGCTTTGTCCCATAGGTTTTGCGCCTTCAAATCGGGAATTGAAGGACACGCGTGGTGCCGGAGACGAATGCGCGTTTAGCCAATAAAGGCGCGCAGGCCAGCTGGGATCGCGCCCGGCTGAGCATCGTGATTCCGATCAGCGTGATCGTGGCGGTCGCGATCATTTGCGTCGTGGTCGCGGTCGTCTCCTCCGCGCGCCGGGCCGACGAGGTTGCGCTCGAACACGAGAAGCGGCTGCTGTCCCGCGCCATCGCCAATCACGGCGAACAATTCCTGCGCGAACTGGACAGCGTCAGCGCGAGTGAGGAGGCCGTCCGGCGAATCCGCGATCAGTTCGACCGCGACTGGGTACACAACCGCATCGGCCTCTGGCTGAAACACTATTTCGATCACGAATTCGTCTTCGTGGCCGACGGCAACGACACCCTTGTTTACGCGCTTCTCGGACGCAACAGCGTCGATCCGCGCTGGTTCAATTCCATTCTGCCCGAGCTGGCGCCGACCATCGATTACATTCGCAACCGCGTCGGCGACGATCCCAAGGGGGCGATCCGCATCTCGGAGCCACGTCGTGCCAATGACACCGACAAGCCGATGCGGGTCGCGGTCATCCAGCGGTTCCTCGGCCGCCCGGCCACCGTCGCGGCAACACTGATCGCTCCAGCGCAACGGATTGAGGGTGAAGTCGCGCGTGAAACCTTGCCGCTGGTGATCGCGGTCAAGTTCGTCGATGAAGCCATGCTGGCCGAAATCGGCGGCCGCCTGCAGGTCAACGGATTGCGCGTCACGGAAAAGCTGCTGGCGCCGGAGGGCGAATACAGCCACGACCTCAAGGACAGTCAGGGCCACAACATTCTCAGTCTGACCTGGTCACCGAAACGGCCCGGCTCCGAGATCGTCACCAGCGTGATCCCGTTCATCGCGGTGGCCTTTGCGGGCTTTGCGCTGTTGGCCGCGCTCATCCATGGCTACATGCGGCGCACCGCTGCGACGATTGCCCAGGGCGAACAGCGCCTGCGCTATCTCGCCTTGCACGACCCGCTTTGCGGACTGCCGAACCGCAACTATTTCGGCGAACGGCTCGAGGCCGTGACCAAGGACGTGCGCAACGGCGCACCGGCGGCAGCCGTGTTCTATATCGACCTCGATCATTTCAAGGACGTCAACGATACGCTCGGCCATCCGGTTGGCGACGAACTGATCCGCAACGTGACCGCGCGGCTTTCCGGCCTGTTGCGCGCCGAAGACCTCGTCAGCCGGCTCGGCGGTGACGAGTTCGCGGTGATCACGACGGACGGCGCCGACGTGACCGCGCTGCAGCGCACCGCGGACCGGATCATCGCCACGATCTGCGCGCCCTACTCGATCAACGGCCACAATATCCTGATCGGCGCCAGCATCGGCATCGCCGTTATCGACCGCAAGTCGGAAGACGCCGCGGCGGACGTGATGCGCTATGCCGACATGGCGCTTTACCGCGCCAAGAACGAGGGTCGAAATCGAGCGTGCATCTACGACGCGGCAATGGACGCCGACCTGTCCGAACGCAAACAGCTCGAAAACGACCTTCGCGCGGCGATCGCCGCCGATCAGCTGCGCATCGTCTATCAGCCGATCGTCAATGGCAGCGGCGATACGATCCTGGCCGTCGAGGCGCTCTGCCGATGGACGCATGAGACGCGCGGCGACATCGAGCCGTCGCGTTTCATTCCGATCGCCGAACATTCCGGCCTGATCATCGAACTCGGCGAATGGGTCCTGCGGCGCGCCTGCATCGAAGCGAAGTCCTGGCCCGGCATCACCGTCTCGGTCAACGTCTCGCCGTTGCAATTCCGCCGGCTCGATTTCGTGGACACCGTCGAGCGGATTCTGGCCGACACCGAATTCAACGCCGAATTCCTCGAGCTCGAACTGACCGAAAGCACCCTGCTCGGCAATGTCGAGAGCGCCGAGGTCGCGATGCATCGTCTGAAGGCGCTCGGTTGCCGTCTTGCGCTCGACGATTTCGGAACCGGCTATTCCTCGCTCGCCTATCTGCGGCGCTTCCCCTTCGACAAGCTGAAAATCGACAAAAGCTTCGTTCGCTCCCTCGAACGTTCGCCGGATGCCGCCGCCATCGTTCATGCGATTGTCGGCCTTGGCCGCGGCCTCGGCATGCGGGTCACGGCGGAGGGCGTGGAGACGGCCGAGCAGCAATTATTCCTGCGCGCCGCCGGCGTCCATTCGATGCAGGGCTACCGGTTCGGCCGTCCCGGCTCGCCCAGCCTCATCTCCACCCGCCTCGCCATGCCCAACGGCCACCGCAGCATCGCGCGCGACGCGGCGGCTGCGCTCGCGGGCTGACCCCGCACTCCCGCCATTCCGTCACCGCCATTGCAGAGGCCCCGCCAATCCGTAGGATGGCCGGCCTTTTTGCTTGAGCGACAGAAACAGGAGTGACGGGATGGCGGCCAAGGTTGCGCTGGTGACAGGAGCAGGTTCGGGGATTGGGCGCGCCTGCGCTATCGCCCTCATGAAAGACGGCTTCGATATGGTGCTGGCCGGCCGCCGCAAGGAGCCGCTGGAGGAGGTCGCGCAGGAAGGCCAGGCCCTGGGCCGCAAGACGCTCGTCGTCCCGACTGACGTGTCCGACCCGGCTCAGATCAAGGCGCTGTTTGCGAAGGTGAAAGAGACCTTCGGCCGGCTCGATCTTCTGTTCAACAATGCCGGTATCGGCGCGCCGGCTGTGCCGCTCGAAGATCTCCCGCTTGAAAAGTGGCAGGCCGCTGTCGCGACCAATCTCACCGGGCCTTTCCTGTGTACGCAGGAGGCTTTCAAGATCATGAAAGATCAGAGCCCGCGTGGCGGCCGCATCATCAATAACGGATCGATCTCGGCGCACACGCCACGCCCGCTGACCGTCGCCTACACCGCGACCAAGCACGCCATTACCGGCCTCACCAAATCGACGGCGCTCGACGGCCGGGCCTATGACATCGCCTGCGGCCAGATCGACATCGGCAATGCCGTGTCGCCGCTCACCGAGCGAATGACCCAAGGCATGTTGCAGCCGGATGGCTCGGTACGGGCGGAAGACCGCATGAAGGTCGAAGACGTCGGCAAGGCGGTCAGCTACATGGCCAGCCTTTCTCTGGAATCGAACGTCCTGTTCATGACGGTGAAGGCGACCAAGATGCCCTTCGAGGGCCGCGGCTGACCGGTCACGCCGCCCTTCCTCCGGATAGATTTCCGCCCGGGAATCTGTGTATTCAGCGGTCGTGACGCTCGACATCGCCACCCTGTTTGCCGTGACCGTCTTCAGCATGGGGCTTGGCGGTGTGCTCCTGCTTTTTGCCTGGCTCCAGGCGCGGGACACCCCGGCACTCGCCTGGTGGGGCGCAGCGTTTGTTGTGTTTACCCCGGCCTCCGCATTGTTCGGAGCGCGCGGGATCATCGCCGACATCTGGTCGATTCAGGCGGCAAACGCCCTGATGCTCCTTGGCTACGGCATGTTGTGGACCGGAGCCCGCGTGTTCGAAGGCCGCCGTCCGGTCGCGCCTCTGATCGTGGCTGGCAGCTTCATCTGGTTAGCAGCGTGCCAGATCGACGCTTTCATGCACTCGCTGCCAGCGCGTGTCGCGCTCGCGACCACGCTGATCGCAGTCTACACCTTCGCCTTCGTCTTCGAACTCTGGCGGGCACGCGGCGACGGTCTGGTATCGCGCTGGCCGATCATGGCGCTCGCGGCGCTCCATGTCGTGATGTTTCCCGTTCGCATGCCATATCTGACATCGGTGCCGTTTCCATTGGCAGCGCCATCGTTCGGCACGCAATCCTCGTCGCTGCTGGTGTTCGCACCGCTGCTCTATAGCTTCGCGATCGTCTTCCTGCTGATGGCGCTCGCCAAGGAGCGCGCCGAATCGAAGCAGCGCTACGCCGCATCCATCGACCCGCTGACCGGAATTCCGAACCGGCGCGGCTTCAGCGAGCGTGCCGAGCGGCTGATCGCACGGGCGCGCCGCGATCAGACTCCGCTCACACTGCTCCTGTTCGATCTCGATCAGTTCAAGAGCATCAATGACCGCTTCGGACATCGCACCGGCGATGCCGTGCTCGGTCTCTTCACGCGATCGGCCGTGGATTCGCTCCGCCCGCTCGATTTGCTTGGCCGCATCGGCGGCGAGGAATTCGTCGCGCTGCTGCCCGGCGTAACCCCTGACGTTGCGGTCGGCGTCGCAGAACGGGTTCGTAGCAACTTCGCGACCATGGCCAGCTGTGTGGGCGGTCACTCGGTCGCTGCGACCGTCAGCGTCGGCACCGCCTCTGCGGGCCAAAGCGGCTATGACTTCGACACGCTTTATGCCAGCGCCGACGCCGCGCTTTATCGGGCGAAAAAGCTGGGCCGCAACCGGATCGAAGCCGGACGGCCGACGCTCGATCCTCCCGGCCCGACGCCTGACCTGATGCCCGCCGCCTGACGGGGGAAGTCATCACACGCGCTTGAATGCCGGCCGCCCGGCCGAGCGGGAACTTGTTTTAATTCCGGTGCGTTTTCGGGATATCGCAGCAAGGAGCGACGCGATGTCCGCATTCGCAATCCGCCCGCCTGTGCAATTGCGCGACGGTCACTCTATTGCCTCATCTTCGGAAGCCGCTGCAATCGTTCGTGGATATGCAATGAACCATTGCAGCCTCACGGCTTCGGTGTTGCTGAGGCGTCTCGAACAGATCGAAACCTTCGATGAAGCCCAGCGGCTGGCGCTCGAATTTCGCGCATGGGCCGGACGCGAAGGATTGCTGCTCCAGCCTCCTCCGCGAAAGGCTATTGCCGCTCGACCTTCGCGTCATCGATAACCTTGCGCCATTTGGCGATCTCTCCGGCCACCCATGAACGCATCTCATCAGGCGTCGAGCCACGAACCTCGTTGCCGATCGCCTCGAGCTTGTCACGGACCTGTGGCTGCTGAAGCGCGTAGAGAATATCCGCGTTCAACTGTTTCACGATCGGTTCGGGCACGCCCTTCGTGGTCGCGATCCCCATCCAGGATCTGACATCATAGCCCTTTACCGTGTCGGCCGCGGCGGGAATCCCTGGAAGGCTGGGCCATGCTGCCGGGCTGGTGACCGCAAGACCGCGGATCGTGCCGGCATTGAGCTGCGGCCGGGTGACGGTGAGCGTATCGATCATGACATCGATCCGACCGCCCAGAAGATCGGTGACCGGCGCCTGCCCGCCGCGATACGGCACGTGAACGAGTTCGATGCCCGCGAGCGACGCGAGCAATTCGCCCGCCAGATGCTGCGTCGAACCGACTCCGACTGACGAATAGGTGATCGTTTTCGGCTTGGCTCTGGCTTCGGCCACGAGATCGGCGAGCGACTGGAACCGGTGGTCCTTGCGGACAGAAATCACGAACGGAAAATAGATCAGCGTCGACAGCATCTGGAGATCGTCGACCGGATGAAACGGCAGCGCCTTGTAGAGCGCGCCGGACACAGCATGACCGCCGGTGAGAACGATCAGATTGTAGCCGTCCGGCGCGGCCTTCGCGACGCGATCGGTGGCGAGATTACCGCCCGCGCCGACGCGCGGCTCAACGACGACTTGCTGAGAGAGCCGTTCGGCCAGCACCGGACCGATGATGCGCGCAACCGTATCCGAGTTGCCGCCGGCCCCGAAGCCATGTGACAGCGTTATCGGTCGCGACGGATATTTCTCCTGCGCCAAAGCGCCGGCAGAAATGACGAGCGCAGCGACCAGCGCCGCGACAGCAGTCAAACGCATCTGTTCTCCTCCCCGAATTTTTCGGTGATTTGAACATCAGCGGTGCTGGTTGTGAAGAGCGCTTGAATGCATGGCCCCAAGTCGCGACAATGCGTGCGCGGCTGGGGGCCGATCTGAAATGCCTGTTCTACAATCGTTGCTGGGCGTCATTGCGATTCCGGCGATTGCCTTCGCTTTGAGCGAGAATCATCGCGCGGTGTCATGGCGACGCGTGTTTGCGGCGATGGCCCTGACAATCATACTCGCCGCGCTCCTGCTCAAGATTCCGGCGCTGCGCGCTGCCTTCGCCGCCGCCAACGGCGCCGTCGACGCCATCGCAGCGGCAACCCGCGCCGGCACGGCGTTCGTTTTCGGCTATCTCGGCGGGGCGCCCCTGCCCTTCGATCCGAAATTTCCCGGCAGCGAGTTCATCCTCGCTTTTCAGGCGCTGCCGCTGGTGCTCGTGATGAGCGTGCTCACCACACTGCTGTTCTACTGGCGTATCCTGCCGCCGATCGTGCGTGGTTTCTCCTGGGCGCTGGAGCGCACGCTCGGCGTCGGCGGCGCCGTCGGTCTGTCGACCGCCGCCAACATCTTCGTCGGCATGGTCGAGGCGCCGTTGTTCATCCGCCCCTATCTCGAGCGGCTCACGCGCGCGGAGTTGTTCATCGTAATGACCGGCGGGATGGCCGGCATCGCCGGCACCGTGCTTGTCGTCTATGCCACGATCCTGCGCCCGCTCGTTCCGGAAATCGCCGGACATCTGCTAATCGCTTCGGTGCTGGGCGCGCCGGCGGCGATCCTGATCAGCGAACTGATGGTGCCGGAAACACAGGACGACGCAACCGCTGGCGAATATGCAGACCCGCCGCCGGTTGCGTGTTCGACCATGGATGCCATCGCCAACGGCACCGGCCAGGGTCTCACGCTGCTTCTGAACATCATCGCGATGCTGACCGTGCTTGTCGCTCTGGTCCACCTCGCCAACGCCATTCTTTCCGTCCTTCCGGACATTGCGGGCGCCAAGATCACGCTGCAGCGGATGCTCGGCATCGTCATGGCCCCGGTCTGCTGGCTTATGGGGTTGCCCTGGAACGAAGCGCTGCGCGGCGGCGAGTTGATGGGCATCAAGACCGTGCTCAATGAATTCATCGCCTATGTCGAATTGTCGAAGCTTGGCCCCGATATTCTCAGCGAGCGCTCGCGCCTCATCATGGTCTACGCGCTGTGCGGCTTTGCGAATTTCGGCTCGCTCGGGATCATGATCGCCGGGCTGACGGTCATGGCGCCGGAGCGCCGCGAGGAAATCATCGCGCTCGGGCCGCGCACCATCGTCTCGGGGACACTGGCGACCTGCACCATCGGCGCGATCGTGGGCGCACTCAGCTAGATCGCCGTTCGCTCGTCAGCAGGAATGTCACGAAAGCCAACGCAAAGAAGGCCACCGAGAGAAATCCGATCGTGCGGTAGAATTCGTGCTGATAGAGTAAGCCCGCCGCACCCGATCCGAGCGCCTGGCCGATATAGAGAACCGATGTGTTGAGCGCGACCGTTGCGCTCGCGAGCAACGGAGCCGCCACGACAAGGCGCGCCTGCTGCATTGTGTTGCCCGCGGTGATGCCAAGCCCAAGCAGGAAAACACCCGCCGCCATGAGCGCGAGCGTGCCGATCCCCAGCGCGAAGACGAGCGCGCCCGTCATCATAATGACGATGAAAGATCCGAGGGTCCGATGCACGCCGGCAAATTGCACGATGCGGGTCGCGGCGAGATTTCCGATGAGACCGGCAACGCCAAGCAACGAAAACAGGAGACCACTAGCAGCCGGCCCGCCATCCGCGACCTTCTGGGCCAGCGCCGCCATGTAGATCGTGATCGAAAACTGCCCGGACATCTGAAACAACGTGATCAGGAGGATCAGCAGCAGCGTCCGGCTGCGCGCAATGGTGACGAAGCTTTGCAGCGACAGCGGATGTCCCTGCAGCCCGCTTGGCAAGGCTGCGACATTCAGAATGGCACTCGCCGCCGCAGCCACGCCGATCGCGGCGTATGTCTCGCGCCAGCCGAACTGCGTCGCAAACAATGTGATCAACGGCAGGCCGACCGCGACAGCGAGCGACCATCCGAGAAACACGAAGGCGAGCGCGGAAGGCTGCTCTTTTTCCGGGACGATCAGCGCCATCGTGCTCGCCGCCTGCGGTGTATAGATCGCAGCGAAGGCCAGCATCACCAGCCGCAACGCCAGGATCGCGGCGTAGCTGTCGATGATGGCTGACAGCGCATGGCCTGCGGCAATGATCGCGAGCGTGCCGGACATCAGGAGTCGCCGGCCGATCCGCGTCGTGAGCCAGGACACGATCGGCGAGCCCAGGCACAGGATCACTGCGCCATAGGTTACGAGCAGTCCGACATCGCGCACGGTCACATTCAGTCCGGCCGACAGCTCGGACAACATGCCGGCCGGCGCGAGGACAGACAGACCGGTAATGAAATTCCCGCAGAGCAATGCAAGGCGGGCTGACAAATGGCTCATGCGGGGCGCGGACTCGGAATGACCGCCGACGCTATTTCATATGCCGCACGCTGGCTATGCCGCCGGTGCGAGGCGGCTGCGCGTGTGGCACATCCGCGGCGATGCTCGCGTCACGCTGGCTGAACGGCCCACTTGGAAGATTGGCGGTAGCCCCGTCAGCGGCGCCCCTGCCCGCAGCGATGATAGACATGCCCGCCGGGGCTGTTCGCGATCACCAAAAGCCGTGCACGGCCGGAGGCAACAGCGGTTTACCCGCGGGCATATCCGCACCAAAGGTGGCCGGGCCCATCAACACAAGCCCACAACACGCCGCGCCGGCCATGCGCCCGCGAATTGCCATTGACCCCGCCCCGCTCCCGTTCGAGCGGAACCGTTAGTGCAGCCGGAACACCCCGTCCACGGCGCGGATCTCCGCCGGACGTATCAGCCGCGAATGCGCGACCGTGACCGTGTGCAGGAGGCCCTCGATCGACTTTTCCCAGAACCG
>NZ_DATMRV010000043.1:0-47705 GCF_035565795.1 Pseudorhodoplanes sp.
GCGAGCCGGTAGGAAACGCGGCCGCCGCGGTCATGGCCCGCAAGATAGAAGCGTGCATGGCCGATCTTTTCCATCAGCTCGACCATGACTTTCGCCATGGACCGCTTGTCATAGGGCGTATGCCCCTTCCCCGATCGAGGCGCGACCGACCAGCCATAGCCGGGCAGATCGGGCAGGATCAGCTTGAATTTGGCGGCGAGAGCGGGCGCCACCTTGTGCCACATCACGTTGCTTTGCGCGTAGCCATGCAGCAGCAGAAGCGGCGGACCGTCTCCACCCGACCGCGCGAATATGCGCCCGACGGACGTGTCGATCCAGTGCGATTCAAAACCTGGGTAAAGGTCTGCGAGTTCGGTCATGCGGACGCCGTTTTACTTTGAACAGGTCCCGGATGCCAGTCTCAGGCGCCTCGCTCGACGGCACGCTTGCCGATGTCTCGCCGGCAAAAGCCGTCGGGCCAGTTGATCCTGTCCACCGCGGCATAGGCCTGCCGCTGGGCCTCGGCGACCGAGCGGCCGATGGCGCAGACATTCAGCACGCGTCCGCCATTGGCGAGGATGTGCGCGCCGTCCGACTTCGTACCGGCGTGGAAAATCTGGGCGCCCTCGACCTTAGCGGCATCCTCGAGACCCTCGATGACGGAGCCCTTCCGATAATCGCCCGGATAGCCCTTCGCCGCCATCACCACGGTCAGCGCGGCGTCGTCGTACCAGCGCAGATCGAATGACTTCAGCACGCCGTCGCGTGCAGCCATCAGCGCGGGCACGATGTCCGACATCAGGCGGAGCATCAGGACCTGCGTTTCCGGATCGCCGAAACGCACGTTGTATTCGATGAGTTTCGGGCCATCCTTCGTGATCATCAGGCCGGCGAACAACACGCCTTTGTAGGGTGCCCCCATCGCGGCCATCGCGCGCAGCGTCGGCTCGATGATTTCGCTCATCGTTCGCCTGGTCATCGCATCGGTCATCACCGGCGCGGGCGAGTAAGCGCCCATGCCGCCGGTGTTCGGGCCCTGATCGTTGTCGAGGGCACGCTTGTGGTCCTGAGCGGAAGCAAGCGCGATCGCGGTCGTGCCGTCGCACAGCGCGAAGAAGGACGCCTCCTCGCCCTGCAAGAATTCCTCGATCACGACCTCGGCGCCTGCAGCACCAAGGCCGCCGTCGAACATCATGTCGATTGCGGCTTCCGCCTGCGCAATTGTCTCGGCGACGACAACTCCTTTGCCTGCGGCGAGGCCATCGGCCTTCACCACGATCGGCGCACCATGCTTGCGGATATAATCCTTCGCAGGCTCCGGCGCGGTGAAGCGCTCATAGGCCGCTGTCGGGATATTGTTCGCGCGGCAGATGTCCTTGGTGAAGCCCTTCGAGCCTTCGAGCTGTGCCGCCTTCCTTGTCGGTCCGAACGCCTTGATGCCGGCGGCTTCGAGATCGTCCACGATGCCGGCGCAGAGCGGCGCCTCCGGCCCAACCATCACGAGGTCGATCTTGTTTTCCTTGCAGAAGGCGATCACCGCCGCATGGTCGGTCGGATCGAGCGCGACGCACTCAGCTTCCTGCGCAATCCCGGCATTTCCGGGCGCGCAATAGAGTCGGTCGACCAGCGGGCTCGCCGCCATTTTCCAGGCCAGCGCGTGTTCGCGCCCGCCGGAACCGAGCAGAAGGATGTTCATTCGCTGCGAAAAGCCTTATTTCGAGGCCGGTTGTGTAGCATGTAGCGACACCCCCGCAAGCGAATCGCCGGACATGACCGAAGCCGCCCGCCTCAATGTTGTGGAATTGACCGTCTCCGAGGTCTCGCAGGCGCTCAAGCGCACGGTCGAGGACAATTTCAGCTATGTGCGGGTGCGCGGCGAAATTTCCGGCTATCGCGGCCCGCACTCCTCGGGCCACGCCTATTTTGCGATCAAGGACGAGGGCGCGCGACTTGACGCGGTCGTCTGGAAAGGCGTGCTGAACCGCTTGCGATTCAAGCCGGAGGAGGGCCTCGAGGTCGTCGTTACCGGCAAGATCACCACCTATCCCGGTCGTTCGAACTACCAGATCGTGATCGAGTCGCTGGAGCCCGCGGGCGCCGGCGCGCTCATGATGCTCCTCGAGGAGCGCAAGAGGAAGCTTGCGGCGGAAGGCCTGTTCGACGAAGCGCGCAAGCAATTGCTGCCGTTCCTGCCGCGCGTCGTGGGCGTGGTGACGTCGCCGACCGGGGCCGTGATCCGCGACATCCTGCATCGGGTGTCCGACCGCTTTCCGCGTCAGGTTCTGGTCTGGCCGGTGCGCGTTCAAGGCGACGGGGCGGCTGAGGAGATCGCGGCGGCGATCGAGGGCTTCAACGCGCTTCCCGAGGATGGCGACATTCCGCGTCCCGACATCCTCATTGTCGCGCGCGGCGGTGGCTCGCTTGAGGACCTCTGGTGCTTCAACGAGGAGATCGTGGTGCGCGCTGCCGCCGCAAGCATGATCCCTCTGATTTCCGCTGTCGGCCACGAGACCGACATCACGTTGATCGACTTCGCCTCCGACAGGCGCGCGCCGACGCCGACGGCGGCGGCCGAGATGGCCGTCCCGGTGCGTTCCGAATTGCTGATGCGGATCGCAACGCAGGCGCGGCGGGCGCAGGCTTGCTGGCTGCGAGGACAGGAAGCACGCCGTACCGAATTGCGCGCAGCTGCTCGCGCGCTCCCTTCGCTCGACAATCTGCTCGCGGTCCCCCGTCAGCGGCTCGATGCTGCGGCTGACAGGCTGCCCCGCGCCCTCCGGGCGAACGCGCAGGTGCATCACAGGCAATTCGATCGCATCGCCGGGCGCCTGTCGCCGCAGTTGCTGGGCACGCGGCTGGTACGTTGCCGCGAATGGATTGCAACGCTCACTCAGCGCGCGGCGCTGTCGCGCAAGGTCTATTTCGAACGACGCCACATCCGACTGGAGTCGGCGGAGAAGCTTCTGAATGCATTCTCCTATCGCGCGGTCCTGAGCCGCGGTTTTGCGCTCGTTCGTGACGGAAAAGGCTTTCCGCTGCGCGCATCGTCCGAGGTCACGCCCGGGATGTCGCTCGACATCGAGTTCGCGGATGGCCGCGTCAGCGCAACGGCCGACAAGGAGGCGCGCACGAAGAGCAAGACGCGCGGCGGTCCGTCGGGGCAGGGCAGCCTGTTCGGCTAGCGCCTGGTCAGAAAGAGCTTTAGCGCGCGAGCCATTGCGGAATGCGCTTGAGGGCATCTGCGCGTGCGTCGGCGTTGGTGCCGACGGTCACGCGGCCGCCAGGATCCGGCGCAAAGGCCATCCGGGAGCGTTGCCGGAGTGGCGCATTGTCATGATCGAAGGCGTGGTGCGCGCCCTTGTACTTGACGATCACCGCCTGCGCTGAGCGGCCGCGTGCATTCTTGACCATGTCCTCGCAATGTTTCGCCGGCGTCCAGTTGTCGAGGGCTCCGATCAGGATCAAGGTCGGTACACGCGTACTCCACGCGGTGTCGCCTAGCCGTCGGCAACCCGGATAAAAAACCGCCGCCGAGCGGAAGTCCGGCCGATCGTCGCTCGGCTCAAGGCTGGGCCTGATTGCCCATAACGCCGCGATGCCTCCGCTGGCCCAGCCCAGCAGGCTGATGCGATCCTTGCGGATGAAATCCTGCTGCTGCAACCAGTCCCGTGCCGCGCGCGTATCCGCGACACGTTCCCGGTCCGGACGGATGGCTGGTGCCTTGACGCTGCATTGGTTGCCGAGCCCGCGTGACCCATAGCTGTCCGGAAAAAGCACGATGAATCCCGCGGCAGACAGCAACTGACCCCAGTCCTCCACCGGCTTGCGAATCTGTCCGTTGTTCAGGCGCAAACCGTCGCAGCCATGCAGAGCCACGATCGCGGGAAATGGTCCGGCCCCGGCGGGGCGAAAGATCACGGCCTGCAGCGGCTTGTCGTCGGTCGGGATTTCGACCGGTTCCGAGGTTGCTGCCTGCGCCACGCCGCCAAAGCACAACAGGGCTGCGAGAAGAATGTTTTTTCGCATGGCAGGTCTTAGTTGCGCGGGAACCCAACGGCTACCGATATCATGGCCGGAAAGCGGCACGCTGTCCCTTTGACCTTCGTCGCCTTGCCATTATGTTCAAACGCTACGAGTACCACTGCATTCCCGCCCGGGCTGGGTCTCCAGGAGGAATTTTACGTGCTGAACCGCTTCGATCGCCCCCCTCCCATGGCCGGCGAGGCCGAGGTGAAGTTTCTGGATGGCGATTTCCGCATTGTCCGGCCAGGCGCCTTCGTCCGCTGCGCTGTCACCAACGTGCCGATCCCGCTCGAAGAGCTCAAATACTGGAGCGTTGACCTCCAGGAAGCCTACGCTTCGCCGCAGGCTGTCCTGCAGCGCCTTCAGGCGCGCTAGCGCTGCGCTTTCAGGACCTGGTCCAGCAAGCTGTCGAGCGTTGCGGGATCGTCCGGCTGTAGCGTGACCGGCAGGACCCTGGCCGCCTCGGCAAGCTGCCCGCGCGCTCCAGTCTGCCCCTGTAAACGCGCCATATCTTTTTCCGTCGTCACGGGAATGAGCGAGTCTGCTTCGCAGCGTGCGAGGATACGCGTGGCATCATCCTCGCTGTAGGCGTGGTGGTCGGCGAAGGGTTGTGTGACCGTCGGCTCGATGCCGACCGATGACAGCGTGATGAAAAATTTCTCCGGGTCGCCGATGCCTGCGAACGCGAAGGCTTTGCGTCCAGCCATATCGATTGCGGTATCTGGTGCGGGTCGAAGCTGTGCGCGTACGAGCGGCAGCCTGTTGCGGCGCGCCAGCTCCGCCACCTGATTTGTACCATCGCCGCTGCCGACGGCCAGAATGGCGTGGACCTGCGCCACCTGTATCGAGAACGGCGCGCGCAGCGGCCCCGCCGGAAATACACGAGCATTTCCAAGACCACGCCGTGCGTCCACGACCGCGATCGAAAGATCCTTGGCGAGCGACGGATTCTGCAATCCGTCATCCATGACGATGATGGTCGCACCGGCATCCTGCGCGCACCTGGCGCCGGCCGCACGAACGCGCGACACGATGGTCGGTTGAGCGCGCGCGAGGAGCAGGGGCTCATCGCCCACATCGGTTGCGCGGTGCCTTGCCGGATCGACGCGGACCGGGCCCGCGAGCGTACCGCCGTAACCACGTGTCAGAAAAAATGGTCTCTCACCCTTTGCGATCAGCCGCTGGGCGATCGCGATTGCAGTCGGAGTCTTGCCGCTGCCACCCAGCGTGAAATTGCCGACGCAGATCACCGGAATGTTCGCCTTGAATCCCGCGCGGCGCATCCGCGAGCCGGCAATGAACCCGTAGATCAGCGCGACTGGAGACAGGAGTCCTGCGGCGATGCCCGGTTTCTGCCACCAGAAATCCGGCTCACGCATTGGACGCCTGATACACGAGCCGCAATTGCAGAAGATAAGGCTCGAGATCTGCAAAGGTCCGGTCGAGTGCACCGCCGAGACGTTCGACGGTGCGGAACGCGGCGTCGCCGGCCGCCTTGCGGCTCGCCGGGTCTTTCATGAAATCGCCGATGCGCATCGCGAGATGGCCGATATTCTCGACCTCCTCCGCGCCGCGGGCCGCGTCGAGTGCGGCATAGATGTCCTGGAAGTTCCAGACATTCGGACCGTGCAAGATCGGCTTGCCGAGCTTTGCTGCCTCGATCGGATTTTGTCCGCCATGCTCCACGATCGAACCGCCGACAAACACGACCTGCGCCAGGCGATAGAAAAGGCCAAGTTCACCCATGGTGTCGGCGACATAGATATCGGTCCGCACGTCCGGCAGGACACCGCGCGAACGCAGCATCCCGCGCGAGCCTGCCGCCACTGCACGCTGCAGTATCTCGGCGCCACGTTCCGGGTGGCGCGGCGCGATGATCGTCAGCAGGCGCGGGCGCGTTTTGCGCGCGCGTCGATGCGCTTCGATGATCGCGTCTTCTTCGCCCGGATGCGTGGATGCTGCGACCAGAATCTGACGGTCGGTGACGGCGCGTTGCATCTCCGCTAGCTTGTCCGCATTGGCGGGCGGCGCTGGAACATCGAGCTTGAGATTGCCCGTCACGTGCACCGCCCGCATGCCGAGCTGGGAAAAGCGTTCGGCGTCGAGCGCGGATTGCGCGAGGCAGAGATCGAAATTCTTCAGCAGCGCCTTGGCCGTGCGTTTTAGCGAACGCCAGCTCTTGAACGATTGCTCCGACATGCGGCCGTTGATCAGAACCAGCGGGATGCGGCGGCGCGCGGCGGAGACGATCAGGTTCGGCCACAAATCCTGCTCGATGAACAACCCGAGGTCCGGCCGCCAGTGATGCAGAAAGCGCGTCACGAAGCGTGGCGTATCGAGCGGGATGAACTGATGCAGCACGTCATCGGGCAGGCGGTCCTTGACGACCTGCGCCGAAGTCACCGTTCCCGACGTCACCAGCACCCGCACGTCCTGCGCGCGCAGCCGCTCGATGAGCGGGAACACCGCGATGAGTTCGCCGACGCTCGCACCATGCAACCAGACCAGCGGACCATCGGGCCTCTCCAGCGTCGACTCGCCGTGTCGCTCGCCCAGGCGCTCCTCGATTTCCTTGCCCCGCCGCAACCGGCGCTTCAGCCAAAGGTCGGCAAGCGGCGTGGCCACCGACATCGCGCGGCGGTATGCGCGCAATGTCATTGGCAGACGTTCAGCCACGCGCAGCACTTTCGGCTTTCCCGTCGACGATAGCGTAAGCCCGCTCGGTCGCATCGTTCAATGCGGCTTCGAGAGACAGCCGTGCTGCCTCGAGATCTGCATCGGTCGCATCCGCGCCGACCCGAACGGGATCGCCAACGACGCCGGCAATCAGACTGAAAGGAAGATTGAGAGTGGTGCGATCCCAGTTGTCGAAAACCTTGCGGCGGCTCGACGCCAGCGCGACCGGATAGATCGGACGTCCGGAATCGCGTGCAAGACGGATGATGCCGGCGCCCGCGACGCGTGACACTTTAGGGACGTCAGCGGTCAAGGCCACATTGTACCCTTCGGACAAAGCGTCGAGCATCTGGAAATAGGCGCTTACGCCGCCCTTGCGATGAAACCCGGTGCCATGATCGCCCGAGCCGCGAATAGTCTCAACACCCAACCACTCGGCTGCCACAGCATTCATTTCACCGTCGCGATGCCGCGAAATCAGTGTTTTGGCCTTGTACCCTTCCTTCTTGATAAAAGGCGCCATGAAATGCTGGCCGTGCCACATCGCGATGATGACAGGAATATCCGGACCCGCGCGCTCATAAATGTCGCCGGGGACCGACACGGTCCGGCTGGTCAGATGAACGAAGCGAAGATATTCCGCGGCCAGAATGCCGACCGTCTTCTGAACCCAGGGCGCGCGCGCAAGGCGCCGTGACGACAGCATAGCGGTTCCGTCGAGATTCAGCGCTTGGCCTGGTTCGGCATCTCAGGGTCGAGCAGCCGATGCAGATGCACGATGAAATACCGCATCTGCGCATTGTCCACGGTCTGCTGCGCCTTGGCGCGCCAGGCGGCATAGGCCGTCGCATAATTCGGATAGACGCCGACGATGTCGACCTTGCTGAGATCCTTGAACGTGACGTCGTCGAGGCGCTCGAGCTCGCCGCCGAGCACAAGATGAAGAAGCTGCTTCTGTAAAGCCTGATCGGACATATCGGTCATCCTGATAAGTCAGGCGAATTCCCTGCGGCGACTGCGCACAAGGTCCAGCATCGCTGCATGCCTGTCGCGTCCGGCCGCGAGAATCGCGCCGTGAACAGGGTCATGCAAGTTGTAGACCAGCGCTTCTCCCGCCAAATTCGTCATCGCGCCGCCCGCTTCGTGCACCAAAAGGTCTGCGGCCGCAAGGTCCCAATCGTAGGCATTGACGGACGCGAAAGCAGCGTCGATTCGGCCTTCCGCGACGCGCGTCAGTCGCAGGGCCAGCGAGTGGATTTTGGGTTCCTGAATTGTTGCAGGGTCGATCGCGGCTAGCCTCTCCAGCACCTTTTTCGGACCCGCGACGCGTGCACCGGCCAGCAAGGCGCCTTCTGTTGTCGTGATCGGTTTGCCGTTTCGGCTGGCGCCCTTCCCCGCTGCGGCGAGATAAAGGTCATCGTCGACAGGGGCATATACCGCAGCTGCAATCGGTCGGCTCTTCTCGACCACTGCCGCCACGACCGTCCAGTCCGGACGGCCCGCGAGAAACGAACGCGTGCCGTCGATCGGATCGACAATGAACAGCCGCTCCTCCGACAGCCTGGCGCGGTCGTCCTGGCTTTCCTCGGACAGCCATCCGAACCCTTCGCGCGACAGCCGCGCGCGCAGAAACTCGTCCACCGCGATGTCGGCTTCGGATACGGGTGAATCGTGACCTTTGGTCCAGCTTTTGATCGCGCCGCGGAAATATTTCATCGCGATCTGCCCGGCCTCGCGCACCGCGAGACCGAGTTCGTCGGCTAAAGCCGCGTTTCGACGCTGCCGATCATTGACCTGCAACCGTCAGACCCTCCACACGCAAGGTCGGAGCATTTGTAACGAACTTGAACGCGAGATCGTTGGCCGGTGTCAGCGAACGGAACATGTCGAGCAGATGGCCGGCCACCGTCACCTCGCTGACCGGATAAGTCAGTTCGCCATTCTCGATCCAGTAACCGGCAGCGCCGCGGCTGTAATCCCCGGTCACGAGGTTCGTGCCCATGCCGATCAGATCGGTGATGTAGAAGCCGGTGCCGGTCTCGGCGATCAGCTGCTCGGGCGAAAGTTCGCCGGGTTCGAGATACAGATTGCTCGGCGCAGGAGAGGGCGGCGCCGAGACGCCGCGGGCCGCATGGCCTGTGGTCTGCAATCCAAGCTCGCGCGCCGTAGTGCTGTCGAGGAACCACGACTTCAGCACGCCGTCTTCGACGAAGTGCATCTTCTGTACGGTCACCCCTTCGCCGTCGAACGGATGCGAGCGCAATCCGCGTTTGCGCAGCGGATCGTCGACGATCCGGATGCCGGGTGCGAACAGTCGCTCACCGAGCCTGTCCTTCACGAAACTCGCCTTGCGCGCGATCGACACGCCGTTGGATGCACTCGCGAGGTGGCTGATCAGCGTGTTTGAGAGGCGCGCATCGAAAATGACCGGAACGCTTTGCGTCTTCACCTTGCGCGGGTTCATCCGGCGAACCGCGCGCTCGCCGGCATTGCGGCCGATCGTCTCGGGTGCCTGAAGATCGCTGCCATGCAGAGCGGAGGAATGGTCGTAGTCGCGCTCCATGCCGGTGCCTTCACCGGCAATGGCCATCATGGAAATGCTCTGGCGCGACGCGAGATACGAGCCGTGGAACCCTCCGCTTGTGACCAGCACCATGCCGCTGATCCCTGCACCGGCTGACGCTCCGCCGGACTTCGTTACGCCCTTCACGGCGAGCGCTGCCTCTTCGGCAATACGGGCACGGCGCTCAAGCTCGCTCACTTCGGGCATATTCGGGTCGACGAGATCGAGGTCGGGCCGCTCGCGCGCGAGGCGATCGGGATCGGCAAGTCCTGCAAACTTGTCGTCAGGCGCCACCCGCGCCATCGCAACCGCGCGCTCCGCAAGCGCTGCCGGATCGGTGCGAACGATGTCATTGGTCGATACCACCGCCTGCTTTTGACCGACGAAGACGCGCAGGCCGACATCGTCGCCCTCGGAGCGCTCGGATTCCTCGACGGCGCCGTCGCGAATGTCGACGCCGACAGAGACCGAGCGCACGGCAATAGCATCGGCGGCGTCCGCACCGGCTTTGCGCGCGGCGAGGACCAGATTTTCAGCGAGTTTGCTGAGGGCGGATTGATCGAGAAGGGCTTCCATGAGTGCGCTCGATTTAGGGGGCGCGCGGGTCGGTGACAAGGACAAGGTTAGCGCAGAGCCGTCAATTGCCTGGCCGGAGGCAAGGACTCGTCAATCATGAGAATCGAGGACATGGCCGAAACCCTTGATTAACCGAGCTTTTTAAGCGCTTTCCGACGGGATTGTGGCAAGGTCATCGACATAACGGACGAAAAAGTCCGGGGGAGCAATTGAGGCGTCAAATGGAAGCCGGCGGGGCCTTGCCTGCCGGGTCGGGCCGCACTTTGCGGCTCGACCCCTTCGCTTTGCCAGTTCGATTTCCGGCACGTGATGTCGGGGCGGATGGGCAGATGCGGCAGATCGAACTCGACCGCGATCGCGTCGTACTGCGTCGTGCAGTTCGCGGGATGCGGATGAAAATCCGGCTGGCGGTCGATGCCTTTGTCGGCATCACGCTGGTACCGGCCGAGGACGGCAGTCCCACCGCTTCCATCATTCTCGACCATGCCGATCCGGCCTTGTCGATTCCGTTGCTTGACAATGCGCCGGCCGACGAGGCCGCGCTGACATGGCGCGCCTGGGGCCGCGTTCTCGGGCTGTCGCTCTGGCTGCGGGATGCGACCGGCGATGTTCGCCAGGTTTGCGCCGGCCGCCGTACGCTGCAGGGCGCGAAAGACATCGGCCGCAGGCGTCGGCGCTCGGCGATCAGGAAGCGCCGTCCCTCGATCCTGATGCGGCGCAAGCCGGGCCGGCACATCGGCCTGTCAGCAGTGCATCGCGGCGAACGCGAAATCATCGCGCGCAACTGAGCCGTGATCCGCGACGTCGCATTCCGCTAACGAAAAGCGGCGTCCAGAATCATTCCGGCAAACAGGATCAGGCCTGCGTCGCGGTTCGATTTGAAGAGCCGCAGGCACAGAGCCGGGTCGCCGATGTCGAGCCGCCAAACCTGCCACGCGAGATGCAGCGCGAAGGCAGCGAGACCCACCGCAAAGATCAAACCGCCGGCGGCGAGCCAGCCGGCGATTGCGATCAGCACGACGGCCGCTGAAAAGAACAGCGCCAGTATCGGCTTGGTGCGTTCCGCGAACAGGATTGCCGTCGACTTGATACCGATCAGCGCGTCGTCCTCACGATCCTGATGCGCGTAGATCGTGTCATACGCGATCACCCAAGCGATCGAACCCGCGTAGAGGACGAACGCTGCGGCATCGAGCCGGCCGAAGACGGCGGGCCAACCCATCAGCGCGCCCCAGGAAAACGCCAGCCCCAATCCGATCTGCGGCCAGTGCGTGACGCGCTTCAGGAACGGATAGATCGCCACGGTCGCGAGTGACAGAATTCCAACCAGAATGGTGAAAGCGTTGAACTGCAGCAGGACCAGAAGTCCGATCAGCGCCTGCAGGACAAGAAAGCCGAAGGCCTGACGCGCGGTCACCTGTCCTGCGGGGATCGGCCGCGAACGCGTGCGTTCGACCTTCGCATCGAGGTCGCGATCGACGATGTCATTCCAGGTACAGCCGGCGCCGCGCATCGCGAATGCACCGATGAAGAACAGCAGACAATGCCACGGGTCCGGATAGGGCCGGCCGGCGGCGATCGCGGCAAGGCCAGCCGACCACCAGCACGGTAGAAGCAGCAGCCACGAGCCGATCGGACGATCGAGCCTTGCCAGCCGGAGATAAGGCTTCAGCCACGCCGGTGCTGACGTGTCGACCCAGTTTCCGGTCGAATCGGCTACGCGACCGGTGGTGCCGCTCATCGCGTCAGCGGATTGCCGGTCAGCGTATCGAAGGTGCTGCCGCGACTCTTGGCGGCAGGCGTATCGGTCGAGACCGACGGGATTCTCGACGTCCCGAGCGCATCGCTGAGGCTAGGCGCGCGCTTGGCCGGCGCGGCAGCCGTGTCGCAGACCTTGGTCCGGATCTCGACGATCTTCGCCATGTTCCCTTTGCGGGCTTTCATGGCGTCCGGAGGGACCCCGCACTCCGCGCCGTGATCTTCGAAATACTTGATCACCTTGCTTTCGGCGGTCGCGAGGTTGCGAAATGCCTGACAGACAACCGGCTGCTGTTTGGTTGCCGCGGCCTTCTGGATCGCCTTGCCCTTTTCCTGGGCGTCCGCAAGCAGCGGCTCGATCTCGGCCATGCAATTGCGTTGCGGGCGGCCGCCGGGCCCGGAGGGACCAAACGAGGCTGCGGGACCGCCGGACGGGGCGGTGGGTGCAGTCCAGCCGGACGAGGGCGCTGCTGGGGCACCCTGTGCGGGCGCCCCCCAACCTGAGGTCGGCGGTCCGGGCTGCGCCTGCGGCGCGCCGGGCGTGGACCAGCCCGACGTCGGCGGCCCGGCCTGGGCCAGTCGCACGCGCGCATCGTCCGGCGCAGCCAGCACGGGATTCGTGACAGCAGCGAGCGTCAAAGCGGCGGACAGGCTTGCAAGCAGCCTCATTTCGTTCTCCCGGCCCCTCGGCCTCCCGGGCGGCCTCGTGATCAAGCCCGCAAAATAGGCGACACGGCGGCAAAACACGATTCAGTCCATAATAGAGAGCTTCCCGGTTATGAGAAAGTTGCAGCTTTCCGTGCTCACGTTGATCTGAACCATGTCCCGCTACGATTTCCGGACCCCGCGCTTGTTTGTCGCGCCCGACTTGCACACCGATGCGAGCGTGCCGCTCGACAAGGGTCAGGCGAACTATCTGACCAACGTGATGCGTCTCGAGCCGGGCGATCCGGTACTGGTCTTCAACGGCCGGGACGGTGAGTGGCACGCGGAACTGCAGCGCGAAGGCCGCAAGTCGGTCGTCCTGTCTGTCGGCGACCAGCTCCGCCAGCAGCATCCCGCTTGCGATCTGCACTATCTGTTCGCGCCGCTGAAGCACGCGCGGCTCGATTACATGGTGCAGAAGGCCGTCGAACTCGGAGTTTCGCGTCTGCAGCCTGTGACCACCCGCCACACTCAGGCGGCGCGGGTGAATGTCGAGCGGATGCGCGCCAATGCAATCGAAGCGGCGGAACAGTGCGGGATCTTGACGATTGCCGAAGTCGACGACGCGATCCCGCTTGCAAAGGCGCTCGCCGGTCTTGCTGCCGATCGCGTGGTGATCTTCTGCGATGAGGATGCGGAAACGCGCGATCCGGTCGCGTCGCTCTCGCATCTGAAGCGCGGCACGCCACTTGCCGTGCTGATCGGACCCGAGGGCGGATTCGCCGTGGAAGAACGCGACCTGCTGCTTCGGCATCCCAATGTGGTGCGGCTTGCACTCGGTCCGCGCATCCTGCGTGCCGACACCGCAGCCGTCGCGGCGCTGACGCTGGTTCAGGCGGTGGTGGGAGATTGGGGCTGAGCGAAGGCCGGCCGCAGCGCGAAGGCGAGCGGCAAAGTCACGAGCACCATCGTGCCGACAATGATCATGCCGCCCGTGAGACCGATCCGATCGCCGATAAATCCGTAGATGATCGGTGCAATCGCGCCGGCTCCAATGGTTCCGGTATAGAACTGGCCGAAGGCGCGCGCCCGCCGCTCCGGTGCGACGAGTTCCGGCACCGAGCCGTAGAGCACCGACGACGTGCCGTTCAGCATGACGCCGAGGACCGGCAGGATCACGAAGGCGACTTCCAGAGACGATGGAAGCAGCGCGAGGATCAGCGCGAGCGTCAGTACTTCCGTCACGAACACCGTATTGATGATGCCGATGCGCGCGCCGAGGAAGGCGCAGATGAGTTTGCCGGCTGCGCCCCCCGCAAATACGAGCGTCAACGCGAGTCCGATCGAAGGAAGGCTTGCGCCCTTGGCCGTCAGAATGAACGGCAGAAAGGTCAGGAAGCCCATGCGCGTCGCGGAGTCGATCACGCCGATCGACAGCAATGTCGGGAACGCGTAGCGCGGGGCCTTCGGCGCAACGGCCGTCGCGCTGTCATCGCCGGTGGTCTTGGCAGCGATCGCGACAGGACCGTAGCGCGGCGTCACAATGAGGATCAGGATCGCCGCGATGAAGCCCACCGCGCCAAGCGCGATGACGGTGGGCCGCCACGGCATGACGGTCATCATCAACGCGGCAAGCGCCGGCACCGTCATCTTGCCGATGTCGCCAGCGAAGTTGTATCCGCCCAGCGCCTTGAGTGAGCGCGGTCCCGAAAACGCCCGGGCCACGAGGGCGGATGCGATCGGATGTTGCGTGCTGGCGCCGAGCCCGCCGATCAGCAGCGCAACGAGCAGGGCCACGAAGCCGCCGCTCAATCCCGCGAGGCAATAGCCAAGTCCGGTGAGCGCAGTTCCGCCGGCGAGGATCATTGCTGCGCCATACCGCTCGGACAGATGGCCTGCCGGAATTTGCAGGCTTGCCATGGTTCCAGCGAACAGGCCGCGCAGAGCGCCGACCGCGGCATAGGTCAGGCCGAACTCCGCCTGCCAGACCGGCAGCATGACGTAGATCAGGTCGGTATAGCCGTCGTGCAATGCATGTGCGCCGGAAGCGACCGACATCGTCCGCTTCTCGTCGCGGCGTGTGGCGCCGCTATCGGCCACTGCGGTCATGAAGTTGACGGATCGCGCCGTTCGACGAAGGTCATGCTCTCGAACGAGATCACCCGCACACCATGCTGGTTCTGGCCCGAGCCGAGCATCGTGATGATGCCGCGGTCCGGCCTCGATTGCGAGACGCGCGTCGCGATCACCTCGACCGCATAGGATACCGTGTCGCCGACGAAGACCGGCCTGTACCAGCGAAGGTCGCGGAAGCCGGGCGAGGGCCCGACCTGCGGCACCCGCTCGCCGCGGCTTCGCAATGCCTCGGCCTCACGCCGGCGATAATCCACGAGCTTGCGCATCCAGATCGAGGCGGTTTGCCATCCGGACGCGATCAGCGCACCGAAATGCGAACGCTCGCCGCCGGTCTCGTCGACATGAAACGGCTGCGGGTCGAATTGCCGGGCGAATGTCTTGATGTCCTCGGCGATGAAAAGATGCGAGCCTAGCTCGACGCGGTCACCGACGCGAATATCCTCGTAGAAACGCATCATGACGGCGCCCCCGGGTGCCGGCGCCCGAACATCGCAGGCGTGACCATGGTCATCACGCATTCGCCGTGTGCGTTCATCATCTCGTAGCGGATACGGACAATTCCCATGTCGGGCCGGCTCTTCGAGGTGCGCTTGTCCAGAATTGTGGTGCGCAGGGTCAGACTATCGCCGGGCCGGACCGGACGCAGCCAGTTCACCTCTTCGACGCCGCCCGCGCCCATCGAAGACGAGTTCAATATGAAGCCGTCGCAGATCATGCGCATCATGATCCCGCAGCTATGCCAGCCCGACGCGCCCAGGCCGCCCAGCAGGGATTTCTGTCCGGCGGCCTCGTCGAGATGCATCGGCTGCGGGTCATACTGGGCCGCAAAGGCGATGATTTCCTCGCGCGTCACGACGCGCGGACCGTATTCGGCCGTATGCCCAGGTTGGAAGTCTTCGAAGTAAAGCTTGGCCAAGGGACGTGCACACCGTTTGAGCAGGACAGATTGGGTACCCGCCCACGCCACCGCCGTCAATTTGAACGTACCTGTCAGTTGACCGCGACGCCTGGCCGGGTGCAGCCTCCGCGCCCCGCCGGGTTTCAACGCTGAGAGCGTGTCGTCATGATTGATTTTGCCGAATTGCTTCAGTGGGACCGGTACATCACGCCGTCCGTGATCCGGGTATTTTATTGGCTTTGTCTTGCGATGGTGGTGATGACCGGCCTTTCGCTGATCCTGACCGCGCTCGGCATGATGGCGGTCAATTTCCTTGCGGGCCTCCTGCTGCTGATCGCAGCGATGATCTTCATCCTTGCAGGCATCGTCTTCGTGCGCATCGCGTGCGAACTCGTGATGGTGATATTCCGCATCAACGAGCATCTCGGTGCGATACGCGAGCAGGGCGTGGAGGTGGGGGCCTTTGCAGCCCCCGGCCAGCCGCGACAGCGACGGACCTAGGTCGCGAACCGGAAATGCATCACGTCGCCGTCGGCGACAACGTAATCCTTGCCTTCCAGCCGCAGCTTGCCGGCGTCGCGCGCGCCGGCTTCGCCGGACAGCGCGATATAATCGTCAAAGGCGATGGTCTCGGCGCGAATGAAACCGCGCTCGAAATCTGTATGGATCACCCCGGCCGCCTGCGGCGCCTTGGTGCCGCGCGTGATGGTCCAGGCGCGCGCTTCCTTCGGGCCGACGGTGAAGTAGGTGACAAGATCCAGCAATTCGTAACCCGCACGGATCAAGCGGTCGAGACCCGGCTCCGTCAGGCCGACGGCTTCTATATACTCCGCGCGCTCTTCCGGCGGGAGAACCGCGATTTCGGATTCGATCTTGGCCGAGATCACAACCGACACCGCGCCTTCTTCTTTCGCGCGCGCTTCGACGCGCTTTGAGAATTCGTTGCCAGTCGCCGCGGCCGCCTCTTCGACATTGCAGACATAGACCACCGGCTTGGCGGTTATCAGGCCGAGCATGCCGAAGGCTTTTTCCTCTTCCGGCTTGCGCTCGACGATGCGCGCCGGCTTGCCTTCGCGCAGAGGCTCGAGGGTCCGCTGCACGAGGTCCAGCGTTTCCTTGGCATCCTTGTCGTTGCCGCGCGCTTTCTTTTCCAGCGCGTCCACTCGCTTCTCGAGGCTTTCGAGATCGGCCAGCATCAGCTCGGTTTCGATGGTCTCGATATCGGCGATCGGATCGATCTTGCCTTCGACATGGGTGACGTCGGAATCCTCGAAGCAACGGACCACATGCGCGATCGCGTCCACCTCGCGGATATTGGCGAGAAACTGGTTGCCGAGGCCTTCGCCCTTGGAGGCGCCGCGCACGAGGCCGGCGATATCGACGAAGGTGAGGCGGGTCGGAATGATCTGCTGCGAGCCTGCGATGGCCGCGAGCTTGCTGAGACGCGGATCGGGCACCGCCACTTCGCCGACATTCGGCTCGATCGTGCAGAAGGGATAGTTCGCCGCCTGCGCCGCGGCGGTTTCGGTCAGCGCATTGAAGAGGGTCGATTTGCCGACATTAGGCAAACCGACGATGCCGCATTTGAAACCCATGATGGTCAGTCTTCCGATTTTTCGGAGCGCCGGTCGGCGCCGTTTGTGTCAAATCCCTTGGCGGCAAGCGCCAGATGAATCTTGTTCTGCAGGCTGGCGTCCTCGCCGCGCGCAAGCAGCGGGGCGTGTTCGGCCAGCGCCTCGATCAGCGTCTCCACCCACTCCCGCTCGCTCTTGGCGAAATCGGACAGGACGTGCGCGTGCACCAAATTCTTGTCGCCGGGATGCCCGACCCCGATCCGCACGCGCTTGTATTCGTTGCCGATTTGCCCGGAGACCGAGCGCAGTCCGTTGTGGCCTGCGATGCCGCCGCCGACCTTGATGCGCACCTTGCCCGGCGGGAGCTCGATCTCGTCATGCACGACGGTGATGTCGCGCGGTTCGATCTTGTAGAATTTCGCCGCTTCCGCGACGGCTCTGCCGGATTCATTCATGAAGGTGCCCGGCAGCAGCAGCAGCGTCTTCTTTCCGCCGAGCGAGCCTTCGGTTGCGACTCCCTGAAAGCGACGACGCCATGGCTGGAAGCCATGGCGCCTCGCAATCGCGTCGACCACCATGAAACCGATATTGTGCCGGTTGCCCGCGTAGCGGGCGCCGGGGTTGCCGAGCCCGACCAGGAGGAACATCGCGGTGTTGGCGGGGCGGGGCGCCCCGCCGCCTGTTTGATGCCGACGTTACTTCTTCTCGGCGGGCTTCTTGTCGCCGCCAGCAGCGGCGCCAGCAGCACCGGCAGCCGGCGCTGCAGCAGCGGGTGCCGCTGCGGCAGCCGTGGCTGCATCGGCGGCCTGCCGCTGCTCTTCAGCGTAGCCGGACGGCGGCACGATGGTGACCAGCGTCATGTCTTCACGGCTGACGGGCTTTACGCCCTCGGGCAGCTTCACGTCGCTCAGGTGCTTCGAGTTGTTGATCTCAAGGCCGGCCACGTCGACCTCGATCGACTGCGGGATGCGGTCCGGCGGACAACGCAGCGGGATCGAGTGGGTGACGATGTTGACCGCACCGCCGCGCTTCACGCCCGGCGATTGTTCCACGTTGATGACATGGACCGGCACGTTCACGCGGATCAGCACGCCCGCTGCGAGGCGCATGAAGTCGACGTGAATCGGGAAATCCTTGACCGGATCGAGCTGATAGTCGCGCGGGATCACGCGGTGCTTCTTTCCGTCGAGCTCGATGTCGTACAGCGTGGTCAGGAAGTGACCAGCATAGATCTTGTTGCGAATGTCGGCGTGATCGACGGTGATCGCGACGGGGGCTTCGTTGGCTCCGTAGATAACGGCCGGGGTACGGCCCTCGCGACGAATTGCCCGGGCGGCCCCCTTGCCGGCCTTCGGGCGCAACGTCGCCTTGATTTCCTTAACGGCGGTCATGCGCTTGGTCCTGTCAGGTTTGATGTCAGATTGTCGGAAAACGACTGCGGCAAGCCTCCAGGGGTGCGGGGGCCGCAGTCGCGCGGGCTTATACCGGCCGGGGGCCGGAATAGCAAGAAATCAGGGGTTAACGGCCGGAAAGGGCCGAAAATCAGCCGTCGAGGCGCATATCGCTGACGTCCGGCTGGGCGTCCTTGGCGGCGGCGGGCGTCATCCCGGCCTTGGCTTCCAGTGCGGCGATCCGGGCCTTCAGGGCCTCGTTTTCCTCGCGCGCCAGCCGGGCCATGTCCTTGACCGCCTCGAATTCCTCACGCTTCACGAGGTCCAGGTCGCGCAGCCAGCGCTCCGCCTGGGTCTTGAACAGCGTGTCGAACTCTCGCCGTACGCCCTGAGCCACGCCGGCGGCGTCGTTCATCAGCCGCGCGATCTCGTCAAAGAACCGGCCCGAAGTCTGGGTCATGCTGCGCTCCTTCCGAACCCGCCTTGATGTGATATGGCGTAGCGGCCCCGGCCCTGCAAGCACGCAGGCCGTTCATCCTGGACTTTCGCAATGCCGGTTTCGGCCCTGCCTTTTCCGAACATCGATCCGGTGCTGATCAGCATCGGGCCATTTGCCATTCGCTGGTACGCGCTGGCTTACATTTTCGGTATCCTGCTGGGCTGGTTCTATGCCCGCATGATCATCCGCAATGAAACATTGTGGGGTGGTCGCGCGCCGCTGACCGTCAACGACTTCGACGACTTCATCGTCTGGATCACGCTCGGCATCATCCTCGGCGGCCGGCTCGGCTACGTGCTGTTCTACAACCCGGCGCATTTCCTCGCGCATCCGCTGGAGATCGTTCAGGTCTGGGGCGGCGGCATGTCGTTCCATGGCGGATTCGCCGGCTGCGTCGCGGCGGTGCTCCTGTTCGCGCGCAGCCGCAAGATCCCGATCCTGTCGCTCGGCGATCTGACCTGCGCCGCCGGACCGATTGGCCTGTTTCTCGGACGCATCGCGAATTTCATCAACGGCGAATTGTGGGGACGTCCAACCGACGTGCCGTGGGCAATCGTGTTTCCGGCCGCCGGACCGTTGCCGCGGCATCCGAGCCAGCTTTATGAAGCGGTTCTTGAAGGGGCGGTCCTGTTTGTCGTACTCGCGATCGCGGTTCGCATGGGCGCGCTCAGGCGCCCTGGATTGACGATCGGGCTGTTCGCGATGGTCTATGCACTCGGCCGTTCGTTCTGCGAGTTCTTCCGGGAGCCGGACCCGCAACTCGGATTCCTGTGGGGTGGCCTGACCATGGGCATGCTGCTGTCGATCCCGCTGTTCCTCGCGGGCGTTGCCTTTGTATGGCATGCGATGCGGCGTCCTGCATTGGGAGGGCAGGCTGCATGAGCGAGCCATCGCCGCTTGAAAAGGAAATCCGCCGGTTGATTGCGGTTAGCGGGCCTATGCCGGTTGCGCGCTACATGGCGCTCTGTCTCGCCCATCCGCAGTACGGATACTACGTCACGCGCGATCCGTTCGGCGCGGGAGGCGATTTCACCACCGCGCCGGAAGTCAGCCAGATCTTCGGCGAATTGCTGGGCCTGTGGGCGCTGTCGGTGTGGCGCATGCTCGACGAGCCGGAAGCCGTCAACCTGATCGAGCTTGGACCGGGCCGCGGCACGATGATGCGGGACGCGCTTCGCGCCGCGAAGGTGCTGCCGAAATTCCGTGAGGCGCTATCCGTGCACATGGTCGAGATCAGCCCGACGCTCGAACAGCTGCAGCGCAATACTCTCAGCGATGTGGACGTCCCGGTGTCGTGGCATCGCAATCTGCTGGATGTCCCGGAGGGGCCGACGATCATCCTTGCAAACGAATATCTCGATGCGCTGCCGGTGCATCAGGTGGTGAAACAGGCCGACGGCTGGCATGAGCGCGTCATCGGTCTGAATGCGAACGGCGATTTTGCGCTGGGGCTCGCGCCGGACCCATTGCCGCAATTCGACCGGTTCATGCCCAAGAAGATCAAGGAAGCGGCTGTCGGCGCGATCTTCGAATGGCGCAACGATATCCATGCTTTCGACATTGCGCGCCGCGTACGCAAGGACGGCGCTGCGCTGTTCATCGATTACGGACACGTCGAAAGCGATCTCGGCGAGACGTTGCAATCGGTCAACGAGCACGCCTTTGCCGATCCGCTGTCAGCGCCGGGTCTTGCCGACATCACTGCGCATGTCGACTTTTTCATTTTCGGTCAGGCGGCAGAGGGCATGGGTGCGGCGGTTCACGGTCCGGTCACGCAGGCGAAATTCCTGCGTGAACTTGGGATCGAAGCGAGGGCGGACGCGCTCCGAAAAGGCGCAACCGCCGAGCAGGGTGAGGCCATCACGTCCGGGGTGGCGCGCCTGACAGAGGGCGGGCGCACAGGCATGGGCGAGTTGTTCAAGGTCATGGCGATCACGGATCCGAAACTCGGTCCGCTGCCTGGATTCGAGTCCGCATGAAACTCCACGCTCCGTCCCTGTCAGCGCTTGATGGCATCGGGCACGCCTTCTTCACCCGCGAGGGCGGCGTGTCGGGCGGCATCTATGCGAGCCTGAACAGCGGCATCGGCTCGGATGACGACGCCTCGCATGTTGCTGAGAATCGCGCCCGCATGGCGCAGGCGCTCGGCGTCAGTGCTGACCGCCTGATCACGGCGTACCAGATTCACTCTCCGCAGGTTGTCGTGGCGGAAGAGCCGTGGAGTGTCGAGACGCGGCCGAAAGCGGACGCCATCGTGACCAGAACGCCGGGACTGGCGATCGGCGTCAGCACCGCCGATTGTGGTCCGCTGCTGTTTGCCGACGCAAAGGCGCGCGTCATCGGTGCGGCGCATGCCGGATGGCGCGGTGCGTTCTCCGGTGTGATCGAGGGGACCATCGCGGAGATGGAAAAACTCGGCGCCGACCGCGGGCGCATCAGTGTCGCGCTCGGTCCGCTGATCCGGCAGAACAACTATGAAGTCAGCCAGGGCTTCGTCGACGAATTCTTGCGCGAGGACGAAACCTATGCGCGCTTTTTTGCCCCGGCGTCGCGCGAGGCCCACGCGATGTTCGACTTGCCGGGCTTCATCGCGTTGCGGCTCGCACAAAGCGGCATCGAGCGCTTCGAGGATATCGGGGTCTGCACCTATTCCGATCCGGATCGTTTCTACAGCTATCGCCGGTCGACCCACCGGGCCGAGCCGGATTACGGGCGGCACGTTAACGCTATCGTGTTGACCCCCTAGCGGGCCGGTTCCGCTCGGCTGGACCCCGGAGATGATTCCGGTTACGGAATCGTTAACGGCTGGAACGGACCGCAAGCGTCCTGACAGCTCACGGGGGTGTCATGGTTCCGCTGGCGGCGCGCATTATAGGCATTGTCGCGTTTGCCCTGTCGGCTGCCGCCTGCACGACGACCGGCGGCGGGTTACCGACTGGCCAGCATTCGACGGTGGCTTTCGACCGGATCGACGGGCTGCCGCCCGCGGTTTTCGACCGCTATGTCCGCAAGCTCAACGACGAGGCCGAAGCCCGTAAAGTCCCGGTTGTGACGCGGGAAGGGTTCGCGCCGTACCGGATCAAGGGCTATGCCTCGGTCTGGACCCGCGGCCGCCAGGCCACGATGTCGTGGGTCTGGGAGGTGTTCGATTCAAACGGGGAAAGGGTCGTGCGTCTCGCCGGGGACGAGAAGGTCGGGCCGGGGGGCCGTGACACCTGGCAGAGCGTGAGCGACGAGGTGCTTGCGCGGGCGGCGCGTAACGGCATGGAACAGCTTGCGGTTTATTTCCGCGGGCCGGAAGGCCCGTCGCCGGTGGTCGCCTCCAGCGGGTCCGAGGCCGCTCCGCCGCCCTCGCAGGACCAGCCAACCGGGCCGGCCGTAGCCGGCGGGCGCGTGGCGTCTGCCGCTTCTTTCCGCTGAGCGATTCATAATCGCTTTGGGAGAACAAATGCGGCCGTATTGCGGAAGCGCGGCACGGCCTGTATCAGTCCGGCGCGCCTAATGGACGCGCGGCCAGAGGATCAGCGAGGAGAAGGGATGGCGAAAAACGGAGCGATCAAGCTCGTCGCCGGCAATTCCAACCCTGCGCTTGCGGCCGAGATCTGCAATTACCTGAAAGTGCCCATGACAAAGGCGGTCGTACGCCGCTTTGCCGACATGGAAGTGTTCGTGGAAATCCAGGAGAACGTGCGCGGAGCAGACGTATTCGTCATCCAGAGCACGTCTTTCCCGGCCAACGATCATCTGATGGAGCTGCTGATCATCATCGACGCGCTCCGGCGATCCTCGGCCCGGCGGATCACGGCGGTGCTGCCGTATTTTGGCTATGCCCGGCAGGACCGCAAACCCGGTCCCCGCACGCCCATCTCGGCCAAGCTCGTCGCCAACCTGATCACGCGCGCCGGCGCGGACCGGGTCATGACGCTCGACCTGCATGCCGGCCAGATCCAGGGCTTTTTCGACATCCCGACCGATAACCTGTTCGCTTCGCCGGTGATGGTCCGAGACATCAAGGAGCGCTTCGAACTCGCTAACCTGATGGTGGTGTCGCCGGACGTCGGCGGCGTGGTCCGCGCGCGCGGCCTCGCCAAGCGGATCAACGCGCCGCTCGCGATCATCGACAAGCGGCGTGAGCGCGCCGGCGAATCCGAGGTGATGAACGTGATCGGTGACGTTGCCGGTCACACCTGTATCCTGGTCGACGACATCGTCGATTCCGGCGGCACGCTGGTGAACGCCGCCGACGCGCTGCTCGGCCAGGGTGCGATCGAGGTCTATGCCTACATCACCCATGGCGTGCTTTCGGGTGGAGCGGTCGCCCGTGTCAGCTCATCGCGGCTGAAGGAGCTTGTCATCACCGACTCGATCCAGCCGACCAAGGCCGTGAAGGACGCACCGAATATCCGCGTGCTGCCGATCTCGAGTCTGATCGGCGAAGCCATCGGCCGCACCGCGCACGAAGAATCGGTGTCGAGCCTGTTCGACTGATCGTCTGCCGTCAGACAGTCCAGGCGCTTGCCATAAGCGCCGTTTGTGCGCGTCTTCGACGCGCTATGGCGAGCCAGCCATCCAGAACCACAATCGTCGTATCCTTTCCTCTCGATCGCGGGTTCGCTGCTGAGCCTGTCATCGGGCCGCGCTACGCGCCGACCCGTTGCTTTTTGCCCCCGCAATTGCAGTGCAATGACTCCTTCAGCGCGATTGCTGTGCATTGAGTCAAACTGACGCAGTTCCGATTGTGGACATTGGCGCGCCCTACGTTGCTCCGATTCAAAAAATCAACGACCAGACTCCAGCGATTATTTCTTGGCTTGGTTGCACTGAATCGGTGCGGCTATAGTCGGAGTGCCAAGTGATTCGGCGATCGTGAGTCAACCCGATGTCGTCGGGTTGGCTGCGGCGGAACGTCCCGTCTCGGCATGATTGGTACGCGTGCGTTGGTGGAGCGAAGCCTCGCAGGCGGCGGATGAAAATGGCACTGACTGATTTTGAATATACTGCACACGGCAATCCGCTCGATGTTGTCGAGCGTGTCGCCTCACTCAATGACTGGTCGTTTGAACGGGCCGGCGATGACGAGATCAACATCCTGATCAAGGGACGATGGGTCGACTATCAGGTGTCGTTCACCTGGATGGGCGAACTCGAGGCGCTGCATCTCGCTTGCGCCTTCGACATGAAGGTCGCCGAGCGCCGCCGCTCCGAAGTCCAGCAGCTCATAGCGCATATGAACGAGCAGATGTGGATCGGCCATTTCGATTTGTGGTCCGACGACGGATTAGTGATGTTCCGCCACGCGCTGGTGCTCACTGGCGGCGCCGAAGCGACCGACGCTCAATGCAAGTCCGTTCTCGGTACCGCGCTCGATACCTGCGAGCGTTACTTCCCTGCCTTCCAGTTCGTGCTGTGGGCCGGCAAGTCCGCACGCGAGGCGCTGGACGCGGCGATGTTCGAGACCTCGGGCGAAGCCTGATCCCGGCGGTTGCTCCGCGACGCGCTGCCGGCGCGGCCCCGGAATCCGGTTGCAAATTCAATCAATGTAGACGGATTCCGAATTCACGCGCTTGCGCGCGTCCCCCGGAATGACGATGGTGGCCGCACGCACGGCGCCGCGTCCGTGCGCAAGTGCGGACAGACTGACCATGGCACAATCAGAGAAATCCCGGCTCGACGATATTGGCACCCTTGCGCTTGTCGGCGCCGGCAAGATGGGCGGCGCAATGCTGGAGGGCTGGCTCGCACTCGGGCTTGATCCGCGCAATGTCGTTGTGATCGATCCGAAGCCGTCCGAGGACGTGGTCACGCTTTCCCGCAAGGGCATAGCGCTCAATCCGGCTGCGGACGCGAACCGGACGATCGGGACTCTTGTGCTGGCGGTGAAGCCGCAGGTCGCTGCCGATGTGATGCCTTCCGTTGCGGGACTGACCGGACCGGATACGCTCGTGCTGTCGATCATGGCGGGAAAGACGCTTGGCTTTCTGCAGGCCGGCTTCCCGAATGCTGCGATCGTTCGTGCGATGCCGAACACGCCGGCGGCGATCGGGCGTGGCATTACGGTTGCAGTTCCGAATGCAGCGGTGACAGCGGATCAAAGGCGGCGCGCCAATGCACTGCTGGCGGCCTCCGGCGCCGTGGAATGGATCAGTGATGAAAACCTCATGGACGCGGTGACGGCCGTGTCCGGGTCCGGACCGGCCTATGTGTTCCTGCTTGCCGAAACGCTGGCCCGGGCGGGCGTCGCTGCCGGTCTGCCGGAAGAACTCGCAACGAAGCTCGCGCGCGCGACCGTCGAGGGCTCCGGCGAATTGCTGCATCGTTCGCCGCTCGATCCCGCGACGCTGCGCCAGAACGTGACGTCTCCCGGCGGGACGACCGCCGCAGCGCTTGGGGTGCTGATGGCGGCGGACGGAGTGGATCCGCTGATGCGTCGGGCGGTCGCAGCCGCGACGAAGCGCTCCAGGGAACTCGCCGGCTAGAGCCATGGAAGTGCCCCGTTCGGCCACCTAGATGAGAGGCGCGGCACAGACACGGGACACGCCATGACCGACTCGACCCACCGCAAAGCGATCATCGACGCGCTGCTGAGTTTGCTCGAAACCGGGCCGCTCGAGCGTATCGGCCTGAACGATATTGCCAAGGCCGCAGGCATTTCCCTTGCCGACCTGCGCGGTGAATTCTCCTCCGTGGTGGCGATCCTCGCCGCGCACATGAAGGATATCGATCGCACGGTCCTGTCGGCCGACACATCCGATATGGGCGACGAGCCCGCGCGCGAGCGCCTGTTCGACGTGCTGATGCGCCGTCTCGACGCGCATGCCGGCCACAAGGTCGCGATCCGTTCCCTGATCCGCTCGACATTGTGCAATCCGCCGCTGGCTCTTGTGATGAACGGGCTCGCCGCACGCTCGATGAGCTGGATGATGACCGCCGCCGGCATCTCCGCTGCCGGACCGAAGGGAGCGCTGAGGGCGCAGGCGCTTACGCTCATGTATGTGCGGGTGCTGTCGGTCTGGGCGAATGACGAGGATCCTGGCCTCGCGCGGACCATGGCCGCGCTCGATCGCGAGCTTGCGCGCGCCGAACGCTGGTCCGGCTTTCTCGACACGATGCTCGCGATTCCGGAGCGGCTGCAGGCCGGCCGCTGGCGTGCGCGGCGGCGGCGCGATCCGGATTCCGATGACGGGATCGAAGCGGCCTGACACCAATCACGGTTCTATGATCACGCGTTGGCTGCGCGCGAGCCAATGCGAACGCTTCCTTAATCATAAGAACCATAGCTGAACCGATTGGCCTCGAACGCGCGGGCGATCAGGCGTTAATCCCGGGAGACGATATGTCATTTGTCCTTAAAGCTGCGCCAACGCTTGTTTTCGCGACCTTGTTGTTCTCGCCTGCTTCAGCAGCTCCGGTTGGGCCCAATACGATGGGCGCGATTTCGGATTCGCTGGTGATCCAGGTCCGCGATGGCGGACATCGGCATGGCGGAGGCAAACACCACGGTGGTGGCAAACACCATGGTGGCCGCCATCACGGCGGGAAAGCACATCACGGGCATCATGGTGGCGGCCATCACGGTCATCATCACGGCGTACGCGTGCATCACCGCCACCATGGCGGCCGCTGGATTGCTGGCCGCGCCTATCATTCGGCGCCTCCCGGCTGGTATCGCTATTCGGCCCGTCCGTGGGACTGGCAGGCGCGCGGTTGCATTGTGGTCGGAGGGCTGTGGTTCTGCCCGTGAGCGCGACTGCGAGCGAAATAATGTTCGAAGCCCCGGCGCGAGCCGGGGCTTCTTTCGTTTGAGGAAACCGTCAGATCGGACGTCGGGCAGACCGTCACACCGGAACGCGGACAGTGGCGCGCAGGCCGCCAAGCGGAGAATCGCCGAGCATGATGTCGCCGCCATGCGAGCGCGCGATATCGCGGGCGATGGCGAGGCCGAGACCCGTGCCGCCCTTGTCCTGATTGCGGGCATCGTCGAGGCGAAGGAACGGCTTGAACACTTCCTCGCGTTGCGCCGCCGGAATGCCGGGGCCGTCATCGTCGATTGTGACGGTCAGCCAGCGATGGTCGCGGTTGCCTGTGATCGCGATGGAATGTGCGTAGCGTGCGGCGTTGGTCACGAGGTTCGCAAGGCAGCGCTTGAACGCGGCGGATTTGACCGTGACGATCGGCTGTCCGGTGAATTCCACGGTCGCCTTGTGACCGGTGCGCTCGGCATCGTCCTTCAGTTCCTGCAGGAAGTCCGCCATGTCGGTCGGCGAGGCCTGCTCGCCCATGTCGCCGCGTGCGAAGGCAAGATAGGCCTCCAGCATGCGCTGCATCTCGTCGACATCCTTCTTCATCGCGTCGAGCTCCGGCGCTTTGCCGAGCAAGGCAAGCTCGAGCTTGAAGCGGGTGAGGATCGTTCGCAGGTCGTGCGAGACGCCGGCCAGCATGGTCGTGCGCTGCTCGATAGCACGCTCGACACGCAGCTTCATTTCGATGAACGCGACCGCAGCACGTCGCACCTCACGGGCGCCGCGCGGCCGGAAGTTCGGCATCTCACGGCCCTTGCCGAACGCTTCGGCGGCATCGGCGAGACGCAGGATCGGCCGGATCTGGTTGCGCAGGAAGATGATGGCGACGGTCAGTAGCACGAGCGATGTGCCCACCATCCAGAACAGGAAGATTTCCGAGTTCGAGGCATAGGCCGCGCTGCGCGGCGCCAGAACGCGCATCACCGCGTTATCGAGCTGGATGCGGATCTCGACCAGGGAGGATTTTCCGACTGTGTCGATCCAGAACGGACGCTTGATCTTTCGAAGCTCGACCGACAGCGCCTGATCGAGCAGCGAGAAGAACGGTTTCGGTCCGGGCGGCGGCATTTCGGTCGGCGGCAGGAAGTCGACCACGAGGCCGAGCCGTTCCTGTGCGATCCGCCGGATCTGCGTATTCTGTGCGTCCTGGGGGTAGCCGCGATAGATGTCGATCAAGGCCGCGATATCGGACACGACCGCCGACGACAGCTTTTGTGTGACCGAGTTCCAGTGGCGCTCCATGAACACGAACGCGACCACAGACTGCAGGATCACCATCGGTGCGATGATGATAAGCAGAGCGCGGGCATAGAGCCCGGTCGGCATGAAGCGCTTGAGTGTCTTGCCGAACCTGTCCCACGCCAGGTTCACCCGATAGGCGGCGGACCGAATGGTTTGCAGGCCGACATCGAGACTCGTCATGGCAATCTCGCGTTGCGCACGACGTTATCCGAAAACCGCTGCAGACTTTTCGGCGCCATGCACTCGCCTCACGGAGAGACAACGAGGCGGTAGCCGATACCGCGGACCGTCTGCACAAAAAGCGGATTGGCAGGATCGCGCTCAATCTTGCGGCGCAGGCGGTTCACCTGCACGTCGACCGCGCGTTCATTGGCTGCGGGATCGTTGCCGGCAAGCGAGAGGCGCGGCACCGTTTCCCCGGGCGTTGCGGCCAGAACCCGCAGCATGTCGCGCTCGCGGTCGGTGAGACGGACGATTTCGTCACCGCGCTTCAGCTCGCCGCGTGCAATGTGGAACATGAAATCGCCGAACCGGACCGATTCGACAGGTGCGGGCGTGGCCGGCTGGGCACGCTTCAGGATATTGGCGATCCGCAGCGACAACTCGCGCGGCTCGAACGGCTTTGACACATAATCGTCGGCGCCGATCTGCAGACCCTCGATCCGCATCGCGGTCTCGTCACGTGCGGTCAGCATCAGAATCGGCACGGTTGATGTCGAGCGCAGTGACTTGGCGAGATCGAAGCCGCTCTCGCCGGGCATCATCACGTCGAGGATGAGCAGGTCGAAATGCAGACCATTGAGCTTGGCGCGCGCCTCAGCCGCGTTGTCGGCGGTCGTTACGCGATAGCCTTCGGCCGCCAGAAATCGTGACAGCAGGTCGCGGATTCGGCGGTCGTCATCGACGACGAGCAGATGCGGGGCGTCGTCAGCCGGTCCGACGGATGCCGCGGGGGTGATCTCCATTGCTATGACCCTCAGGGCTTGCCGTGCCTCAGCCGGTCCGCCCGGGTGATGAGTTGCAGCACGTGATCGCGCTCCCGACCGTCGATCATCGCGATCAGGAACCTGCGGGCTTCCTCATGCGCGCCCGGTCCGATGTCGGACAATGCGCGCGCGACGCGTTCGGTCTGGAGGCTGGCCAGTTTCATAGCCAGCGCTTCGCCCTTGGGCGTGGCATAAAGAAGGCGCTGGCGGCGGTCGCTTTCGCCTTCCTTCTGAAGCACATAGCCCTGATCCACGAGCTGCTTCAGGACCCGGCCCAGCGACTGTTTGGTGATGTTCAGGATGTCCAGGAGGTCCGCGACCTTGATGCCGGGGTGCCGGGTCACGAAATGGACCACACGATGGTGCGCCCGGCCGAACCCGAATTTTGCGAGCGCGTCGTCGGCGTCGCTCACGAAGTCGCGATAGGCGAAAAACAGCAGCTCGATCAGGTCCCAGACGGGTTCTCCGGCCGGCCGGGCCGGGGCTTGGTCTGATGTACCAGTACGGTCTCGAAGCGGTGTAACGGACATGATGATCGAGGCTATTTAGGTCAGCACTGTTGACATATTTTCGGAAGATTGTTACCGAAAGAGGCAGAGTAGCGAAATATCCTGCTCTTGCCGGTTCCGGCCGTTCCGTAACGCCCGTGCGTGACGTTGAGCCGGACAATAATGGTAATGGACGGATCAGGCAAAAAAGCCCGATGGACGTCCGCACCGAGCTTCGCCAAGGAGGAAGCCGATGTCTGTGCCTTTCGATCAACTGCCAGGAATGATCTGGTTCGACGGCAAGCTCGTGCCCGGGCCCGAGGCGAAGATCCACGTGCTCACTCACGGCCTGCATTACGCCAGCGCCGTGTTCGAGGGCGAGCGCGCCTATGGCGGCGAGATCTTCAAGAGCACCGAGCATTCGGAGCGGCTGAAGAAATCGGCCAACATTCTCGATTTCGAAATTCCGTATTCGGTCGCTGAGATCGACGCTGCGAAGCGCCTTGTGATCGAAAAGAACAACATGCCGGATTCCTACGTGCGCCCGATCGCCTGGCGCGGTTCCGAGCAGCTCGGCGTTTCGGCGCAGAACAACGCGATCCATCTAGCCATCGCCGTGTGGCAATGGCCGAGCTATTTCGATCCGGCGCAGCGACTGAAGGGCATCAAGCTCGATCTCGCCGAATATCGCCGGCCCGATCCGCGCACTTCGCCCTGTCTGGCGAAGGCCGCCGGCCTCTACATGATCTGCACCATCTCCAAGCACCGCGCCGAACGGCGGGGCTTTGCGGACGCGATGATGCTCGACTGGGAAGGCCGGGTTGCCGAATGCACCGGCGCCAACATCTTCTTCATCAAGGACGGCAAGATCCACACGCCGAAAGCGGATTGCTTCCTCGACGGCATCACCCGCCGCACCGTGATCGACCTGGCCAAGCGCCGCGGCATCGAGGTGATCGAGCGGCGCATCATGCCGGACGAACTGACGGGCTTCTCCGAGTGCTTCATCACCGGCACGGCGGCGGAAGTCACTGCAGTGGCGCAGATTGCCGACTGGACCTTCACGCCGGCCGCCATCACCAAGCAGCTGATGGACGACTACACGGCCGAAGTTCAGCCGAAGTCGCGCGCGGCGTAACCGTCCACAGCGCAACTTGTGCCGGTCGTCCCCGCGCAGGCGGGGACCTATGAGCGTCGCTCTGGAATATGGCTCCCGGCTTTCGCGGGGACGACACGCCGGCTAACTCGCTGCGTTGTCCTTCACCCACCGCGCGGCAGCGTCGTCGTCGCTGTCCTTCGCGGCCACCCAGTCCTTGCCGTCCGGCCGCTCCTCGAGCTTCCAGAACGGCGCGCGGGTTTTCAGGTAATCCATCAGGAACGACGCGGCTTCGAATGCCGCCTGGCGGTGTGCGGACGCGGTGACCACGAGGACGATATTGTCCCCCGGCGTCATGCGGCCGTAGCGGTGGATCACCGTCACGCCCTGCAATGGCCAGCGAGCCTGCGCTTCCGCCACATGGCGCGCGATTTCCTCTTCCGCCATGCCGGGATAATGCTCCAGCGTCATCGCGCTGACGCCGTGGCCGCCCTCGTGATCGCGGCAGATACCCGAAAACGTCACGACGGCACCAATATCCGTGCGCCCGCGCGTCAGCGCTGCGACTTCAGTAGCCGCATCGAAGTCCTCGCGTTGCAGGCGGATGGTGGCGGCCATCATCCCCCCGTCATTGGCGGGAAGAACGCAATCTCACGCGCGCCTGCGATCGGCGTGTCGGGCTGCACATGCTTGCGGTCGATGGCGGCGCGGATCACCTTCGGGTTCTCGAAGGCATAGGCATATTCCTCACCGCGACCGGCGAGCCAGGCGACCAGATCTGCTACGGTGCCGACACTGGCGGGCGGGGCGACCTCTTCCTCGGTCTTGCCGATGCGCTCGCGCACCCACGCGAAATACAGAAGCTTCATCTCGAATTCCGACCGATCATTTCGTCATTTCCGGCTGCCGCTTCGCGCGCCTTGGAAAAACGGGCGGGCATTGTGCCGCGCTTACTCGTCGATGATATGCCGCAACCCGGCGCGGAAATAGTCCCAGCCCGTGTAGAGGGTCAGGATCGCGGAAACCCACAGCAGCACCAGACCGATCGACGTGGTCAGCGGAAGCGGGTCATCGCCGTGCCGCCAGCGCCACTCCATGAAACTGTGCGGCAAATAATAATCGACAGCCTCCCCGCCAAGCAGGAACCCGATCGCGACCAGCTGCAGGGTCGTCTTCCATTTGGCGAGTTGCGTCACCGGCACGCTGACGCGCAGTTCGGCCAGATATTCACGCAGCCCGGAGACCAGGATTTCGCGGCACAGAATGATGATCGCGGCAAAAAGCGACCAGCCCTTGATGGTTTCGTCCGCCGCCAGCATCAGAAGGCAGGAGGCCACGAGCAGCTTGTCCGCGATCGGATCGAGCATTCGGCCGAGCCGCGATTGCTGGCCCCAGCTCCGCGCGAAATAGCCGTCGAAGAAATCGGTGATCGCCGCGGCGATGAAGATCGCAAGTGCCACCAGCCGGAGCCACAATCCGCCCTGCAGGATCGCCTGCCAATACATGCAGGCGACCACGAGTGGCACCGCCACGATCCGGCAATAAGTCAGCACATTCGGCAGGGAAAACGCGCCCCCCGACATGCGTTGCGTCGACACGGAATTCATGGCGTCAGCGAACACACCCGGCGCGCCCCCGTCAACCCGTGATGGAGGAATGCCTGAATTTGTCCCGCGGCTTCGCTGACGCACCGTAAAGCGCTGAAAAATCAGGCCGGCCGCTCATGAAAAAAGTCATAGATCCGGCGTGCAGTGTCGGCATTGATGCCGGGAACCTTGGCCAGATCCGCGAGAGAGGCGCGCTCAATGGCTTTCAGCGTGCCGAAATGGTTGAGCAGGGCCCGCTTGCGCGTCGGACCGATCCCCGGAATTTCCTGCAGGCCGCCCTCCCGGATGTCGCGCTTGCGGCGCGTCCGGTGCGAACCGATCGCGAAGCGATGGGCCTCATCGCGCAACCGTTCCACGAAGTAGAGCAGGGGGTCGCGCGGCGGCAACCTGAAAGGCTCGCGCCCGTCCATGAAGAATGTTTCGCGCCCGGCGTCGCGATCCTGCCCTTTCGCGACCGCGACCATCGGAACGTCGGTGACGCCAAGTTGCGCCAGCGTTTCGCGCGCAGCCGCCAACTGGCCCTGACCGCCATCGATCAGTACGAGATCGGGCCACGGCGTGTCCTTCTCTCTGTCGGCCGGTTGCTCAGGGGTTTCGGCGGGTTGCTCGCCGGGGAGGGCAACGACCGTTTGGTCCAATGTGTCGCCACCGTTCGCCCTGCCTGAATCGGCGTGATCGGGTTGCGCGGAGGCCGGAGCGTGTTGCTTGCGCGGATGCTCACTCAGCAATCGCTTGAACCGCCGTTCCAGCACCTCGCGCATCATGCCGAAGTCGTCACCGGGCGTAATGTCCTCGGAGCGGATATTGAACTTGCGATACTGGTTCTTCTGGAAGCCCTCCGGGCCCGCGACGATCATGCCCCCGACGGCGTTGGAACCCTGGATATGGCTGTTGTCGTAGACCTCGATTCTGCGGGGCAACCTCGGCAGGCCGAACAGTTCCGCGAGCGACTTCAGAAGCGCCTGCTGCGATGAAGTTTCGGAGAGCTTGCGGCCCAGCGCCTCACGCGCATTCGCAAGCGCGTGATCGATCACGTCGCGCTTCTCGCCGCGCTTGGGCGTTGCGATCTCAACGGTATGTCCGCTCTTGGTCGACAACGCTTCGGCAAGCAGGGCGCGCTCGGGCAATTCCTCCGAGACGAGAATTGTGCGCGGGCAAGGCTTGTCGTCGTAGAACTGCGCGATGAATGCATTCAGCACTTCGCTCGCGGACAGGCCGCGATCGGCCTTCGGGAAATAGGCGCGATTGCCCCAGTTCTGTCCGGTGCGGAAGAAGAACACCTGCACGCAATTGTATCCGCCGGCCTGATGGATCGCGAACACGTCGGCGTCGTCGACGCCGCGCAAATTCACGCCTTGTTGCGACTGGATGGCCGACAGCGCCGCAAGGCGGTCGCGATAAATGGCTGCGCGCTCGAAGTCGAGCGTCTCCGAGGCCTTTTCCATCTCGTCGGCCAGCAGCTTCTTCACGGCGTGACTCTTGCCGGACAGGAAGTCGCGCGCCTCGCGCACGAGCTCGGCATAGGCATCGGGCGTGATTTCGCCGGTGCAGGGCGCCGAGCAACGTTTGATCTGATGAAGAAGGCAGGGGCGCGTGCGGCTTTCAAACACCGCATCCGAGCAGGAGCGGATGAGGAATGCGCGCTGCAGAGCCGTGATCGTGCGATTCACCGCCCACACCGATGCGAATGGCCCGAAATAATCGCCCGGCCGCGTCCGCGCGCCGCGGTGCTTGAGGATCTGCGGCGCCGGATGGTCGCGGCTGATGACGATATAAGGGAATGACTTGTCGTCGCGCATCAGCACGTTGAAGCGCGGCCGCAGACGCTTGATCAGGTTGGCTTCGAGAAGCAGCGCCTCGGTCTCGGTTCGCGTCGTCACGAATTCGAGCGAGGCGGTGGCCGCGATCATGCGCGCGATCCGGCTGTCGTGTCCGGTCGGACGCGCATAGGACGCGATGCGCTTCCTGATGCTTTTGGCCTTGCCGACATAGAGAACCTCGCCGGCCGCATCGAGCATGCGATAGACGCCCGGCCCGGATGGCGCGTTCTTCAGATGCGCGGCGATCGTCGCACGCCCGCTCGCAAGCGAAGGCTGCCCCTTCGCATCGGCATCGGCTGCCGGGTCAGGCTCGGGCAGCGGCAGGGTCTGATCCTCGTCCTCTTCGGTGAGGTCGAGTTCGGGCTCGATGTCAGTCCTTCGGCCATTCATGGGAGACGGCTTAGATGTTCCTCAAGATCGCGCTGCGCAAGGGCGGACCCGCCAGCGCTGACGGCTGACTGCGGTCAACCGATCGTTAACAGAGGTTTCGGTGTTTTTTACGTTCCGTTAGCGATGCGTTTAGATCCTCTCCTCGATTCACGACTGTTTAACTTAAACAACCCGATAACTCGAAGCTGAAAAGGCCATGTATCGGCCGCCGGCGCGGGTTGGCTCCCACGCATGTCCGCAGGGGTTGCGGCAAACGGTGCAGGAGTGAGTGAGATGAAGAAGTCGCTGATCGCAATCGCCGCCGCCCTTGCGACAGTCGTGATCTCGGGGCATGCGCAGGCCGCTGACATCGGCTACCGGCAATATTCGCCGCCGCCTCCGCCGGTCCCGGTCTATCGCTGGACGGGTCCGTATTTCGGCGCCAATATCGGCTATCTGTGGGGCGACGTCGATAACAACCCGGCCAAGCCGTCAGGCGTCGCCGGCGGCATCCAGGCCGGTTACAACTGGCAGAATGGCTTTGTCGTCTACGGTATCGAAGGAGACATCAACCTCTCGAACGCCGACGATACGTTCGCGCCCTGGCAGTTTTCCAATCCGTGGTTCGGCACCCTGCGCGGCCGTCTCGGCGTTGCGCCCTGGAGCAACGTTCTGATTTACGCGACCGGTGGTGTGGCCTTCGGCGGTCTCCAGGCGCGGCTCAATGGACTGGAAGAAGATCGCAGCCATGTTGGCTGGACAGTCGGTGCCGGCGCCGAATACGCGTTCACGCCGAACTGGTCGGTGAAGGCCGAGTATCTCTATATGGGCTATGCCAGCCGCGCTTATACGGTCACGGGCGCGGATAACGGCTTTGACACCAATCTGATCAGGTTCGGCTTCAATTACCGGTTCTGAGCCGTCTATCGAAAACGTCGTCCGGGGCGCCGCGTCGGCGAGCGCCCCGAATGGCCGTTCGAGACTCTAGGTCGCCACCCGCGTCTGATCGAAGGCGGGGACTTGCGCCGCGAAACGATCAAGCCACGCAACGAGCTGCGGGTGATTGGCGCGCCATGTGCCGGCGAACCGCAGATCCTGATATCCAAGCGCGCAGGCGAGTGTGATCTGGCCGACATGCGGCACGGGATCGAGCGCCTGTGGCTCCGCTTCGAGCACAGCGAGTGCACGCACCACCTTGTCGGCCTGGTAGTCGAGCCATGGCTGATGATGGATGGCCTGTGGCCGATACCGCGCTTCGTAGACACGCAGGATCGATGCATCCAGAATGCCGTCGCAGAGCGCCTGCATGCGAAGGGCCGCGAAGCGCGCATTCGGCTCGCGCGGGATAATGCGGCCGCCGCCGGCGATGTGATCGAGATAGTCGAGGATCACGCGCGAGTCGAACAGCGTTTGTCCGTCATCGAGAACGAGCGTCGGGATCTTGCCGAGCGGATTCTGCGTGCGCAGGTCGTCGGATGCGTCGTTGGTGTCGGCGGCAACGATGGTGATGCGGTCCGACAGGCCGAGCAGGCCAGCTGCGATCTTGACCTTTCGCCCGAATGGCGAAGGCGGTGCAGAACGAAGGATCATGGATGGTCCTGAGTGGAAAAACATATCGTGTCGGCGGACGCTGTCGCGCCGCACGCGGGCACGTGAATTCCTGAAGCGGATCGAACGCTCGTGCTATCCGGTAATCACGAGGTTGACCGCTTTCGGTCCCTTGCCCTTCTTGTCGGGCTCAACGTCGAAGCTGATACGCTGACCTTCGGCGAGAGCCTTCAGTCCAGCCTGTTCCACCGCCGTGATATGGACGAACACGTCGCGTCCGCCATCGTCCGGCTTGATGAAGCCGTAGCCACGTTCGCCATTAAAGAATTTAACAGTCCCAGTTTGAGCCATCGTGGGCTCCTTTCCCGCATTGCTAAGCCGCCGTCCCTCACGGCGGCGGCTCGGCCGGACATTCACAATCGGGGAAAGCTTCAGCCTGTTATTGGGCCTCGGTCACTCCGCCGGGCCCCCCTTGAAAAAGAGGGCGGAACGTCAAAGCCAGCCGCATCAGTAAAGACCAATGACGGGCGTGTGAAAAGAGGATCGCCTCAGGAATTCAGTGCGATGAAATCGTTGTGATCCGAATTTCGCTTCGCTCACCCGGCCATAGAACGCTTGCCAGAGCCGGCAGCAAAATTTGCGCTTCTTCCTGCAATGTCCAGGGTGCGTTCACAACAACGAGTCCGGTGCCGCGCAGCTTCGTGCCGGATACCGCAATGCGGGACAGTTGTATCTGCAACGATTTAGCGAGTTGCAGTTCAGTGAGCTGCCTGGTGAAGCGTGCGATCTCACGCGGATCCTTGACGGGATACCAAAGTGCGATCGTCCCGCCCGACCATTTGCGATGAGCGGCGCGAAGCGCATCGGCCGCGCGCCGCAGTTCGTTGTCCTGTTCGTATGGCGGATCGATCAGGACAAGGCCGCGCTTTTCCTTCGGCGGGATATACGCATTGAGGGCTGTCCAGCCGTCGATCGCGATCGTCTTGATGCGGGCATCGTCATGCATGTTGCGCGCCAGCGCGCGTGCGGCACCGGGTTCAAGCTCGCAGGCGATCAGCCGATCCTGCGGCCGCAGCCATTGCCGGATCAGAAGCGGTGAACCGGGATAGCGCGTGATCGCGTCGGCCTGATTGTAAGCGGCGACGGCCGACAGATACGGCTCGAGCAGCGCGCTCACATTCGGCTTGAAGGCGTGCTGCCAGACACGGCCGATGCCATCGTGCCATTCACCGCCGCGGCGCGCTTCGTCGCCGTGCAGGTCGGTCATCCCCGCGCCGGAATGCGTGTCGATCACACGAAACGCCGCCTCCTTCTTTTTCAGATACGCGATGATGCGCGCGAGCAGCGCGTGCTTCACGACATCGGCGAAGTTGCCGGCATGGAAGGCGTGTCGATAATTCATCGGAAGCGAGCAGGGGCATCCGCGCGGGCAGTTCGTCAAGTGCTCCGTCGCACTGGCCCCCCCAAAGCGATCAGGATTCTGGCCGCGCAGTCCGAATGTGGTCCTCGCCTTGACGGGTGGTGCAGCGGACGGTGCCGGAACGAAGACGAGTAGCGGATGCGGCGCCTCCTCGCCGTTGCCCGAGCCGCGCCGCTTTGCCAGCCAGCGCGGCGTCTCGATCAGGCGCGCGAGAGCCCGGATCGAAACAAGCAGCGCCGCCGGAAGCCCGATCAGGTGCAGGAGCAGGATCGGCAGGGCGAGTGTGATCGCGTCGGGCCGAACGGTCGCTGCAGCCACCTAGACCGGCGCCCAGACCGTAACGGACAATGCGGTATTGGCGACGGCGGCGATGAAGGCAAGCGGCGAAGCGGAGTCACAGACCCAGTAAAAAAAGAGTTGTGAGCCGCGGGGCTGACATGAGCCGCCGAACATCAATGGCCCGTAATCCAGCGCCACAAAGGTGATCGCCCATAGCGCAATATAGGCGAGACCAAACTGCAGGACGGCGACGTGAAGATAGGCTTTGAGGCGGGACATCGTTCGGCCGGAGAACCGCGCGAAGGCTAGGAACCGCCGATTACTGCGTGATTTCCCGTAACGCGCGGATTTTCGACGAATCCGCGCCGGCTACGCTGCCCCTTGAGGCCCGGGGATGCTCAGCCGCCGCGAACCGGCGGCATCATCACCTTGTCGCTGCGGCAGGAGCGCCGGTCCACCTCGGGGCAACCGCGAAACTGCAGATCCTTCGACATGCAGATGCGGACCTCGCTCAAGCGGCGATGGTCGCAGGTGACGGTGATCGCGTCGGCCGCCAGTCCCGGATTGGCCTCCATGAAGGCCTTCTCGACATCGCCCGGCGTCACCGCCAGATAGTTGCTGATGTCCTGGAATTTCGTCGGGATCTGAATGATTTCGCGCGCCTTGCGCACCGTGTCGAAATACTTCTGGCCGTCCATCCCGGTGCAGGTGCCGTGCCGGTCCCACTGGTTAAACACCAGCCGCTGGGACGGCATGATGTCGAGCATGGTGTTGACGATGTTGCGCGACAATCGCGGCGCCGGCACCTGGCAGTCGCGCGGGAAGCCGCGTTCATGCTGCGGCCACAGGCCGTGGACGACGAACGAATAGGGACGTTCGCCGGCGCATTGGGGCTGGTTCGAGCGGCCGCCATTGCGTTCCCGCGATGCTTCGCAGAACGAGGGCGACCAGGACAGCGCCAGAACATAGAAGTCGAAATTTCCAGGCTGATTGCGAGGATCGCGCCGACTGTCGGACTGGAAGCGCGGCTGGAAACGGTCCTGCGCAAAGCGCTCCTGCGCGAAGCGTTCGGCTGCGCCCGCCACCGAGTTCGGCTGAGCGTCCTGTGCGAGTGCCGAAACCAGCAAGATCAGCGTGAAGGCAAGGCTGACCGCAATACGGTCCGTGATCGTCGTCGTCATGCTACGCCCCCGACGGAAAATGCAAACCGGCGCGAGGCTAGCGCGACGATGAGAACATTACAAGAACAAAAGAGCTGAGGCCTGGATGTCAGGGCCGCATCATCCGGCACGCCGGATTGCTCGACCAGTTGCGGTCCAGTCCGACCACGCACCATTCCACGTCCCAGGTTGCGCCGATCATGCCCATGTCTTCGCCGATCAGGTAATGCACCGGCCGCCAGATGCCGTCGGACAACAGCGCGCGCGCCGTGCAGAAACGACGCGGAATCGTGTCGGACGCCCAAGGTCGATTCGCGGTTTCGTGGATCTCGTCGAACTTCACGATTCCAAGACTTGAATTCCAGAACGCCGATTCCTTGCCGCTGAAGCGCAACTGGATGGTGCCGAGGGCCCAGCCGCTGTCGCAGGACGGCAGCTTGCCGCTGTAGCGCGGGCCGCTCATCCAGAAGTTCTTCTCCAGCCAATTGGCAGCCTGGGCCTGCGACGCAAAGCCCATGACCGCAGCGAGTGCGGTGAGCACAAGACTGATGCGCCTGACGGACATGGTTCCCCCAACAAAGCAAGTCAGCAGACGGTGCAGATGTGTACGGGTCCGGTCAAGGGGCACACGCCCCCAGACGGGGCTTTGTCAGCGTTTTCTGGCGCAGTGTTGCGCGATCCTTTTGCACAGGCTTTCGGCGCCGCCAGCCAATATCGGCTTACCGCGACTCGGTTTCCCGATGATACTGCCATCCGGGGCGAGGCCGCCGCGCTTCGCGGCGTGAGGCGTGCCTGGGGCACGCGGGAGCAGGATGCCGGCGAACGCTGCTGCACCGACGCCAAGCATGTTCGGGCTACGGGCCGCCAGCCGCCTGATGCTGGAGGTAATTCCGCCTTGGACCCAGGATCTCGGGCTTCTGATCGAGGCGGTCGAAGCTTGGCGTCCATCCGGTGCTGGACTCGACTGGTGCCCCGGCGCGGTGCTCCGCCTTCCGTTCACCCGCAAGCTCTGCACGGATGGCAAAACCATATCCAGCCAGGCGCTGATGGCTTTTGCGGATGCGGCGATGGTCTTTGCCTGCGCCGCGGCCTGGAACGGCTACCGGCCAATGTCCGCTGTCGATCAGACGGCCCATTTCCTCGGTCCGGCGCAGTTCGATCTGCTGGCGGACGCGCGCGTCATCCGTGCCGGCACTACAACCAGCTTTGGCCGTGTCGCGATCTTTGGCGCGTCCAACCGCTATCCCGTCGCGATGATGTCCGGCGCCTATACGATGGTTTAGCGGCAAGTCGGGAACGTCTGCGGTTCCGGGCACGTTGTGCGTCCACACGAAGGACCACAGTCATGAAACGCATCCTTCCCGTTCTCGCAGTCCTGGCATTGGCTGGCAGCGCAAGCGCCGCGTTTGCGCAAACACAAACGCCGGCTCCCGGGCAGGCAGGTGATGATCCATCCATGGCGCAGCCGAAAGGCTCGACGCAGCCGGCTCTGCAGACACCGCAGCCTGTGCATAACCCGGAATCGACAGTCGGTCTCGCGCCGGCAGATCAGCCCATCAACAACGCCAAACCTCGTGTCGCGGGAGATGTGGTCCCGTCATCGCAGGACACGGCGGCGCATAACGCTTCGATCTTCGAGCACGACCAGCAGCCGATCCTGACGCATACCTTCAACTTTACCGCCGACCAGAGGCGCACGATCGTTGATGCGCTTGCACAGGAGAAATCTTCGCAATTGCCAAGCGGCGTCGCTCTTGAAGAGACCGTCGTGGTTCCGCAATCGGTCGAACTCAAACCGGTGCCGGAATCGGTCGCGCAGCAGCTGCCCTGGGTCGCACCATATTACTACGTGAAGACCGGCAACCGGATTGCTCTGGTCAATCCGCTCGGCAAATACGTCGTTGGTATTATCGAATAATCAATCACTCCACGCTAATGCACGCCCGCGGCTGCCAGAAGGAGCCGCGCGAGAATTATGGGCTGGGATATGGCGGATAAGCGGGGACTGCGGCTGGTCGGGCTGGCATATGGCGGCGTTGTCGCGATTGTCGGTTTGATCGCGCTCGTTGTCGTTACGTCGCATGTCAACATGCCGGTCGACGCCCATCACGACCAGGTGATCGTGTCCAAACGTTAGGCGTCCCTGCGGGGAACCTGCTTCCGCAGGCTAGCGTTGTGCTCCGGACAGTTTTTCAGGAGCATAGGAATGGCGCATCCCTCGACCGAAAAGCGCGGCGGTAATCCGGACATCAAAAAACAACCGGCGCAAGGCGCTGGCGCGCGTGAGTCGGAGAAAAAGCTCGAGCAAGGGCTCGAGGAAAGCATGGTCGGTTCCGATCCGGTGAGCGTGACTCAGCCGGCGCCGGGTAAGCCAAAAGGGCGCCATTAGCCGGACTCTTGCGATGCCCAACAGATATGTCAGGTCCGCATTAATCGTTGTTGCGTCGCTCATGCTGCCTGCCGCGTCTTCGGTCGCGCAGACGACCGGCACAAGGGATTCGACGCCGGGAATTGGAACGCCGGGCATCGGACTCACGGCAGATCACAAGCGGACGATCTATCGCGAGATCGGAAGCGAACCTGCGCGACGCATTCCGGACGGCAGTCAGGTCACAATCGGTTCGGAAATCCCGGATTCGGTGATCCTGAATGACATGCCGATCTCGGTGAAGGACCGGATCGGGCTGCTGCGCGATTTCAAATTCGCGAAGCTTCCGGATGAAACCATCGTGATCGTCGACCCGGCCAAGCGTCAGGTCGTCGACATGGTGACGAAGGCCGACGGAACTCAGTAAGCGGTCCTGGCGCGCGCACCGTTCTGTACAAACCCGCGTGAACCCTACCGGACTTTTGATCGACTCAGCTTGGATGGCTGGGGTTGCGCTGGTAGGATTTACCAGTCTCCCCGGTCGGAAGGTTGCGCGATGAGGCATCTGACGACGATCATTCTGGGACTGTTCGCCCTTGCATTCGCCAGCGCGGACGTCCGCGCTGAAAAGCGCGTGGCATTAATCATCGGCAACAGCGCCTATCAGAACGCCACTCCGCTCGCCAATCCGGGTAAGGACGCCAACGCAATCGCGGCGTTGTTCCGCGAGGCTGGCTTTTCGGTGGTCGAGACCAGGCTCGATCTCGGCAATCTCGAATTCAAGCGCGTCGCGCGCGATTTCACTTCGGCCGCACGTGATGCCGACATCGCGGTAGTGTATTTCGCCGGTCATGGCATCGAGGTGAACGGCACGAATTATCTTCTGCCTGTCGATGCGAAGCTCGTCAGCGATTTCGACGTCGAGGACGAAGCGTTGTCGCTCGATCGCGTGATGCGCGCAATCGAGCCGGCGAAGCGCTTGCGGCTCGTCATACTCGATGCCTGCCGCGACAATCCGTTTGTGCGTACAATGCAGCGAAGTGTGTCGACCCGTAACGTCTCAGGCGGCCTTGCCAAAGTCGAGCCGGTATCGACCGATACGCTTATCGCGTTCGCGACCAAGCCCGGTTCGACCGCGGACGATGGGCTCGGCGATAACTCTCCGTTCGCGTCCGCGATCCTGAAGAACCTCACCGTTCCGGGCCGCGATATCCGAATTGCACTTGGTTATGTGCGCGACGATGTGATGCGCACGACCGGCAGCCGGCAGGAACCTTTCGTGGCCGGATCGCTCGGCGGAGCGGAGGTCGCGCTGGTGCCGGATCGGAGCAGACCGGCGGAGCCGACGCGGCAGATTTCCGTTGTGCCAAGCCCGCAGGCGGTCCAGCCGGCCGCAGATCCGCAACGCGATTATGAATTCGCCGAACGTGTCGGCACGAAAGAGGCCTGGGACTCGTTCCTGGCGCTGCATCCGTCAGGTTTCTATGCATCGCTGGCGCGCCAGCAACGCGACAAACTCGTGCCGCGTGCCGAAACGGCTCCGGTCGCTGCGCAACCCGCGCCGCAAGCGCCGCAACAATTTGCGGCTGTCCCGACGCCCGCAATTGTCGAGCCCGAGCCGCGCGTCGACATGCGCGCAATCGCCCGCGATCTGCAGGTCGAATTGAAACGGGTCGGTTGCGATCCGGGTTCGACCGACGGCACCTGGTCGGCGAAATCGCGCGAGGCCCTCGATCAATTCAACCAGCGTTCCGGCCTGAAACTCGATACGCGCGGCGCCACCGTCAGCGCGCTTGAAACGGTGAAGGTGCAGCGTGGCCGCATCTGTCCGCTGACCTGCGGTAGCGGGCAACGGGAAGAGGGCGATCGCTGCGTCGCGATCCCGGCCGCGCCGAAGGCCCCGGCCCGGCAACAGGCGGCGCGTCCTCCGGAGCGTCCCCGGAAGGCCGAGCCGCCGGTGCGTCGGCCGCCCCCGCGCGAGGTGCATCAGGAGCGGATCCGGCCACCCACGGATCGGGAAATCTTCGGCGGAGGCGGCGGCCGTCCCGCAGGGCCTCCGGTTTCAATCGGAATCGGCGGCCGCGGCGGGATCGGGATCGGCTTCGGCTTCTAGCCGTGCCTAGCCGAGTTCGGCCGTCTTCCGCGATGACTTGCTGTTCGATGCCGGAGATGCAGCCGGACGCAATTGTGTGAGCGTGTCGTTGATGACCTTCATGGTCGCGACTGCCGATTGGCTCAGGCCGGCATATCCCGTGATCTCGCGGCGGACCCGGTCGCCTTCGCTCTGGAGAAGCGAACGGATGTTCTGCAATTCAGCGATCAGCCGGTCGATTTCGGCGACGGTTGCGCCGGATACGCGCTCCAGCAGTGAATTGAGGTTGTCCGACTCCACCTGCGATGTCGCGAGCGTTTCGGCGTCGGGACGTCGGGCAGACACGTCCCGACGGATGAATTCCCGAATCTCGCCTTCGAATTCGTTCGTGGCCTGACGATCGACATCGCCGAGACGTTTGATGGCGGTCATTGTTGATACTCCGTTCCAGTTGCACGACGAACCCCCGCCGTGCAGGTCCCCAGGAAGAACGGATTGCGGCATGTCAAAAGGGCGTGAGCCGTCCGTCTCCGTGGCTGTCTCGGGGTGCGAATAAGGCGAAATTGGCGAAAAATACCGGCGCGGTCCGCGTCAGCGGGCGCGGCCGGTCACCGTTTGCCAGCCGGTCTTGCCGTCGCAATCCCGCGTCTGACGCCAGAAGACGAGGCCTGGAGCGGGCTGTTTGCCCTCCATGCGCCAGCGGCCTTCCGCCCGGCATATCCGTCGCGTGAGCCGGCCGGTGGTGCCCGCAATCTCGTTTTCTGCGGGAAGGAAGGAGACCGTCGCAAGCGCAGACATGCGGCGCCCTTCCGGACGATGGAACTGCAGGATCCGCGCTCCGGTCCCGTCCCGGTCCGTCGCATAGACCACGCGGACCTGCACGTCGGAGCCTTCGGTGCAGGCCTGTACGAAGACGAAGCCGCCGGAGAAGGGGCGTCGCTTCGTCGGGCCGGACGGCGACTTGCATTTCATGCGCGTTGCGACAGCCGCGGGCACGTCCTTGTCTGCAAGCGTCTCCATTTCCGCGGATGACTGCGCGAAGCCGGGAGCGGGACTTGCAACAAGAGCGACAAGCGCGGCAACCGCTGCTGTCATCATCCTCATCGGCCGGCTCCCCATATTCCCCGAGATCGCCGGCGCAGATGTGACCTTTCCTGCGCGCGGCACCGTCGAATTATGCGAAACTCGCCGGGGCGCCGCAATGCCGGGCTCGTTCGCGCAGCAGCGCGATCTATGCAACCGCCGACAGATCGATATGCCGGCCAAGCGCCTGCTCGACGGCATCGAAGGAATCGAAAACCACGCGGATCGCGGTGAGCCGGCCGTCCGTAAATTGAGCAAACAATGCAAGACGCAGGCTGAGGGTGCGTCCCGAGCGAAGATCGCGCGCGGTGACCCGCAGCATGCTCGCCGCGTGATCGCCGTCGGTCAGCGAGCGTTCCATGTCGCAGCCGCGCAACTGGAGGATGGCGCAGATGCGGCCGAGCATCTCAATGACCGCGGCCCTGCCTTTGCGATGTCCGAAGAACGGAAACAGGTCGACGGGGCCGAAGACGGTCCAGTCGATATCGTCGTGCAGGAGACAAGAAAGGCGCGCCGGCTCGCGTGCCGAAAGCGCATCGCAAAATGCGCGGACAAAGCCGCGCACCGGGTGTTCGGACATAATGACTGAAAGCTCCGCGATGGAATGACGCCGGACGGCCCGTCTGCCCGTTAAAAAACTTTCGAGTATGCCGCAGCGTCTGAAATTATTTCAAACATAAAGCATTTTTACCTGCGGGTCAACAATTTTTGCTGCGATGCAGCATGATTGAAAATAGTAGTAAAATCAACCTGTTATAAACCGTTTGCAAAAGCATGCCTGCTCTTCGTGTTGCAAACGTGACTCGCAATTTCGGCCGCAGACTCCTATCTATGGGGGGCCGGTGGAGCGGTCCTGCTCCCGGCGCGCATCCGATGCGCCCTTATTTTCGATCGTGTCTCGCCAGCGCCGCTTTTCCGTCGCTGCGATTCTTTAATGCGACAGGAGAGAAGCCGATGGCGAATGAGCCCCAATCCATCAACCGCGCCCGGTGGCAGGCCCAGGTCCGTGATCTGACCGGATTCGATTTCAAGGCGCCCGCCGAACTGTATCCGAGCCGGAGCCGTCGCGTTCGCGGGCCGTTCAGCTACAAGCGCTTCAACACCGCCGCCGAAGCCGTCCGTTTTGCCATCGAGGAGATGCCTGGCGGCGCGCTGCTCGGCGCGACGCTCGAGGTCAACGAGGCGCGCTATACCGAAGCCGAAATGCGCGCGCTCTACGAAAGCCCGGCTTTCCCGCTGAAGCGCGCGGCCAAGAAGAAATCCGCCGCCTGAGGCGCGTCCTTTGACATCATGCGCGGACAGTGTCCGCGCATGATGCGACGCACTTACTTCTTTCCGGCCTGGCCCTGTGCGGCCTTGTAAGCCGATGGCTGCTTCACCTTGTCGGCCTTCGGCTTTTTCTTTTCCTTGCTCGAGCGCATCTGTCCCTTTGCCATGACGTTCTCCTGTGCGTGCATGCGCGGACTGCCATTGCAACGATAGATTAACACCTACGCCGGCTTTTGCGAAAAGGCGGCGGAAACGCGGCGGATTCAATTCCCCTTCGGCCCGCGATGCTTTACATTCCGACGCAGATTTCCGGAGACTGCTTCGATGGCCTTTCCAACTCCGCTCGCGCTTCTTTTGCCGTTCGCATTCGCCGTGTCCGATGCAGTACCGCGTTACAATATCGAGCCGACCTGCAAGGGCGGGCTGGACAGCCCCGGCCTGAACGAGCGTTACAGCCGCTGCATCTCCGAGGAGCAGGCGGCCCTCAAGAAGCTCGAAGCCAACTGGTCCGGCTATCCGGCGGCTGACCGCACCGTGTGCGGCCGCACCTCGAGCATGGGGTCGGGCAGCTATGTCGAACTGCTCACCTGTCTGGAGATGGATGCTGACGCACGGCGGATGAAGTTCAAGTAAGCCGCCGGACGGACTGACCGCATGAGCATTGTGCCGGCTGACGCCGTGAAGGACCTTGCGCCGGCGGGTACGCTGCGCGCCGCAATCAACTACGGCAACGGTGTCCTCGCCCAGCGTGGACCTGGCGAGCAGGAGGCGCGCGGCGTGTCGGCCGATCTTGCCCGCGAACTCGCCAGGCGCCTCGGTGTGCCCGTGCACTTCGTCTCGTTCGACGGTGCGGGCGGCGTCTTCGATGCCAACAGCGCCGTGCCGCCCGATCCGAGGGCATGGGACATCGCATTCCTTGCGATCGAGCCGGTGCGCGCCGCCGAGATCGCCTTCACCGCGCCCTATGTGCTGATCGAGGGCACCTACATCGTGCGCCGCGGTTCGCCGCTGACGACGGCTTCCGAATTCGACAAGCCCGGTATGCGCATCGCCGTGCGTGAGAAGTCGGCCTACGACCTGTTCCTGACGCGCACCCTGAAGCATGCCGAACTCGTTCGCGGCGATGTGCCGGACGGTGCGAGTCTTGATGAGCTGTTCAAGCGCTGGAATGTTCAGGCGCTGGGGGGCGTCCGCCAGCATCTCGACAAGTATGTCGCGGCGCAGCCGGATTTCCGCGTGATCGCCGACAGCTTCATGGATATCCGCCAGGCGATGGGGACGAAGCCGACCCGCTCGATCGGCGCGCGCTATCTGCGCAGCTTTGTCGAGGAGATGAAGGCTTCGGGCTTTGTCGCCGACGCATTGAAGCGCAGCGGACAGAGCGCCGCCGTCGCACCCGCCGAGGCATAGGCGATGCGGATGGCCGGCGCGCTGCTGCTTGCCGCGCTCGCCATCATGCCCGCCGCCGCGCAGTCGTCCGCCGAGGCCGAGATCCGAGCGGCGTTCGCGCAATGGACCGATGACTTCAACGCCCGCCGCGCCGACAAGACCTGCGACCTGTTCGCGAAGGATCTCATCGCGCAATATCGCGGCGCGCCGGAGCGCGGCTATGCGCGGCAATGCGAACTCCTCACCACTGCGCTGACCGATCCGAAGCGCCGATTTCACAACGCGCTCGCGATCCGGGAAATCCTCGTTCTGGGCGACATCGCCATCGCCCGCGTGGTGTGGACGCAGACCATTCGCGAGAACGACAGCGGCAAGGAAACGAGGACGGTGGAGCCGGGGCTCGACGTGTTCCGCAAGGAGCCCGATGGGAAGTGGCGGATCATCCGCTATCTCGCCTATGACGAGGAGTGAACTCGCGTTCGCACGCCGCGCCGACAGTTCCGCCTCGCGTCGTCCCGGCACGATATGCTCGCTGCATTGCCTTCGTTGCCGCACGCAGGAAAACTAAATCGGCCTGTTTCCCGGAACGATGACGGCACGCTTCGGGGCGCAATCCTTCATTCAAATCTCAAACAGCCACGCGTGAATATTGCCGCGACGCGCATGCGCCCGGCCTGTGAGGAGAGGGGCGGACGGCGCGCCGACAAGCGCAGGCCAGTCCTGAATGCTGCGCTTCATTGCTGGAGCGCAGCCGCCTCTCGGCGCGCCGTCCATCGGCGATTTCGCGCCCCGGAGCCGTTCTTCCGGGCCTGGACAGAAGGAGCCTCGCCCCCTCCGATCCCGCAGGCTTTGGCCCGCGTTCGACCAGGCCATCGTCCAGCAGGACTACCTGCAGACCCCCGTAGTGGGGCCGGACGGCCAACCCGGAGCGTCCCGGTGTCTGCGTGCGAGGCAGACAGCAGGCGCCGCACC
>NZ_DATMRV010000044.1:0-6335 GCF_035565795.1 Pseudorhodoplanes sp.
GCTTTTCCTGCGGCAGGAAATCAAATCACGATCGACAATTGTCACTTACAAGGTAGAAAACGACACGCCTCCGATATTGGGGGACCGAACGCAGCTTCAGCAGCTTGTCGTCAATCTCTGCATCAACGCGATCCAGGCAACGCAGCATTCGGAAGGCGCCCTCCGCAAGATCGCGATCACTACGGCGCTATCGAGGGAAGGCGCGGTTTGCTGTACGATTGAGGACAGCGGTCCGGGCATCCTTGCCGATCATCTTGGTCAGATATTCGACAGCTTTTTCACGACCAAGGAGGGCGGAATGGGTATGGGCCTCGCCATATGCCGCTCCATCGCGACGTCCCACGGGGGAACGATCACTGTCGATAACAGCAGCCGGTTCGGCGGCGCGCGTTTCGTCATCACGCTTCCGACAGTTGACGTTTCGGAAGCGTTCGCCCTTGATTACGGTCGGGTGGTTCACTCTGCGTCGTTTGCAGGGAAAGTCTCAAATTCTGAATCACAGAACGATTGACCATCTAGCGGAACTTCGGCACAAATCCGACAACAAGCAGGAGCAGCCGTCTCAGCGGATGCCCGGGAGGAAATGTATGCGTGTGTCCGCGTTGCTGATGATCGTCGCGATCATTCTCGGTGGCTCAAATGCCGTCGCCCAACAATTCCCGTCGCAGCCGGTGCGTGTGGTCGTGCCGTTCCCGCCGGGCGGCGGAACGGACATTCTGGTCAGGCTGATCCAGGACAAATATTCGGCGAAACTCGGTCAGCCCGTCGTGATCGACAACCGGCCGGGCGCCAGCGGCAATATCGGCGCAGGCGTTGTCGCGAAATCCAAAGCGGACGGTCATACTCTGCTGGTGCAGGCAACGATCGTCGGCATCTATCCCTCAATCTATAGGGACCTTCCGTACGATCCGCAGAAGGACTTCATCTGGGTCGGCGGCGTCGCGGAATCGCCGGCGGTGATCGTCACCAATCCGAACTCGAAATACAAAACCATCGCCGACCTGATGGCCGAGGGCAAAGCGCGGCGGAAACAGGTCAATTTCGCGTCGGCCGGGGTCGGCTCGCCGCAGCACCTCGCGACCGAGCGTCTTGGGCGGCTGAACGACGTCGAGTTCACGCATGTCCCCTACAAAGGGTCCGCGACCGCGATCACCGATCTCCTCTCGGGCGTGCTGGATTTCGGCACACTCAGCTTCAGCTCCGTCCTGCCGCTGATCCAGGAAGGCAAGCTGCGCCCGCTGGCGCTCGCGAGCGACAGGCGCAGCAAGTTGGCGCCGGATGTGCCGACGCTAAAGGAATCCGGTCTAGGCGACGTATCAGGTACCGTGCGCTTCATCATAGGCGCGCCCGCCGGGACGCCGGATGCAGCGATCGAAAAGCTCAGCGCCGATCTCAATGCCGTGGTCAAGGAGCCCGATATCCAGAAGGACTTCGAGAAGCGCGGCTACGAGATGACGCTCGCTTCGCCCAAGGAAGTGCTAGCGATGGTTCGCGAGCAGAAAGAGCTTTGGGAGCCGCTCGTGCGCGAACTGAAGCTGAAATTCGACTAAGAAGCGGCAGTCCTCCCGGAGACGATGGCGGTGCTGCTGGGCTTCATCGGTTGCGGTCACATGGGCGGTGCCATGGCGCTCCGCCTCGCCGAAGCGGGCTATCCCCTTATTATATGCGATCCGGACGCGAGCCGCACGGCGCCCTTGACCGCCAAGGGTGCGGTTGCGGTCGCAACGCCCCGAGATGTGGCGGACCGCGCCGAGATCGTTTTTGCCTGCCTGCCGTCGCAAAAAATCAGCCGCGATGTCGCCTATGGCACGAACGGCGTCATCAACGGCAAAGCCGTTCGCATCTACATCGAGGCATCGACAATCGGCCAGCCGACCATTAGCGAAATCGCCGGCAAGCTTGCTGCTGCTGATATCGCCGTGCTCGACATGCCCGTGAGCGGGGGCCCAAGCTGGGCCCGCGAAGGCAAGCTCACAACGATCCTGTCAGGGGCGCCGGACGCGCGCGAGGCGGTCGCGCCGGTCCTTTCGCGACTCGCCGGCCGCACCATCGTCGTCGGTGACAAGCCGGGCCTCGGACAGGTCGCCAAGATCGTCAATAACGCGCTCTCGCTCACCGCCATGATGATCACGTCGGAAGCAATGGTCGCGGGCGTCAAGGCGGGCGTGGATGCGGACGCGCTGATCGAGGTCATCAACGCCGGGACCGGGCGCAACACGGCGAGCGTCGACAAGTTTCCGAAATCGGTGCTGCCGCGCAAGTTCGCCTATGGCGGACCGATCGGCATCGGGCTCAAGGACATGGAACTCTACATCCGCCTCGGCCGCGAGATGCAGGCATCTACGCCGGTCGGTGAGAAAGTTGCGGAGATGTGGCCTCTCATCACCGACGCCATCGGCGCGCAAAGCGACCTGACTGCGATGGTCCGCTATTTCGAGAAGATCGCGGGTGTCGAGGTGCGCGGACGCCAGCCGAGCGAGCCCACTAAATAGAACGAACAACGGGAGCAACTCCATGAAGAGCGTGATCGCCGCTGCGGCCGTCCTCACAGCATTGTCGGGTTCGGCCCTGGCACAGTCCGACTATCCGAACCGGCCCGTCACCATCATCGTCAACATCACACCCGGCAGCGGCACCGATCTGATCGCTCGCACGGTCGCCGACGGACTTAAGACCACGCTGAAACAGCCGATCGTGGTCGAGAACCGGCCGGGTGCGGGCGGCTCGATCGGCGCCCACGTCGTCGCGAATTCGGAGCCGGATGGCTATCGCCTGTTGGTCACATCGTCCGCAATTGCCTCGCTGCCCGCGGTGCAGAAGTCGCTGCCGTATGACACCGAGAAGGATCTGACGCCGATTGCCGCGCTGGCGGACCTGCCGGCCGTCATTTGGGTTTCGCCGACCAAAGGCATCAAGTCGGTCACCGAACTCATCGAGAAAGCACGCAAGACGCCGGGCGAAGTGATGTTCGGCTCGAGCGGCGTTGCCAGCGCCTCGCATCTCGAAGTCGAGCGCATGCGCGCAGCCGCCAAGATCACACTGACTCACGTCCCCTATCGCGGCGCGCCGGAAGCGATCGCCGATACGGCTGCGGGCCGGGTTGATTTCGTGATCGCTCCGCTGGCATCGGGCCGCGCCTTCATGGACAACAAGCAACTGATCCCGATCGCGTCGACCGCCAAAAAGCGTTCACCGCTGATCCCCGACGTTCCGACCATCGGCGAGAGCGGCCTCAAGATGCGCATGGGCGCGTGGGTCGGCCTGTTTGGTCCAAAGGGCATGCCGGCAGAGCTGGTACAGAAGATTCATGCAGCGACCATGGCCGCGCTGGAGATGCCGGAGGCAAAAGATCGCTTCGCCAAGCTTGGCGGCGACGTGATGCCGCTGTCGCCTGCCGAGTTCAAAAAGATGGTGTCTGACGAGATCGCCGAGAACAAGGAATTGCTGGCGAGCCTGTCGCAGGAAAAGAAGTAATAGCTCCGCGGGCAGCATTCAGATTATCCCTCCCCCCAACGGGGGAGGGATAAGAGGCGCTCTACTCACCGCGCTTCGCGAAGTAAGTCTCGCGATCATATTGCGCGCCGACATGCAGTCCGCCATCGACGATGACATGCGTGCCGGTACAGCCGCGGGACGCGTCGGAGCAGAAGAAAAGTATCGGATCGGCGATCTCGTCGGGCGACAACCAGCGACCGAGCGGAACCTGCTTGGGCACCGCCGCTCTGCTCTTGGCATCGATCTTTGCATCCATCTGTGGGGTCATCACCGGCCCCGGCAACACCGCGTTGACACGAATATTGTCGCGCGAAAGTTCGAATGCCGCATGACGGGTCATTCCGAGCACGCCTGACTTGGCAGCGGTGTAACTGACGCCATTGTTGAATGACATCTGGAACGCTGCCAGCGAACCAACCGTTACGATCTGTCCGCCACCGACGCGACGCATCGCCGGCGCCACGGCCTTGATGCAATAGAATGGCGCCGTCAGGTTCAGTCCGACAATGCGACCCCAGTCTTCGGGGGTTGCGCTTTGGATCGTGGTCGGCGAGCCGCCGCCCGCGACATTGACCAGAATGTCGATTCGACCGAACTCTGCCTCGACCTTGTCGACGGCCTCGCTGACAGCATCCCACTGTGTCACGTCGACGCAATGGATCGACACTGGCCCGGAGGACGCGGCCTTGAGTTGATCAAGCCGGCCCTGATCGCGGTCGAACGCCGCGACTTTCGCGCCGGCAGCGAGGAACCGCTGGACCGTTGCGCTTCCGATCCCGCCGGCGCCCCCCGTTACGATCGCGACGCGGCCTTCAAAGTCCTGTTTACTCATGACATCCTATTTCGCTCAACGGAAAGACCTTTTGTTGAACGGAATGTTAGGGGCTGCTACCAGATTTGCCAATGGCCCAACGGCTGCCGCCCCACAAGGAGAAACCAAAATGACTGCCAGCGTGGATGACATCGCAAAGGTGATGCAGACGCCGCTAAAGCTTAACGCAAAGGCCGGCGACAAGATTTTCGTTATCACCGACACCAAGATGGATCCGATCCTCTGGCAGGGTTTTTCGCGAGCCGCGAAGGATCTCGGAATGGAAGTCGCCGTTGGCGTCATGGAGCCCCGCGTCACGCATTCCTCCAACCCGATGAGCGCGATCCATCGCGCGGCGCTCGACCCCGAGCTCGATCTCATCGTCTATCTCACATCAACCGCTATGGCGCATGCGACCATCACCGAAGAGCTCATCGACAACAACAAGCGTCACCTGTTGATGGAAGAGTTGACGCCCGCGATGCTTTCGCCGGACGGTCCAGCCGGCGCCGACTATGTGGCGATCAACGAAGTCGGCCTGCGCATCGCGAAGGTATTCACCGAAGGCGAAACCTGTCACGTCACCTGTCCGAACGGCACCAATCTCACAGCGAGCATCAAGGGCCGCCCCGGCCGCTCGATCGCCGGCATGCCGGTTCAGTTGAAGCCCGGCGGAGGCGGTGGATGCGCGTTCCCGGACGGCGAAGCCCATGTCTGCCCGGTCGAAGGCACCGGCAACGGCACCGTGGTGTTCGATCTCACCGCACATTCAGTCGGAGCGATCAAGGAGCACCTCAAGCTCACGGTCGAAAACGGCTGGGTGACAAAGATCGAAGGCGGACGCGAAGCCGCGATCTGGCGCGACATTCTCGAAAGGCACGGCGACAAGAACAGCTACAACTGCCCGGCGGAGATCTCGATCGGTCTCAATCCGAAAGTAACGCCGACCGGCTGGATGCGGACTGACAAGAAGATGTACGCTACCTCCCATATCGGAATGGGCGACACCATGGCGCTTGGCGGCACCTGCCACGCCAAACTTCGCCTCGAAGGCGTGATCCGCTATCCGGAAATCTCGGTTGACGGACAGACGCTGACGCGCGGCGGAAAAATCCTGGTCTGATTGGATAAAGGGTCAATCGACATGCGCATGATTTCGGCGGCCGAGACGGTCGATGCACTTTCGATCGCCGAGGCCGCCGGAATCATCGCCGACACTTACAAGGCGCTCGGCAATGGCGAGGTCGAACCGTCGACGCCCTCCGCGATGCGGATCGCCGGGCCGCCGCACCGCATCCAGCTCAAGGGCGCCATCCTGAAGCGAGACGGCATTGCCGGTGCGCGGCTCAGTTCACGCGGCCATCCCCGGCTCATGCTGTGGGATCTCGAGAGCGGCGCACCCATCCTCTTCTTGGAGGAGAACTGGCTCTATGCGTTCCGCACCGGTGTATCGGGCGCGGTAGTGGCGCGCTGGCTCATGCCCCGCACAAACCCGCGCATCGCCCTGATCGGCGCCGGCGCCATCGCGACACATATGGCGCGCGCCTTCGTCGAACTGTGCGCACCGGAAATGATCTTCGTCGCCGCGCGAACGCGGGAATCGGCCGAGCGGCTGGCCCGCAATGTCGGCCAGTGCGTTGCGGTCGCGGATAGTGTCGAACAGGCGGTACGCGGAGCCGATATCGTGGCCACCATCACCACTGCTTCCGAACGCATCGTGAATTCGGACTGGATCAAGCCCGGCGCGAGAGTGTTGTCGATGGGGGGCGGTCCGGAGTTCGATGTCGGCATCTGGCACAATGCCGCGCACCGTTTCGTCGACGATCTCGACTACGCGCTCTATCAGGGCGACCTCTCAAGCTGGGTGACGGACGGAGCGCTGACTGCCCCTGAGATCAAGGCGAGCGTCGAAGGCATCGGCGAAGTCGCCAACGGGCGCTGGCACGGCCGAAAGTCGGCCAACGAATCCGTGCTCGCTGTCATCCAGGGGCTGACCGCGCTCGACCTTGCGCTCGCTCTTGCGATTTAC
>NZ_DATMRV010000045.1:0-20126 GCF_035565795.1 Pseudorhodoplanes sp.
AGCGACATGCAGGAGAGCGCGCTCGGGGCGGTTGTCAATGCCGCTGACGCGCTATCGATGCCGCAGCGTGGAGACCTGATCTTCTGGAAAGGCCACGTAGCTCTGGTCCGCGACACCAACACCATCATTCACGCCAATGCGCATCACATGTCGGTCGTGATCGAGCCGATCGATCAGGCGATCGCGCGGATCAAGGACGCGGGCAGTGAGGTTTCCTCGATCCGGCGCGGGATTACGCGCACCTGATCGGTCGCCTAGACCGCCGTTTTTGGAATCAGCACACGGCTTTGCCACATTGGCGGACTTGGTCGATCACGCCTTTCAGGCTCTTTCGCCCGGGGTGCCCCTGAATGGCAACATCGCCGATCAGATATGACGGCGTTGCCTTGAGCGTGAGCGTGTCGGCAAAGCGGACATGTGCCTTCATGATGTCGGTGATGCCGTCCTCGTTGGCGGCCTCAAGCACCTTCTGCAGATCGAGATTGAAGCCGGACGCCGCACTCAGCGCGCGCTGCCCGTCGATCACGCCGCGACCGGCGTAAAGCGCGCGGTGGTAGCGGTAGAATTCATTCGGCGGCAGCATCCTGGATACCGCGATCTCTACGCGTCCGGCCAGGATCGAGGGAATGCCGAGCACGGGGAACGGGACCAGCACCAATCGCAGCTTCTTGTCGGCTTGCAGCAATGCCTCCACGTCGGCCGATGCGCGCCGGCAATAGGGACAGTTCAGATCGTAGAATTCCACCAGCGTCACGTCGCCCTTTGGGTTCGCGGCCACGACCGCGCCCGGCAGTTTCTCAGCGGCGGCAATGCTCCCTGCGGCGATGGCGTGATTGGCGATCCTGCTCCCGTCCTCGTTGAGGATCGGGAACTGTGTCGGCAGCCCCTGGGCAAGCGCGGATGACGTTAGCGCGACAACGAGCGAGAGAGCGAAGATGAGACGAGACATGAGAATCCGATCAGAAGGTCATATGCGTTCTTACGCATATGACGGCAAAGGCGCAATCAAGTTTGCGTTATGATCGCCGCGCCGCTTTTACGACGCAATTACTGCGCAACCACGTCGGCGGATGCTGTCTCGAGGTCGAACGCGGCCGCAAACAATGCGCGCGTGTAGTCGGTCTTCGGATTCTTGAACAGCTCCTTGGCCGGACCTTCTTCCACGATCTTCCCGTTGCGCATGACGATCAGCCGGCTCGCAAGCGCGGCAACGACCTTGAGATCGTGCGAGATGAACAGATAGGTCAGACCCAGCCGCTTCTGCAGACTGCGGAGCAGGTCGCAGATCTGACACTGGATCAGCATGTCCAGCGCCGAGGTCGGCTCGTCGAGCACCACGAATTTCGGCTGCAGAACGATGGCGCGAGCGACCGCGATGCGCTGGCGCTGCCCGCCGGAGAATTCGTGCGGGTAGCGGAAACGCGTTTCCGGATTAAGGCCGACGTCGGTCAGCGCGCGCACCACCATAGCCTCACGCTCATGCTTGGGCATGTCGGGGTGATGCACTTCCAGCCCTTCCTCAATGATGTCGGCGACCGACATGCGTGGACTGAGCGAGCCATAGGGATCCTGAAACACCACCTGCATCGCGTGGCGGAACGGCCGCATCTCCTTGAAGGTCAGATCCTGGACCTCCTTGCCCATGAACACGATCGGTCCTTCGGACGAGATCAGGCGCAGGATCGCGAGGCCAAGCGTGGTCTTGCCGGAGCCGGATTCGCCGACGATGCCGAGGGTTTCGCCCTTGCGCACCTCGATGGAGACGCCATCCACCGCCTTGATATGTCCGACTGTCGAACGCAGCACGCCGCGCTTGATGGGAAACCAGACCTTGAGATCGTTGGTTTTCACCATCACCGGTTCGTTCGGCTGCAGCGGAGCGGGATCGGGCGACGGCTCCGCGGACAGAAGCGCGCGCGTGTAGGGGTGTTCCGGCGCTGAGAAGACGCGGCCGACCTCACCCTGTTCGACGATCTTGCCCTGATTCATGACGCAGACGCGGTCTGCGATCTTCTTCACGATGCCGAGGTCATGGGTGATGAACAGCATCGCCATGCCAAGCCGTGACTGCAGATCCTTCAACAGCTTCAGGATCTGGGCCTGGACGGTCACGTCCAGAGCGGTTGTTGGCTCGTCGGCGATCAGGAGTTCGGGCTCGTTCGCGAGCGCCATCGCGATCATCACGCGCTGTCGCTGGCCGCCCGACATCTGGTGCGGATAGCTTTGCAGGCGGCCGACAGGATCGGGGATGCCGACCTGAGTCAGCAGTTCGATCACCCGCTTCTTTGCGGCCTCGCCACGAAGGCCGGCATGGAGCTCCAGAATTTCGCGAATCTGCCTCTCAATGGTCTGGAGCGGATTCAGCGAGGTCATCGGCTCCTGGAAAATGATCGTGATGTCGTTGCCGCGAATGCGGCGCATGGCGCGTTCCGACATCCCGAGCAATTCCTTGCCCTTGAAGTGGATCGTGCCGGTGGGATGGCTTGCGGCCGGATAGGGCAGCAGCTTCATCACGGACATCGCGGTGACGGACTTGCCGGACCCGGATTCGCCCACGAGCGCGACCGTCTCGCGCGGCCGCACGTCGAAGGAAATGCGGTCCACGGCCCGGCTCGTCCGGCCGGCTTGCGTGAAGGCAATCGAAAGATCCTTCACGCTGAGAAGCGGGGGCACACTCATGAGAAAATCTTTCGCGGATCGAAGGCGTCACGCACGGCTTCGCCGATAAACACCAGCAGCGACAGCATGATCGCGATCGTGAAGAAGCCGGACAGGCCAAGCCACGGCGCCTGGATATTGGCCTTGCCTTGCGACAGCAATTCACCAAGCGACGGCGAACCCGGCGGCAGGCCGAGGCCGAGGAAGTCGAGCGACGTCAGCGTGCCGACCGAGGCCGACAACAGGAATGGGAGCATCGTCAGCGTGGCGACCATCGCGTTCGGTAGCAGGTGCCGGAACATGATCCGGATATTCGATACGCCGAGCGCGCGCGCGGCCATGACATATTCGAAGTTGCGGCAGCGCAGGAATTCGGCGCGCACCAGATTGACCAGCGACACCCAGGAAAACAGCAGCAGGATGCCAAGCAGCACCCAGAAGCTCGGGGTCAGCACCGACGAAATGATCATCAGGAGGAACAGTGTCGGCACCGATGTCCAGATTTCGAGCCCGCGCTGGAAGAACAGATCGACCTTGCCGCCGAAGAAGCCCTGGATCGCTCCGGCCGTCACGCCGATCACGGACGAAATGCTGGTCAGGATCAGCCCGAACAGCACCGAGATGCGGAAGCCGTAGATGATGCGGGCGAGCACGTCGCGGCCCTGATCGTCAGTGCCGAGCCAGTTATATTCGAGGTCTCGACAACCGGTCAGCTTCTTGCGCTCGACCACCGGCCGGCATTGCTCTTCCGTGAGCATCCAGGTCGGCTTCGACGGAGCCGGCGTCGGCAAATCGAGATTGTGCGTGCGATACGAGTAGCGGATCGGCGGCCACCACATCCGGCCGCCTTTTTCGGCGATCTTCTCTTGCAGATACGGGTCGCGATAATCCGCCGCCGTCTCGAACTCGCCGCCGAACGTTGTCTCCGCATAGGTGAAGATCGCGGGGAAATAGAAGCGGCCGTCGTACTGGATCATGAACGGCTTGTCGTTTGCGATCACTTCCGCGAACAGCGAGGTCACGAACAGGAAAAGGAAAACGAAGAGCGAGATGAAGCCGCGCCGGTTGCGCTTAAAGTTTTGCCACCGGCGTTTGTTGATGGGCGAAAGGCGGAGCGGCCGGCGCTCCGGCGGTATGACCAGGCCCGTCGGTCCAATCGACGACGTTTCCGGCATGGTTGTTGGGACACGCGCATCCATGATCAGACCTCGCGCGCCTCGAAGTCGATGCGTGGATCGACCAGCGTATAGACCACGTCGGAAATCAGGCTGACGAAAAGGCCGACCAGCGCGAAGATATAGAGCGTCGCGAAGGTGACCGCGTAGTCGCGGTTCATGATGCTTTCAAAGCCAAGCAATCCAAGCCCGTCGAGGGAGAAGATCGTTTCGATCAGGAGGGATTCGGCAAAGAATGCCGCAACGAAGGTCGACGGGAAGCCCGCGATGATGATCAGCATCGCGTTACGGAATACGTGGCCATAAAGCACCCGCGCATTCTTGCAGCCTTTGGCGCGAGCGGTCAGCACGTATTGTTTGCGGATCTCGTCGAGGAAGGAATTCTTCGTCAGCAGCGTCATAGTGGTGAAGGCACTGAGCGACATCGCCACCAGCGGCAGCGTCAGGTGCCAGAAATAGTCGATGATCTTACTGTACCAGGGCAGTAGCGCCCAGTTATCGGATTTCAGCCCGCGCAGCGGGAACCAGTCCAGGAACGAGCCGCCGGCGAACAGAATGATGAGGAGGATCGCGAACAGAAAGCCCGGGATAGCGTAGGCGACGATGATGACCCCCGAGGTCCAGGCGTCGAACCGCGTGCCGTCGTGCACCGCCTTGCGGATGCCCAGCGGGATCGAGACCGCATAGGCGAGTAGCATCATCCAAAAGCCAAGCGAGATCGAGACGGGTAGCTTTTCCTTGATCAGATCGATCACCGACACATCGCGGAAATAGCTCTTGCCGAAATCGAAGCGCACGTAATTCCACAGCATCAGGGCGAAGCGCTCATAAGCCGGCTTGTCGAAGCCGAATTGCCGTTCGAGCTGCTTGATGAATTCCGGGTCGAGGCCTTGTGCACCGCGATATTTGGAGGCGCCGCCATCCAGCCCGGCGCCGCCTTCCATGCCGCGGCTGACGAAATCGCCGCCCGGCGTACCCGAAATGCGAGAGGTCGCTCCGGTGTCCGACCCCGATAGCTGGGCAATCACGCGTTCGACCGGGCCGCCAGGTGCGAACTGGATCACCACGAAGGAGACCAGCATGATCCCGAACAGGGTCGGGATCATCAGCAGCAGGCGACGAAGTATGTAGGCACTCATGTCATTCCGCCCATCGTGGCTTTTTTTGCCATCCCGCGGGAACCAGGCATAGCGAGAACGCTAACCTCGCCGCTCCAGTTGCGCCGCTTTGGCGGGATCGTACCACCATGTTTCCGGAATACCGCGGGCATATTTTGGCTTGCCCTGCGCGGGCCGGTCGAACATGTCCCAATATGCGATCCAGTGCGAGGCCTTGTACCAGTGCGGCACCCAGTATCGGCCGGAACGGATAACCCGGTCCAGAGCCCGGCAGGCCGTCACCAATTCCGGGCGGGTGGGCGCCGCGATGATGATGTCGATCAGCGCGTCGATGGCCGGATCGGAGATCCCGGCGAGATTCTGTGATCCCTTGATGTCGGCCGCCCGGGACGAGAAATAGGATCGCAGGGACTCGCCCGGGACGGTCGAGAAGCTGAAGCGCTGGATCACGACGTCGAAATCGAAATCATTGGTGCGGGACTTCAACTGCACCGGATCGACCAGTCGGATATTGGCATCGATCCCGAGCACGCTGAGATTCTTGATATAGGGCATGTGATGAGCCTGGAAGCTTGGCTCGTCGAGCAGGAATTCGATGATCATCCGCTCGCCTTTCGGCGTCATTCGCTTGCCGTCCTTGATCGGGTAACCGGCCTCGTTGAGCAGGCGGGTCGCCCGGCGCAGCAGGTTGCGATCGTGTCCCGAACCGTCCGTCACCGGCGGCACAAAAGGATCGCCGAAGACCTCGTCCGGGACCTTGCCGCGGAATTGTTCCAGCAGCTTCAGTTCATCGTCGCTCGGCTTGCCCTTTGCCATCAGGTCGGAATTCTGGAACACCGAATGCGTACGGTCATAGGAGCCGTACATGATGGTGCGGTTGGTCCATTCGAAATCGAATGCGTAGATCAGCGCCTCGCGCAGCTTCACATTCTGAAATTTCGGACGGCGCGTATTCAGAAACCAGCCCTGCGCGCCCGAGGGCGTCTCATCCTTCAGGACATCGCGCTTCACGCGACCATCGCGCATCGCCGGGAAGTCGTATCGCGTTGCCCAGATCCGTGATGTGAATTCTTCACGGAAGGCGTAGTTCTTTCCGGTGAAGCCCTCGAAGGCCACGTCGCGGTCGCGATAGAATTCGTAACGGATCACATCGAAATTGTTCAGGCCGATTTGCGTAGGCAGTTTGGCGCCCCACCAGTCCTTGACGCGCTCGTATTCGATGTATCGCCCCGCTTCGAAACGGCCAACCTTGTAAGGCCCGCTGCCAGTCGGAATATCGAGCGTGGATTCCTCGAAGGGCCGCTTTGCGTAATAGGCACGCGAGAAGATCGGCAAGCCTGCGACGTAGAGTGGCACGTCGCGGGCGCGCTTTTCCTTGAAGCGCACGACAACAGTTGTGTCATCGACAGCTTCAGCGCCTTCGAAATCCCGCAGGATCGCCGTGATAATCGGGTGTCCTTTTTCCTTCAGTGTGGTCAGCGAGAACACCGAGTCGTGCGCGGTCAGCGGGCTGCCGTCGTGAAAGACAAGGCCCGGCCGCAACGTGAACCGATAGACCAAACCGTCATCGAAAATCTGCACCGACTTCGCGGCGAGGCCGTACATCGAGTCCGGCTCGTCCGCCGCGCTGGTCATCAGGCTCGCGAAGGTGCGCTCCATGCCGAGCGCGGCGTCGCCGCGCAGGATGTAGCTGTTGAGCGTATTGAAGGTCACAAAATTCTGGTTGTTGAGCCGGCTCGAGCCGATCATCGAAAACGTCCCGCCCTTCGGAGCGGCGGGATTGACGTAGTCGAAATTCGGGAAGTCGGCGGGATATTTGAGGTCGCCGAATGCCGAAATGCCGTGGCGCTCGCGGTTGTCCGCGAGGCCAGTCTGTCTCAGCGCCAGGGTGCCGACGCCCGCGGCCGCGATGGTAAGAACCTTGCGGCGCGTCAGGGCTCTCACGAACGCGATCCTGTCTTCGCGGCCTTCTCCGCGTCCCACCACCAGACCGTCGGGAAGGCAGCCATGCCGTATGTCGGGAGCGGGTCGGGCTTGCCGAAACGATCCCAGCGGGCCGTGCGGACCTTGCCGTAGGTCCATTGCGGGACGACGAAATGATTGGCCAGCAGCACGCGGTCCAGAGCCTTGGTGGCCGCGACCAGTTCCGTACGGTTCTTGGCGAAGACCACGCGCTCGATGAGGGCGTCGATCGCCTCATCCCGGATTCCGACAAAGTTCCGCGAACCGGCCTGATCGGCTGCCTTCGAGCCCCAGAAGCCGCGTTGCTCGTTGCCGGGGGAGAGCGATTGTCCCCACGACGCCAGGATAATATCGAAATCCCAGCTGCGCTGACGGTTCTCGTATTGCGTTGGATCAACCACCCGGATCGACACTTCGACGCCGACGCGTTCGAGCATCGGCTTCCAGAAGCTCACGATGCGCTCGAAGGTCGGCTGCGACAGCAGCACCTCGACCTGCATCTTTTCGCCGGTCTTCACATTGGTCAGCTTCTGATCGCGCACTTCCCAGCCGGCCTCGCGGAACAGGCGCATCGCCTCGCGCAGATTGTTGCGCACGGCGGCCGTATCGCCACCCTTCGGATTGGTGAAAGGCGTCTTGAAGACCTCAGGCGGCACCTTGTCCTTCACGGACTGCAGGATTTCCAGCTCGAGGCCCTCCGGCAGCCCGGACGAGGCCAGTTCGGTGCCTTCGAAGAAGCTGTTGATGCGCCGATATTGCCCGAAGAAGATCTGCTTGTTCATCTCTTCGAAATCGAAGGCATAATTGAACGCGCGGCGCACCCGCGGATCCTTGAACTTGTCGCGGCGCGTATTGAACGCGAAGCACTGCATGATGCCGAAATTGCGGATATCGAATTCCTCGAGGATGACCCGCTTTTCGCGTACCGCCGGGAAGTCATAGGCGGTCGCCCAATCCTTGGCGCTGTTCTCGAAACGCCAGTCCAGATTGTCGGCCTTGAAGGCTTCCAGCGCGACCGTTGAATCCCGGAAATATTCGTAGCGAAGCTCGTCGAAGTTGTTGGTGCCGACGTTCACGTTGACGTCCTTGCCCCAATAATCGGCAACGCGCTCGTAGGAGATGCTGCGGCCGGCAACGAATGCCTTCACCTTGTAGGGGCCGGATCCGAGCGGCGGTTCGATCGTGGTCAGCGAGATGTCGCGCTGGCGGCCCTGCGAGTCCTTTCCTTCCCACCAGTGCTTCGGCAACACGTTTAGTTGCCCGACGATTTGTGGCAACTCGCGGTTGCCAGCCTGATCGAAGGTGAACGTGATGTCGCGCTCGCCGGTCTTCTCGGCCTTCACGACATGCCGGTAATAGGCCGAAAGCTGCGGATCATGCTTCTTGAAGGCTTCAAACGAGAAGATGACGTCGTCTGCGGTAACGGGTTGGCCGTCATGCCACTTTGCTTCGGCGCGCAGGCGGTAGGTGCAGCTTGAAAAGTCGTCCGGGTGGCTGACCGATTCCGCCAGCAGGCAGTATTCCGTCGAGACCTCGTCGAGCGAGGACGCCATCAGGCGGTCGTAGATGTTGCCGATGCCGGCCGCGATCGCCCCCTTCACACCGCCGATGACGATGTTGAAGTTGTCGAAGGTGCCGATGGCAACCTGCCGTACCAGGCCGCCGCGCGGGGCCTTCGGATTGACGTAGTCGAAATGCTTGAAGCCTGCCGGGTACTTCAGCTCGTTGAACAGAGACAGCCCGTGGCGCCAGGTCTGGTTCGGCGTCGATGCGAGTGCTTCGCTCTTCAGCGGCCCGAGCGTCTCGACGGCAGTGACGACTGGTGCCGCCAGCGCGAGCGCACCGGCTTGGATCAGGGTACGGCGGGACAAACTCACGGTTCTGCTCCGATCACAATCGGGGACTTTCAAACTGCCCTTTTATCTATGACAGTTTGACGGATATCCCCACCAGCGCCACCTTAAAAGGCGGTAACTTGCCATCCTCTTCGGGCGCAGGATTAACGGTAGCGTGAGACCTGCAAAACGCAAACGGCCGGGCGAGCCCGGCCGTTGCAGTGCAAACACGTGTTCGCGAGCTATTTCTTTTCCGCCGGCGCGGCCTCCGCGGCCTTCGGCAGCGGAACGGGGTTGTCGGACAGCGTATGCAGGTAATTGATCAGGTCGGCCCGCTGACCGCCGCGTGCGAGACCCGCATAACCCATGCTGGTACCCGGGATAGCCGCCTTGGGATTGGCGATGAAGGTGTCCAGATCCTCATAGGTCCAGGTGCCGCCCTTGGCCTTCATTGCCGCTGAATAGTTGAAGCCGGCGACCGACGCCCGGGCGCGATCGACGATGCCATAGAGGTTCGGACCGACCCGGTTCGGACCGCCCTTTTCGAAGGTATGGCAGGCGGCGCATTGCTTTGCGGCGGCCTGGCCTTTTCCGGCGTCCGAGCTGGCGAGGCGCACGGCAATCGGCTCAGCCGGTTCGGCCTTCGCTGTATCGGTTGCGGCGCCCGGCTTGTCCGGAACCGCGATCACGTAACCGGGCTTTTCCAGCTTTGTCGGCGCAAAAACTGCTCCGGCGGCGATATTGAGTGTCAGCAGGCCAAGGCAGGTCGCCAGAACGGCGCCCATGATCTTGTTGAGTTCGAAGGAGTCCATCGGCGTTCCGCAGCAGCCCGTGATCATAGGGAATGCGCGCGGGAGACACCCGCGGCGGCGCACCATTAGCCGGTTTGCGCCACGGGTGGCAACCCGTATAAGCGAGCCATCCCTGCGACATTGGTGGCACCGGGACCGCCCGCAACACCGCCCAGATCAATGCCAAAACGCGACGTCCTGATCCTCATTCCGGCCCGCATGGCGGCCACCCGGCTGCCCGGCAAGCCGTTGGCCGATATAGGCGGCAGGCCGATGATCGAGCATGTGATCCGGCGCGCGGAAGCGGCCCACCTCGGCAAGGTGATCGTGGCGACCGATTCCGAGCCGATCCTCGCTGCGGTCGAGAAGGCGGGATTTCGTGCGCTGATGACCAGCACGGATCACGCCTCGGGGTCTGATCGCATTTTCGAGGCCCTGCAAATCGTCGACCCGGAGCGCAAGGCGAGCGTGGTCGTGAATGTTCAGGGCGATCTGCCGACCCTGGAAGCGGATGACCTTCGTGCGGCGGTCGCGCTGCTCCAGGACGAGAAGGTCGACATCGCGACCCTTGCCGCAGAGATCGTCAGGGACGAGGAGCGCGACAATCCAAACGTGGTGAAGGTGGTCGGCTCACCGATCGGCCCGAAACGCCTGCGCGCCATGTATTTCACCCGCGCCACGGCGCCCCACGGGGTCGGCCCGCTCTATCATCACATCGGACTCTATGCCTATCGGCGCGATGCGCTCGAGCGTTTCGTGTCGCTGCCGCCCTCGACGCTCGAAAAGCGCGAGAAGCTCGAGCAGCTGCGGGCACTTGAAAACGAAATGCGGATCGATGTGGCGCTGGTCAATTCGGTGCCGCTCGGTGTCGACACGCCCGAAGATCTCGAAACCGCGCGCCGTATGCTCGCAATTGACTCACTGCTTTCGTAAAGCGTAACGAACCCCATGACCAAAAAGAGAATTTCCTTCCAGGGCGAGCCCGGCGCCAACTCGCATCTTGCCTGCCGCGAAGCCTATCCCGATTTCGAGCCGATGCCGTGCGCGACTTTCGAGGACGCGTTTGCGGCGGTGACGAGCGGAGAAGCCGCGCTCGCGATGATTCCGATCGAGAACTCGGTCGCGGGCCGCGTCGCTGACATTCATCATCTGATGCCGCGTTCAGGCCTGCATATCGTCGCCGAGTGGTTCTTGCCGGTGAAACATCAGCTGGTCGCGCCGAAAGGAGCGACGCTCGATGGCATCAAGACGGTCGAGAGCCACGTCCACGCGCTCGGCCAGTGCCGCAATATCATCCGCAAGATGAAGATCAAGGCGATCGTGGCTGCCGACACCGCGGGCTCTGCGCGTGAAGTTGCCGAACGCGGCGACAAGAGCTGTGCCGCGATTGCGTCCCGGCTCGCGGCCGAGATTTACGGGCTCGATATCCTCGCGGAGGACGTCGAGGACGAGGCGCACAACACCACGCGCTTCATTGTGCTCGCGCGCGAGCCGAAATGGGCGGAGGGTGGCAACGGCCCGGTGGTGACCACCCTTATCTTCCGCGTGCGCAACATTCCGGCGGCGCTCTACAAGGCGATGGGCGGTTTCGCCACCAACGGCGTGAATATGACCAAGCTCGAGAGCTATATGATCGAGGGCAATTTCTTCGCCACGATGTTCTATGCCGACATCGAGGGGCATCCGGACGATCACAACGTCGCGCTGGCGCTTAAAGAGCTCGAATACTTTTCCAAGGAAACGAAGATCCTCGGCGTCTATCCGTCGCATCCCTATCGCGCGACATTCAGCGAACAGGCGGAGTGATGATCACCGAAACGGACCTTCGTCATCTGCGCCGCTGCGTCGAACTCGCACGGCAGGCGCTGGAAGCGGGCGAGAGGCCGTTTGCGTCGGTGCTGGTCGGCGCGGATGGCACCGTGCTGGCCGAGGACCATAACCGCGCCAACTCGACCGGCGACCCAACCCGCCATCCGGAATTCGCGCTGGCGCGCTGGGCGGCGGAGAACATGACGCCCGAGGAGCGAAGCTCCGCGACGGTTTATACGTCGGGCGAACATTGCCCGATGTGTTCGGCGGCGCACGGCCAGGTTGGGCTTGGCCGCATTGTCTATGTGACGTCCGCGGCGCAATTCACCGATCTGATGGCTGAGCTTGGCTTGCCCAAGCGCACGGTCAATCCGATCCCGATCCAGGAGGTGGTGCCCGGTATTGCAGTCGAAGGGCCTGTTCCAGGCCTCGACCAGGAGGTCCGGGAGCTACAGCGCCGGGCGTTCAGCATTCGATAGGCGATCACTGCGCCCGATATTGTGCCTATCAATTAGGCGTTTTGCTTGAAAATCGATCGCCCAGCGGGTAATCGCCCCCGATCACCGGGAGCTGAGATCTTGCTGGACGAAAAACTTGAGCCGATTTTTGCAGAAGTCCTCCGCCGCAATCCGGGCGAGGGCGAGTTTCACCAGGCGGTCCGCGAGGTGCTCGACAGCCTCGGCGCGGTCGTGGCCAAGCACCCGCACTATGCGGACGGCGCACTCATCGAGCGGATCTGTGAGCCGGAGCGGCAGATCATTTTCCGGGTGCCGTGGGTGGACGACCGGGGGCAGGTGCAGATCAACCGCGGTTTCCGGGTCCAGTTCAATTCGGCGCTCGGCCCGTTCAAGGGCGGGCTGCGTTTCCATCCGAGCGTGTTGCTCGGCACCATCAAGTTTCTCGGCTTCGAGCAGACCTTCAAGAACGCATTGACCGGTCTGCCGATCGGCGGCGGCAAGGGCGGTTCGGACTTTGATCCGAAGGGCCGATCCGATGCCGAGATCATGCGCTTCTGTCAGTCCTTCATGACCGAGCTGGGCCGTCACCTCGGCGAATACACCGATGTGCCTGCCGGCGACATCGGCGTCGGTCAGCGCGAGATCGGCTATATGTTCGGCCAGTACAAGCGCATGAGCAATCGCTACGAGTCGGGCGTGCTCACCGGCAAGGGGCTGACCTGGGGCGGATCGCGGGTGCGCACCGAGGCCACCGGCTATGGCGCGACCTATTTCGTGGAGCGCATGCTGCAGCGGCGCGGCGAAAGCCTGGACGGCCGCAAGGTTATCGTTTCCGGCAGCGGCAACGTCGCGATCTATACAATCGAGAAGGTGCAGCAACTCGGCGGACGCGTAATCGCCTGCTCGGATTCGAGCGGCTATGTCGTCGACGAGAAGGGCATCGACCTCGCACTGCTCCAGGAGATCAAGGAGCGCCGGCGCGGCCGCGTCTCCGACTATGCAACCGCGCGCGGACGCGATGCGACGTTCGTTCCGGAGGGCCGGGTCTGGGAGGTTGCGGCAGATATCGCGATGCCGTCCGCGACACAGAATGAGCTGAACGGACAGGACGCGCGCAATCTCATCGCGAACGGCGTGCGCGCGGTCGGCGAGGGGGCGAACATGCCCTGTACGCCGGAAGCCGTGCGTCTGTTCGCCGAGGCGAAGGTTCTGTTTGCGCCGGGCAAGGCGGCCAACGCCGGTGGTGTCGCGACCAGTGCGCTGGAAATGCAGCAGAACGCCTCTCGCGATTCCTGGACGTTCGAAGAAACCGAGGACAGGCTCGCGGCCATCATGCGCAATATCCACGATACCTGCGCGCAGACTGCGGAGGAGTACGGGGCGCCGGACAATTATGTCCTCGGCGCCAACGCTGCCGGCTTCATCCGCGTCGCGGAAGCGATGCGGGCGCTGGGCGTGATCTGAATCGCCGTCCAACGGCGACGTGTGTGCCGGCATTGCGAGCGCAGTGAAGCAATCCAGCTCGAAAGACTGGATTGCTTCGCGAGGCGCGCTCGCAATGACGAAAACTTCAGATCGTCTGATTGTATTCGCCGACTTCCGGATGGGTGCGCAGCACCGAATCCACCGCCTTGAACATCTCGCGCATGCGCGCTTCCGACGCCGGGCTTTCGACCACGACCACCAGCTCCGGCTTGTTCGATGAGGCACGCACGAGACCCCAGGTGCCGTCCTCGACCGTCACGCGCACGCCGTTGACGGTGACCAGATCGCGGATCGGCTGACCGGCGACCTTGCCGCCCTCCGCCTGCGCCTTCTCGAAATGCTTCACCACCGCATCGACGATGCCGTATTTCTTTTCGTCATCGCAATGCGGCGACATGGTCGGCGACGACCAGGTCTTCGGCAGCGCGTGCTTCAGGTCGCTCATGCTCTTGTCCGGATTGCGGTCGAGCATGTCGCAGATCGCAATGGCCGACACGAGGCCATCGTCATAGCCGCGGCCGAACGGCTTGTTGAAGAAGAAATGGCCCGACTTCTCGAAGCCCACCATGGCGCCGCTCTCGTTGACGCGGCGCTTCATGTAGGAATGGCCGGTCTTCCAGTAATCGGCTTTCACCTTGTTCTTGATCAGAACCGGGTCGGTGGCGAACAGGCCCGTCGATTTCACATCGACCACGAAGGTCGCGCCGGGGTGAAGAGCGGAAATGTCACGCGCGAGCATCACGCCGATCTTGTCGGCGAAAATCTCGTCGCCCTCGTTGTCCACGACACCGCAGCGATCGCCGTCCCCATCGAAGCCGAACGCGACATCGGCGCCGGCATTGATGACCGCATCGCGCATCGCATGCAGCATCTTCATGTCTTCGGGATTCGGATTGTATTTCGGGAAGGTGTGATCGAGATCGCAATCGAGCGGGATCACCTCGCAGCCGATCGCTTCCAGAATCTTCGGCGCGAAAGCGCCGGCGGTGCCATTGCCGCAGGCCGCGACCACCCGCAGCTTGCGCTTCAGCTTCGGTCGGTTGGTGAGATCGGCGATATAGCGCGCCGGGAAATTGTCGATAAACTGGTAGGAGCCGCCCTCGCGGGTCTTGAATGTGGCGTTCAGCACGATCTCCTTCAGCCGGGTCATCTCGTCCGGGCCGAAGGTCAGCGGACGGTTTGCGCCCATCTTCACGCCGGTCCAGCCATTGTCGTTATGCGAGGCGGTCACCATCGCAACGCACGGCACATCGAGATCGAACTGCGCGAAATAAGCCATCGGCGACAGCGCAAGGCCAATGTCGCGCACGCGCATGCCGGCGGCCATCATGCCCGAGATCAGCGCCATCTTCACTGAGGCGGAATAGCCGCGGAAGTCGTGGCCGGTGACGATGTCGGGCTTCACGCCCATTTCGTGCACCAGCGTGCCGATGCCCATGCCGAGCCATTGCACGCCCATCAGATTGATCTCTTTGCCGAGCAGCCAGCGCGCGTCGTATTCGCGGAAGCCGGTCGGCTTCACCATCGGCTGGGATTCATAGGCATAGGTGTTGGGCGCGAGTTGCGCCGCCGGCTTGGGAAACATGCGTGTCCTCGGAGGATCGGAGCTGTGGCAATGGGTTGTTAAACGCCACCGGTGACGAAATGGTTGCCTATTATGGTCATTCCGGGGCGTGCGGCTGCTCTCCGTCGGGGAAAGCGATCAGTTCTCCAGCACCAGCTTGTTGTTGGCGTATTCGAACCGCTTGAGCCGGGTCAGGTACGACAGGCCGAGCAGGTTTTCGCTGAGGCCGCCGCCGGACACGACCAGCGCTTTCACGTCGCGCACCACGAGGCCGCCGATATCGACCGAGTTGAGAATGACCGGCGCCGCGCGCACGACACCGTTGGCCGTCTGGACCGGAGCGGTGAAGGCGCCGCGCGACGGCCGGATGCCGAGCCGGTCCGCGTCGCGTTCGGTCAGGGCAATGACCGAGGCGCCGGTATCGACCATGAAAGAGACCTGCCGGCCATCGACCCGGCCATTCGCCTGGAAATGACCGCGGTGGTCACGCCCGATGCTGACGATGCGTGCCCCGCTCGGTGTCGGTGTGGCGACCGCGACCTTGACCTTGGGTTCGGGCTTGGGGCGTGCCGATGAGCTGCGGTCGATCCACGTGCCGATCAACCCGGCCGCTCCGAGTACCAACCCCGCGAAAACGATCAGTGAGCGCATCGCCTTGGTCCGCTGCAGTCCTGCGACGGATGCAGCAAACCATGCACCTCCGAATCGCGTGCTAACGGCGATGGTTTTCCGGTGGTTTGGCCTGCCGGATGGTCAAGCGGTCCAGAACCCGATCGTTCGAATTCTAGCGATCGGCAATCAGGCGCCCGCGCGCTTGGTGCGCCGGGTCGGGAGCGCGTTGGCCGGGTCGTCCGGCCAGGGATGTCGTGGATAGCGGCCGCGCATCTCGGTTCGCACGGCCGCGTAGCTGCCGGCCCAGAAGCCAGGCAGGTCGCGTGTCACCTGCACCGGACGATGTGCCGGCGACAGCAATTCGATGACGAGAGGCACCCGCCCGGCGGCGATCGAGGGATGCCGGCTCAGGCCAAACAATTCCTGCACGCGGATTGCGATCGTCGGTCCGGCTTCCGCTTCGTAGTCGATCGGGACATTCGTGCCGGTCGGCGCCTCGAAATGGGTCGGCGCTTCGGCATCGAGCCTGCGCCGCATGACCCAGGGCAACAGCTCCATGATGGCGTTCGAGAGATCGTCCGCCCCGATGTCTTTCAGCGCGGTCTTGTCGGCCAGCAGGGGAGCAAGCCAATCCTGAACGCTCGCCGTCAAGGCTGCCTCCGACAGATCGGGCCATTCGTCGCCCTCGGACCGGCGCAGAAACATCACCCGGTCGCGCCACTGACGCAGGTGCTTGCTCCATGGCAGCCGGTCGAGACCAGCGCGTGCGATGGCGTCCGCCAGCAATGCAGCGGTCTCGGCCGATGGTTCGACGGGAGCGATCTGCTCCGACAGTGCGATTGCGCCGAGCGCTCGCGCCTTGCGTCCGCGCAGGCTGAGGGTCGTCGGATCGACGGTGACGTCATCGCGCCTGGCGATGCGGTCGGCAAAACCGGATTCTATTTCCGAAGCGGTGATCGGCGCAGCCAGCAGGATGCGCGCCTGTGCTGCCGTGCCCGACAGATCGGCAACAACGATGAAGGGTTCGCGCGCCAGCGATAGGGCGGGGTCCAGCACCGCGCCGCGGCCATTCGCGAGCAGAAACGTGCCTTGTCCGCCGCCGCGACTCTTTGCGATCCGATCCGGATAAGCCAGGGCAAGCAATGCGCCGACGCTCTTTTCTTCAGCTCCCCTTGCTGGGGAGGATAAGCTGGCCCATCGCTTCGCCATTGCGCGCGCCTCGTCCGCGCGCCGGGACCGATCGCGCCGAAACTGGTCGAGCCGGTGCGTGAGGTCCACATCGTTGCCGCCAAGCCCGCGCTCGGTAACGAGCACCGCGATCTGGGCCGCCATCTCGCCGGCGCCTTCACGCGCGGCGTCGACCACCATGCGCGCGAGGCGCGGCGGCAGGGGCAGTGCGCGCAACGCCCGGCCTTCATCATTGATGCGGCCATCATCGTCGAGCGCGCGCAGTTCAATCAGCAGCTTGCGCGCCTCGGCGTAGGCGGCCTGCGGCGGCGGATCGAGGAAGGTCAGCGCTGCCGGATCGGTGACACCCCATTGTGCCAGGTCCAGCGCGAATGACGAGAGGTCGGCCGACAGGATTTCCGGCCGCGCGTAAGGTTCGAGCGACGCCGTCTCCGGTTCGCTCCAGAGGCGGTAGCAGACGCCGGGTTCTGTTCGTCCGGCACGGCCGCGGCGCTGATCGGCGGCAGCGCGCGAGACGCGTACCGTTTCGAGTCGCGTCAGGCCGGTGCCGGGTTCGAAGCGCGGTACGCGCGCAAGCCCACTGTCGATCACGACCCGCACGCCTTCGATTGTCAGCGAGGTTTCGGCAATTGATGTGGCCAGCACAACCTTGCGCCGTCCCGGCGGTGATGGATCGATTGCGCGGTCCTGCACCTGAGCGTCGAGTGCGCCGTAAAGCGCGACGATATCGACGGACGGATCGCTGATGCGTTCGTTCAGCAGCGTTTCGGTGCGGCGGATCTCGGCTTGCCCCGGCAGGAAGACGAGGATGGAGCCCGGTTCGGCGCGCAGCGCGCGCATGACCGCATCCGCGACCTGCGGTTCGATCGGGCTGCGCGCCTCGCGCGGCAGGTGCCGCGTCTCGACCGGATAGGCGCGGCCCAGACTTTCGACCTGCGGCGCATCGCCAAGCTGTTTTGCAACGCGCGCGCCATCGATCGTGGCCGACATGACGAGCAGCTTCAGGTCCTCGCGCAGGCCCTGCTGCGCGTCGCGCGCGAAGGCGAGGCCGAGATCCGCATCGAGCGAGCGTTCGTGGAACTCATCGAATAGCACCGCCGCGATGCCGTTCAGTTCCGGATCGTCGAGGATCATGCGGCTGAAGATGCCCTCGGTCACGACCTCGATACGCGTCCGCTTCGACACCTTCGAACCGAAGCGCACGCGCAGGCCGACCGTGTCGCCGACCTTCTCGCCGAGCGTCTTCGCCATGCGGTCTGCGGCCGCGCGCGCTGCGAGCCGGCGCGGTTCCAGTACGATGATCTTCTTGTCCGCTGCCCATGGCTCGTCCATCAGGACAAGCGGTACCCGCGTGGTCTTGCCCGCGCCGGGGGGAGCCACCAGCACGGCGACCTCGCGCGCGCGCAGGGCCTCCGTCAGCGCCGGAAGCGCGTCGTCGATCGGGAGAGGGGAATCGAAGCTCCGCATCGCGCTATCTTACCTGTTCCGCGTCCCTGTTCCGCATTGCGGGGCCGTCATCGCGCGCATGACTGCGCCGCGGCAGATATCCACCGTCTCCGTTGCCAGACGCCGCCCGACGGCCCACATTGCCCCCATGCCAGCACCGAAATCCGCCAAAGCCGCCGCGACGGCCTCTGCCGCGCCTGCCAAGACAACGACCAGCCCGGCGCAGGCCGGCGCGCTGAAGAAGGGCGACCACGTCTTCCTGGTCGACGGCTCGTCCTACATCTTCCGCGCCTACCATGCGTTGCCGCCGCTCAACCGCAAGTCCGACGGGCTGCAGGTCAATGCGGTGCTCGGCTTCTGCAACATGCTGTGGAAGCTTCTCCGCGACATGAAGCCGGAAGACAAGCCGACCCATCTCGCGGTGGTGTTCGACAAATCCGAGAAAACCTTCCGCACCGATTTCTATCCCGAATACAAGGCGCACCGGCCGGATGCGCCCGCCGACCTGATCCCGCAATTCCCGCTGATCCGCGAGGCGGTGCATGCCTTCGATATCCCCTGTCTCGAACAGGCGGGTTACGAGGCTGACGACCTGATCGCGACCTATACGCGCCTGGCGTGCGAAGCCGGTGCGAATGCCACTATCGTTTCGTCGGACAAGGATCTCATGCAGCTCGTGACCGACTGCGTGATCATGTACGACACGATGAAGGACAAGAAGATCGGCGTCGCCGAGGTGATCGAGAAATTCGGCGTGCCGCCGGAAAAGGTCATCGAGGTGCAGTCGCTGATCGGCGATTCCACCGACAACGTGCCCGGCGTTCCCGGCATCGGCGTGAAGACCGCGGCGCAACTGATCGGCGAGTATGGTGATCTTGAAACGCTGCTGGCGCGCGCATCCGAGATCAAGCAGGAGAAGCGGCGGCAGACGCTGATCGACAATGCCGAGCTTGCCCGCATCTCGAAGCAGCTTGTCACGCTCGATCAGAATGTCGATCTCGACGTGCCGGTCGAAGATCTTGCGGTGCATGAGCCGGACTACAAGAAGCTGATCGCCTTCCTGAAGGCGATGGAATTCACCACGCTGACGCGCCGCGTCGCCGAGGCGGCCGACATCGATGCGAGCCAGGTCGACGCGGATGCGAGGCTAAGCGCCGGTGCGCCGCCGCTGCCTCCAGTGCGCCCGGAGGATGGCGCACCGCTTGATACCGAATCGGCCGCGAAGCGGCCGGCGGTGGAACGGACCACTTTGGCGCTTTCCGGCGGCGGAATGAACCGGCGCAACGGAGCCGCGACCACGGCGCAGGACAGCCAGGTCTTCGCGCCTGTCTCGCTCGCGGAAGCCCGCCTCGCCAGGCTGAAAGCGCTGCCGTTCGACCGAAGCAAGTATGAGATCGTTCGCGACCTTGCGCGGCTGAAAGCGTGGATCGTGCGCGCAATCGATGTCGGCCAGGTCGCGATCGATACACAGACCTCGTCGCTCGATCCGATGCAGGCGACGCTCTGCGGCTTCTCGCTCGCGGTGACGCCGAACGAGGCTTGCTATGTTCCGGTTGCGCATCGTCAGACCGGTGAGGGCGAAGGGCTGTTCGACGCCGGTCTCGTCCCGCACCAGATCGGCGAAAAGGACGCCATCGAAGCGATGCGGCCGCTGTTCGAGGACACCGGCGTTCTCAAGATCGGCCACAACCTGAAATTCGACTGGCAGATTTTCGCGCAACGCGGCATCGACGTCTCGCCCTATGACGACACGATGCTGATGTCCTACGTGGTCGATTCCGGCCGCATGGCGCATGATGTCGCTTCGCTCGCGAAACGCTATTTCGGTCACACCGTGATCGACTTCAACGAGATCACCAAGGCCGGCAAGACCCGCGTGACATTCGATTGCGTGCCGATCGAGCGGGCCGCCGAATATGCGGCGGAAGACGCCGACGCGACGCTGCGCCTGTGGCATGCGCTGAAACCGCGCCTCGCCGCCGAGCACATGATGAATGTCTACCAGACGCTGGAGCGGCCGCTGAT
>NZ_DATMRV010000046.1:0-11449 GCF_035565795.1 Pseudorhodoplanes sp.
CGCCGCGATCATGAACAATCTCGGCCGTGTGCTGCGGGCGATGGATCGCGCCGAAGATGCCGCCGCAATCTGGCAGCGGGCGGTAACCCTGCAACCCGGCCTCGCGATCGCGCATCTCAATATCGGCATGGTACGCCACGAGCAGAGCAGGCTGGATGACGCGGAGCAGAGCCTGCGCCGTGCGCTGGAAATCCAGCCCGACTTCCCGGAAGCGACGCAGCAGCTTGCCGCGGTGATGATCAGCCGCGGCCGCGCGCACGACGCCCTGCCTCTGGTCGCCCAGGCGCTGGCGCGCTCCGAAAGCCCCGATCTCAAGGCGACATTTGCCCAATCCCGGCTCGCTGCGCAGGAGTTTCGTCCCGACCATCAAACGCGCACACTTTTCCAGCGTGCAATCGCGGAAGCCTGGATCAGGCCGGCGATGCTCGCACCCCTTGGAGCGCTCATTCTCAAGGCCCACCCGACGATCGGCCAGTCGATCCGGCGCGTTGCGGGTCAATGGGGCAATGTGCCGGCCAGCCAGCTCCTGCCGATCGATGCGGAGATCGAGGCGGCGGCCCAGGAACCGCTTTTCAGTGTTGTGCTGAATGCTGCTGCGAACATCGATGTCGAGATCGAGCGCTTCCTCACCGTGTTGCGCGCGTCACTTCTCCAGCGCGCCCAGAGCAGTGCACCTGCGAGCGACAAGGCTATCGATCTTTATGCATCGCTCGCCCGGCAATGCTTCATGAACGAGTATGTCTTCGCGGAAACCGAAGACGAGCGCACACGCGTCCACGCCCTGCAGACGGCGATATGCAACGCAATCCGCAACAACGACGCGATCGCTCCGCTGCAACTCGCCGCACTCGCGGCCTACCGTCCCCTGTATCGCCTTGACGGTGCAGAAGCGCTCTCGAAGAGAAATTGGCCGGAATCGATCCGCGCGCTCCTGACCCAGCAAATCGACGAACCGCTGGAAGAGGCTGGGCTGCGCGCAAGTATTCCGGCGCTGACCCAGGTTGCGGATCATGGAAGCGAAGAGCCGCAGGACGGCCCATCGCCACGCTGGGGTAAGGCGGCCACAACATTGCGGCCGCTCCCGCTGGATTATGTCCTTCGGACCAGCCTGCCGAATCTCGGACCGCTGTCGATCGACGTCACCGCGCCGGACGTCCTGATTGCGGGCTGCGGCAGCGGCGAGCGCGCCGTGGAAGCCGCGCTATCCTACCAGAATTCGCGCGTGCTCGCGGTCGATGAGTCCGTGGACGACCTCGCCTATGGACGCCGTCAGGCGCAGGCTTGTGGCCTGCAAGGCATTACGTTCGCGCGCGCCGAACTATCGAGCCTCGCCTCCATCGGCCGGAGCTTCGATGTGATCGAATGGAGCAGTCTCCTGCGCTCAGCCGATCCCCGGGCAACATGGGATACACTGGCATCGCTGCTGCGGCCTGGCGGCGTGATGCGTGTCGGACTGTTGAGCGAGCCCCTTCACGCGATGATTGCAGCGGTGCAAGACTTCGCAAAGCAGGGCAATTATCTGCCCAATATCGAAGGCGTCCGTCAGTTGCGGCAAAACCTGCTGCGGCTTCCTGCCGACAATGGTGCGGCAAAAGCGGCGCTGAGTTCGGACTTTTTCGCCACCGGCACTTGTCGCGCGCTGGCCTTCGGTCTGCATCACCGGCGGCTGACACTCCCGGAGATCGCCGCCATGCTGGAAGGAAATTATCTCGAGCTGCTCGGCGTCGAGGTACCCAGCGACATCCGGCAAGCTTTTGCCAAACGCTTCCCCGATCCGGCGGCACGTACCGATCTCGCCGCGTGGCACGCCTTCGAACGCGCACAAGCAAATGCGTTCGGCCTGTCGTTCCAGCTTTGGCTTCGCAAGCGACGCGCGTGATGTGTCCTGGTGATGAGTGGTTAGGCAGCCCTTAATACGGTATTAATCGAAAGTCCCGAGACTGCCCCGAAACGGCACAGCCGAGGGGATTAGTATGCCTGAGCGTATTCTTGTCGTGGACGACGACCCGGTTCAGCGACGGCTGGTCGAGGGCATGGTCCGCAAGTTCGGCTACGAGGCGATCGTGGCCGAAGGCGGCGAACAGGCAGCACGGATTCTGTCGAGCGACGAAGGCGGGCGCATTGATTGCGTCATCCTCGATCTCGTGATGCCGGATCTCGACGGTCTTGGTCTGCTCGCACGTATGCGCAGCGAAGACATCGCAATCCCGGTCATCGTTCAGACCGCCCATGGCGGCATCGACAATGTCATTTCGGCAATGCGGGCTGGCGCATCCGACTTCGTGGTCAAGCCCGCGAGCCCCGAACGCCTTCAGGTGTCGTTGAAGAACGCGCTGACCCAGAGCGCACTCGCTGGCGAATTGCAACGCATGAAGCGGAGCCGCTCCGGCACGCTGACTTTCCGCGATATCATAACCCGCAGCACCGCTATGGGTAGCGTGTTGCGGCAGGCGGAAAAGGCCGCGGCATCCAATATCCCGGTCCTGATCGAAGGCGAGTCTGGGGTCGGCAAGGAAATGATCGCGCGCGCCATCCACGGCAGCGGCGAGCGTCGTGCAAAGCCGTTCGTCGCGGTCAATTGCGGCGCCATCCCCGACAATCTCGTGGAGTCGATCCTGTTCGGGCACGAGCGCGGCGCGTTCACCGGCGCTTCGGATCGACATATCGGCAAGTTTGCGGAAGCCGATGGCGGCACGCTGCTCCTCGACGAGGTCGGCGAACTTCCCCTGCCCGCGCAGGTCAAGTTGCTGCGGGCGCTGCAGGAGGGCGAGATCGAACCGGTCGGTGCGCGCAAGAGCGTCCAGGTCAACGTGCGGGTGATCTCCGCCACCAATCGCAACCTGATCTCGGACGTGAAGTCCGGCCGCTTTCGGGAAGACCTGTTCTACCGCCTGCACGTCTTCCCGATTTCCGTACCGCCGCTGCGATCCCGGCCGGAAGACATCCCGGACCTTGTCCGTCATTTCCTCGTCCGCTTCTGCGCGGAGGAAGGAAAGACGGTGAAATCGGTTTCGGCCGACGCCATGGCGCTGCTGAAGAACGCGCGCTGGCCCGGAAATGTGCGGCAGCTCGAAAATGCCGTGTTCCGGGCGGTCGTACTGGCCGAGAGCGACGAGATCGGGCCGCTTGAGTTTCCACAGATCGCGGCACGGGATACCACGCCGGAGCATGTTACTCCGGCACCGCTCGTCCCTGACGACAGCGGAAGCCGGATCGGCGAGCAAGCCCTCCTGATCGAGGGCGGCCCCGCCTTTGCTCCTGACAGGCTCGCATTGTTGGACGGCGCCTCGCAGGTGCGTCCGCTCGACGAACTGGAGGTGGAGATCATCCGCTTCGCCATCGCCCATTACCGCGGCCAGATGTCCGAGGTGGCCCGCCGGCTGCGAATCGGCCGCTCAACACTGTACCGTAAGCTGGAAGCGCTGCAGCTTTCCGAGGAAGGCGGCGACGCGAGCAACGACTCCGTGGCGGCGGGGTAACATCCTGCCCAATAACGCGTTTTGGTAACGGGCGAGTGCGCTACGCGATTGCGTCGCGCGAAAAATTCGCGTCTTTTGCGGACCTTGCCGCTATGATGCCTGTTAATGACGATATTCCCGACCAATCCGGGACGTGGCTGAGGAGAATATGATGCGCGGCCAACGCTTCGACCGCATTCTGGCGAGCTCTGCGCTTGCTCTGGTTTTTGCACTGTCAGCGCCTGCATATTCGCAGTCGGTCAGTCCGGAAGAGACAGCACGCGTCGAGGGCCGGGTGCCGGTTCCTGACACGACGCTGCCGCCGCCGCCCACAGCCGCCGACATCGCGAAACCCGTTTCGGTCAGCGCGACCGCCGCAGCAGAGCCCGTGTCGACGCAGTCCGTCGCTCCCGCCAGCACCGAGCCCGCAACTTCCGCAGCGACGGCCCCCGCTGCGACTACCGAGCCCGCTCCTACGGCGGCTCAGCCGACTCCTGCGGCAGCAGAGCCGGCTCCTGCAGCGGCACAGCCGGCCTCCGCTCATGCTGCTCAACCTGCCCCGGCAGCCGCGCAGCCGGCCACCACACCGGCCGCACAACCGGCGGTCACAGTCGCCGATCAGGACCTCTCGGACAAACTGCGCGAGCTGATCACCGGCCGAAATGCCGACCGCTTCTTCACCCGGCGCAACGAGCGCGCGGCGGCCGAAGCCTTTTACAAGGAGCGCAACTACGAGCCGCTCTTCGTCGCAGCCCGCAAGCAGTCGCCGCGCGGTGCAGCGGTTGTTGCCTTCCTTCAGGGCGTCGACGCCGACGGTCTCGAGCCATCGGACTATCCAGCCCCGACCTTCAAGGCTGACGATGTCGATGCGCTGGCCGAGGCGGAGCTCCGGCTGATCGGCGAAGTTCTCGAATATGCGCGCCATGCCTCAAGCGGCCGCGTGCACTACTCGCGCATCAGCAACGATATCGGCTACGAACACGATACGCCTGAACCGGCCGAGATCCTCAAGGATGTCGCCACAGCGAGCGACGTCAAGCAGGCCCTGGATTCCTATCAGCCACAGCATCCGCAATACAAAAAGCTGAAGGCCGAACTCGCCAAGGCGCGCGGCCGCAGCGAGAAGCCGGCTGAAGAGGTCGTTCAGATTCCATCCGGCGGCAAGTTTGCGGCCAATGCCGACGATCAGCGCGTGCCGCTGCTGCGCAAGCGGCTCAAGATCGCCGGAGATGAAAACTCCACGCTCTACGATGCGGATGTCGTCGCCGCGGTGAAGAAATTCCAACAGGGCGCCGGCCTTTCGCCCGATGGCGTGGCGGGTCCCGCTACCTTACGCGCACTCAACGGCACGGGCGTGCAAAAGCGCGAGCGCACCGCCGACATCATCATTGCGAACATGGATCGCTGGCGCTGGATGCCGCGCGATCTCGGCAAGAACTACGTGATGATGAACATTCCGGAATATCGGCTGCGCCTGTACAAGGACCGCAACCTGTACTGGGAAACCAAGGTCGTCGTCGGCAAGCCGACACAGGCCACGCCGATCATGACCGGCGCCATGAAGTTCATCACGGTCAATCCGACCTGGAACGTACCGCCGTCGATCATCGCGAAGGAATATCTGCCGGCCCTGCGTCAGGATCCGGGTGTTCTTGAACGCATGGGTCTGCGCATGGAGCAGAACCGCGACGGCACCGTGCGCATCTATCAGCCGCCGGGTGACCGTAACGCGCTTGGCCGGATCCGCTTCAACTTCCCGAACAAGTTCCTCGTCTATCAGCACGACACGCCGGACAAGCATCTGTTCGCGCATGAGAAGCGTGCCTACAGCCACGGCTGCATGCGCGTCGAGAATCCGCTGATGTATGGCGAGAAGCTGCTTTCGGTCGTGATGCCGACCGAACGCTACACGGCCGAAAAGCTCCGTTCGATGTACGGGTCCTCTGAAATCAACATCAACTTCCCGACCACGCTGCCGGTGCACCTGACCTACCAGACCGCATTCGTGGACGATGCCGGCAACCTGCAGATCCGCGACGACATCTACGGCCGTGACGCGCGCCATATCGCCGTGCTCCGCAGCGATGAGCGCCGGGTCGCGGACGTCGCGCAGGCGACGCGCCCGACCGGAACCGGCATCCCGGCCGACCAGCTCCGTTTCCAGCAGCGTGAAGCGAGCCCGTTCGCGGACTGGTTCTCGTCGCGGCAACCGCAGCCGGGCGACCGTCGTGGCAGCCGTGTCGTTCAGGGCCGGAATGAACCGTTCCAGGGCTTCTTCGGGCGCCTGTTCCAGTAGCCCCGCTTCCAGACTCCCAGGCCTTCGAGCCGCCCGTTAACCAATCCGGTTGCGGGCGGCTTTGCTTTTGTGGAGAGGCCACTTTTCGCCACAGTCAACTCTTATCACAATCACGACAGTTCGTCGGGGGACGATAATCTCGAATTAACCCAACCTCGTAACAGTGCGTTAGCCACGCTCCGGCCGCACGCGGTCGCCTGCCTTTGTGTCAATAACCAACGGAACCTTTCGTGCCATTCGGTCAAGCGCGCCCGGCCAGAAACAGGACCACAACGCGCCTAACGCAGCGCCTCGCGCTCGCCGCCGCAATTACGATGGCCGGTTCCCTAGGGACGCATACCGCCCTCGCCCAGGGTGAAATTCGCTCTATCTCGCTGTACCACACCCACCGCGGCGACGAAATTACCGTCACCTTCAAGCGCAACGGCCGCTACGACGAGGACGGCCTCAAGAAGCTCAACCACTTCCTGCGTGACTGGCGCACCGACGACGTCACGACCATGGATCCCCAGCTCTTCGATGCGGTCTGGGAGGTTCAGCGCGAATTCGGGATCGACAAAAAGATCCACATCGTCTCCTCCTACCGTTCGCCGCGCACCAACGAGATGCTGCGCAAGCGCTCGAGCGGTGTCGCCCGCCACTCCCTGCACATGCAGGGGAAAGCGATGGACTTCTTTATCCCTGGGGTGCCGCTCGAAAAGGTGCGCGAGGCGGGCCTGAGGCTCCAACGCGGGGGCGTTGGGTTCTATCCAACCTCAGGCTCTCCCTTCGTGCACATGGACGTCGGCAACGTGCGGCACTGGCCGCGCATGACCCGCGAGCAACTCGCGCGGGTCTTCCCGGACGGCCGCACAGTCCACTTGCCGCTCGACGGCAAACCGCTGGCGGGCTTTGCCATTGCGCAGGCCGATCTCGCGAAGCGAGGGTCGTCGTCCACCTTTGAAACGGCCCGCGTCGCGGCCGCCAATCCGCTGGCGCGCCTGTTCGGCCTGAAGCAGAAGCCTGCGGCGGACGAAGACGAGGCGGAAATCGCCAAGCCGGCTGCAACTCCGACGCAGGTCGCCTCTGCCGGATTCCCCGCGCCGGTTGCACCGCGTAGCCGCGAAAACCTGTTCTCCGGCATGCAGTCCCAAACCCCGGCCGAAGCGGCGCCACTTCCGAGGTCCCGCCCCGGCTCCGCACCTGCGGCTCCGGCCCAGACGGCCGCTGCGGAAAGCTCTGCGCCACGCCCGCCGGCGCCGATCGCGGGCAGCTTCGCGCTTGCCGCTGTCACGCCTAACGACATCATCCTGTCGCGCGGCTACTGGTCCGGGCGCCCGGATCCGTCCGAGCAATCGACCGGCAGCATCGGGCCGTTCGTAGCGCCTCCCGGTTATGGCGAAGGCAAGCCCGGCGATGCCTTGCTGTCCTATGCCAGGGACATCGAGCCGGAAGCGGCGCCCCAGCGCGCCCGCCCGGCAACGCAGGCGGCCCGATCGGCAGCCCTCGCCCCCAACACCACGATCGCGTCCAAAGGCCAGCCCGACATTCCCACCGTCGTGAGCTCCGCCCCGGCGCTGAGCGAAAGGCTCGCGGCCACCGAGCGCCGCTTCGAAGGTCCGTGGATGCGGGCGCTCATCATGACGCCGAGCGTCGAGCGCTTCATGAACACCACGCTCTACGGCGCGACTGATTTCCGCAGTCTGCAGCCGATGCTGCGAAAACCGACGACCATGGTCGTGATGACCTTCGCCCTCGAGCCGCAGCCGTCGCTGACCTACGGACGCTTCGAGGGCCGCGCGATCGAGTTCCTCGCAACCGCGACGTTCATGCCGCGCACCGCTCAGCTTCGCTGACGCAGCGCTCCGGGCCGTTGCACGCGCCCGGAACGACGTGGGGGATCAAGCCTTCAGCATCCCCAGCGCGTGCATATAGGTCTCCAGGATCGCGTCCTGTTCCTCACGCTCGGTGGGCTCGATCTTGCGCAGCCTGATGATCTGCCGCAGCGCCTTCACATCGAAGCCGTTGCCTTTGGCCTCTCCGTAGACATCGCGGATGTCGTCTGAAATTGCCTTCTTTTCTTCCTCAAGCTTTTCGATCCGCTCGACGATCGCCTTGAGCTGATCCCTCGCGAAGCGGGTGGCGGCCTGTTCGCTGTTTTCGGCGGCGGCGGACGCGGGCATTGCGACGTTTCTCCTTGTGTCTGGGCACTTGTTTTCGGGAGCGGGCGGCAGGGGGTCAAGCGCACATTGCCGCTGCGCCCATCATCCACAGGCGCGCGGAACAGAGGTTGAATTTTGCAGGATGTTGCGGGTTCAGCGCAGCAGCGCCTGCGCCTCGCTGGCGAGCTTCTGCATCAGGCCGCGCGCGGACATCTCCACCCCAAGCGCGGCGGCCTGCCCCGACCAGAGCGGCGTGAAATCGCTGGATCCGGCAGCTTCCGCCTTCGCACGCAGCGGCGCGAGGGCTCCTGCCGCAAGCGGAAAGGCGGGCGCCTCCGAGATCGGGCCAAAGTCGCGCATCACCCGGTTCATCAATCCGCGGGCCGGGCGTCCGGTCATCAGATTTGTCAGCGCCGTGCCGTCGTCGCGGGCGGATTTGAGCGCGGTGCGATAGAGCCCCGAAATCTTCGATTCCGGGCAGAACAGGAACGCCGTGCCGACCTGAACCGCACTGGCGCCCAGGATAAAGGCCGCCGCAATGCCGCGCGCATCGGTCACGCCACCGGCCGCGATCACCGGAGCATTCACCGCATCGGCGACCTGCGGGACAAGCGCGAACGTGCCGGGCTGCGTGGTGATATCGTCGCCGAGAAAGATACCGCGATGGCCGCCCGCCTCATTGCCCTGCGCAATGATCGCATCGACGCCGCGCTCATCGAGCCAGCGCGCTTCGTCAACAGTCGTCGCGGAACTGAGCGTGACGATACCGGCGCGTTTCACGCGCTCAAACAGCGCCGGCTCCGGCAATCCGAAATGAAAGCTCGCGACTTCAGGTTTCAGTTCGAGAACAAGATCGCAAACGGCCCGATCGAACGGACGACGATTGCTGGTCGGCACCGGTGCCGCAGGATCGATATTGAGTTCACGATAATAGGGCGCGAGCCGCTCGCGCCACGCCGCCTCACGCGCATTGTTGAGTTCGGGCGTCGTATGGCAGAAGAAGTTCAGATTGAGCGGCCGCTTTGTACGCGCGCGAAATCGCGCGACCTGATCGCGTATTTGCTCAAGGTCCAGCATCGCGCAGGGGATCGATCCAAGTCCGCCCGCCTCCGCCACCTCAGCCGCGAGTTCGAAATCGATCGCACCAGCCATGGGAGCGAGCACGATCGGATGCTCGATGTTGACAAGGTCGGTGAAACGGCGGTCGGGCCAGGGCATCGGGCACCATCGTCTGGATGAAACGTTGCGCGATTGTAGCGCGACGCCTTGGCCGACATCCACCAAACCTTCATGCTGGTGAGGTGTGATTTTGTGATGCAAGCGCCCGTCACAGCAGGTGTGTTCACGGTGCGCGAGCGGTCTCAGGCATCAGCGCCAGCAGTAATCCTGCCGTGCGGTCACTCGGCTCGGCCCCTTATTCCAGGTTTCTTTTTTAATTTTCCCGCGCGTCGCATGCCCGGAACGTTGCTATCATTACCTGCCGGCTCGAACCGGCCGCGCCAACGATGCGCAATAACGGGAGGAAGCAAATGAGGGTCTTGCTGGCCGCCGCTTTTGCGGCGTCATTTTGCTTTGCGAGCGGTGCAGCCGCGCAAACCTATCCTGACCGCCCCATCACCGTGATCGTTCCCTATGCTCCGGGGGGCAATACCGACGTGATCGCGCGGATCATGCTTGAAGGCATGACGCCACATATGGGGCAACGCTTCATCATCGAGAATGTGTCCGGCGCCGGCGGGACCACCGGCTCTACGCGTGCGGCCAAGTCGCCGGCGGATGGCTACACGTTGCTCGTCGGGCAGATGGGCACGCATGCCGCCGCGGTCGGGCTGTACGGCGACAAGCTCGGCTATGACCCTGTCAACGATTTCGAGCACGTCACCCAGTTCACGGATACGCCGATCGGCATTTTCGTGAAGAAGGATTCGCCCGCGAAGACGCTGCAGGAGCTGATTGCCCAGATCAAGGCGGGCAAGCTGACCAACGGTCACGGCGGCGTCGGCTCAACCTCGCATGTCAGTTGCCTGCTGTTCACCTCGCTGATCGGCGGAAAGACGACGTTGATCGGCTATCGTGGGTCCGGGCCTGCATTGAACGACCTGATCAGCGGGCAATATGATTTCATGTGCGACCAGATTCCGCACACCATCGGCCATGTCCAGGCCGGCAGCATCAAGCTGCTTTCACTCGCACAGACCGAGCGTTCGCCCATTGTGCCGAACGTCCCGACTACAGCCGAGGCCGGTTTGCCGCAAATGCAGGCTTCGGGCTGGAACGCGATGTTTGCCCCGAAGGGAACGCCGAGAGCCTTCGTCGACAAGCTTTCAGCCGCGGCTGCAAAGGCTTTCGAGGACCCGACAACACGCAAACGCCTGACTGACATCGGTGCGGTGATCCCGCCCCCTGAGCGGCGCGGACCCGACGCCCTGCGCGCGTTCGTTGCCGCCGAGGTCGCGAAATGGACGCCGGTGATCAAGCAGGCATCGAACTAGCCGCCGGATCGAGGTCCAGCGACACCGTGAACAGATTGCTGTCCTCGCGGTCCTCGTCGACGGCGAAGCCGAGTTCGCGGCACATAGTCAGCATGGTCACATTGTCGCGCAGCACCTGCCCGGTGATGCGGCGAAGGCCCTCCTTGCGCGCATAGTCGATGATCAGTTCCATCAGCGCCCAGCCGAGTCCGATCCCCTTGCGATCGGAGCGCAGCAGGACGGCATACTCACCGTTGCGAAAATCCGGATCGGCATGCAGACGGACCACCCCCATCAGCGCGCCGGTTTTCTCGTCGAGCGCGAGCAGCGCGATCGCGCGCCCATAATCGATCTGCGTCAGCCGCGCGATGAAGGCATGGCCGATATCCTTGACCAGACCGAAGAAGCGGAGCCGCATGTCGTCGGCGCTGACATGGCGGAAGAATTCTTCGTACAGCTTTTCATCTTCAGGACGCACCGGACGCACCGCGACCCTTTCTCCGTCACGCAGCGTCAGCGCGCGCTCCCATTCCTTCGGATAGGGCCGGATCGCGAAATGAGCATGATGCGGCCGTCCCGGCGCGAGCAGCGCCGGATCGATGGAAATCCGCGCGTCCAGCGCAAGCACGCCCGCGTCGTCGGCAAGGAGCGGATTGATGTCGATTTCCAGAATCTCGGGGATATCGGCCGCGAGCTGGGACAGCCGTACCAGCACAAGCGCCACCAGATCGCGTCTCGCCGCGGGCACGTTGCGATAGCCATCGATCAGGCGGGATATGCGGGTCCGTGCGATCAGATCGAGTGCGCGCTGCTCATCGAGCGGGGGCAGCGCGATGGCCTTGTCCTTCACGATCTCGACCGACACGCCCCCGTGCCCGAACACGATCACCGATCCGAACACCGGATCACGGGCGAGTCCCGTAATCAGTTCGCGCGCGCGCAGCCGCGTAATCATCGGCTGCACGATCACACCGTCGATCCGGGCCTTCGGCCTCAACCGGCGCGCATTGGCAATCACGGTCTCCGCCGCCGCCCGCACATCGGCTTCGCTGGTGAGGCTGAGCTTCACCCCATCGACGTCGG
>NZ_DATMRV010000047.1:0-28850 GCF_035565795.1 Pseudorhodoplanes sp.
AAGCCGCTGACCGCGCCGCTGGCCGACAGCGTGTAGTCGGTGGTGCCGAGTTCGGCCCGCCATGACAGCTTCCCGAGCGTCATGCCCGACATGGTGAGTGTGTAGCGCGCGTCAAATTGAGCCTGCGCGTGCGCGGGCGCAGCTGCGCACGCCGCGATCGCGACGGCTGCGATCAGCGTCGTCAGGACCTTTGCAGATGTCGAACGCATCAACTTTTGCCGCGAACGGCAGCTTTCCCTCGTCACCGGAGATCTGGTGCCCTTTATGGGAGTATAGGCCGGCTTGTAGCGTTCTTGCTCAGAAAAAGTGACCGTCAACGCCAGGACGGTGGCCCGAATTGCGGGCGCAGCTCAATCGGACAGCGGCAGCAACTCGATCGCGTCCACCCGCTGCGGATAAAATGCTAGATGGCCGGCAATCTCGCCGACTGCGGCGAACGGGCTTTCATACGTCCAGATGGCATTCTCTGACGGGCGCCCGTCGATCGCGATGGTGTAATAGGCCGCGTCACCCTTGTAGGGGCAGTGGGTGGCATGATCCGTGCGCGAGAGGGCGCTCATGTCCACATCCTCGCGCGGAATGTAATGCACCACCGGGTAAGACGCCTCCTTGAGAGCCAGGGCACGGCGGGTATCGGCGATCACGCGGCCGCCATGCGTGACGCGGACGCGGTGTTCGGCTGGCGTGATGCCGATCGGATGGGAAGCGTCAGGAACCTTCATCGTTTTGCCGCTCGCAACGGAACGTGGAGTGGCGCACCCGACACGATTCGAACGTGTGACCTTTGCCTTCGGAGGGCAACGCTCTATCCAGCTGAGCTACGGGTGCTTCGGGGGCTTCATAGCGCATGCCGCGCCCGCGCGGCAATGGTCCGATTTCAGCCTCCGGAATGCGGCGTATTGGGCTCGCCGGAGCCCCGCGCGCATCCGAGCGCCATTTGGGATTTCAGAATTTCGGGCTGCTGAACGGCCGGCCCCAGTCGACGATGTAATTCAGTCCCATCCGGCCGAGGCTGTACCGCAGGTCGGCATTCACGCCGCCCGGAACTGTCCCGGCGAGATAGTTCGCCGAGCCGAGATCGTTGTAGAGATACTCGAACTTCATCGTCCAGCTTCGCGACAGCGCCCATTCCAGACCGACACCGAGCGCAAAGCCGACATGGTTGTTCGCCGAAGTCGCGATGGTTCCGACATAGTTCGGATTGGCATACAGGCTCAGCTCGTTATGAGCCCAGGCGACGCCACCCGTGCCGTAAACCAGCGCACGATCGATCGCGTAACCGACCCTGACACGCGCGCTGCCGAAATAGTCGACCGAGCTGAACGCGCTCGCGAACGGAAGATTGGTCGCGTCCCTGACATCGCGCTCGATATTCGAGAACGCGGAATCGATCTCGACGCCGAACACCCACGGCGAGCGGCCGTTCTGCCAGTTGAAGCCGATCTGGCCGCCACCAAACCAGCCGCCAATGTCGACGTGAGGGCTGATGTCGAACGTGCCGCCGCCATAGCCACCCTGGCCTCCGATGTAGAAGCCGGTCCAGTTGTAGAAAATCGGATGGAGCGCCGGCATGGCATAAGTCTGCGGAAAGTCTGCGGAGGAGGCGGGCTGCACGAAAGAGGTCGTCGCAATCATCGCGCTCAGCACGGCAGGAACGACGCGTTGCATCTCAAGCCTCCAGACAATTCGACAGCATTCGAGCGCTGCGAGAGATGCGGCACCGGTGACGGCGGTCATGGATGCCAGGGCGTATCGGCGCACTTATGCTTAATGTTTCGATAACGCGGTATGGTTTACGGACCGTAAATCCGCGTCTCAGGACGCGCCGCGCGCGAATACGCCGGATTGCGATCTGCGGCTGCTGCCGGCTGAGTCACTGCCCGCGCGATCCCATCCTCCGGGAGGCGTCGCGACGATCACCGCTTCGTTCGGCTGGCTCTGCGGAGTGAATTTCTGAACAGCGGCCTTGGCTGCGGCGAGCACCCCGGCTTCAAGCTTGGTGCCGATCTCGTCACGCTGTCGTGCGGCTTCTCGGTCGCCCTGCAGGGCTGCCAGCGCAAACCACTTGTAGGCTTCCTGGTGGTTCTGGTCGACACCGATCCCGCGCATCAAAAGGATCGCGAAGTTGTACTGACTGTCGGCGATGCCACGCTCCGCCGCGCGCTGGAACCAGCGCGCTGCGGTCTTGTAGTCACGCCGGCCGTCGACGCCCTCGGCGTAAAGAACCGCAAGGTTGTGCATCGCCTTGGCGTTACCCTTCTCGGCGGCCACCGTGTAATACGTGCGGGCAAGCGGCAGATCCTTTTCGACACCGAGGCCCTTCTCGTAAAGGCTGCCGATCCAGAGATTGGCCGGAATGATTCCGGACTTCGCGGCGCGCTTCAGCCATCGCAAGCCTTCCTCGGTGTTCACTGGAACGGACTTGCCCTCGACGAGCCGCACGCCGACTTCGTATTCGGCTGCAGGCCGGCCTTTGGCGGCTTCGGCGCGCAATGCTGCGGGCAGGCTGTCCGGCAAGGGTATTGACGGTTCGCGGGCCGCTTCGCGTGAACCGACGGCAACCGGCACCTGCCGTCCGATCGTGCCGGTATGTTCGACGTCGCCGATAGCCGAGCCGGCTTGCTGAGGCTGTGCCTCCGGCGTGACAGCGATCGTGTCCGGCGCCTGCGAGCGAACGAGATCAGGTACGATCGGCTCGGAAACGCCGGTCCTAGCTGTGCGTTCGGCCTTATCGGCCGGCTGAGCGACGTCCGCCGTCGTCACCGCTGGAAGTGGGAGTTCGGTCAGTTGCATCGAGATCCGTGCGGCGACAGCCGCAAGCACGACGATCAACGCGCCAGCGATCAGCGGCCTGAAAGATGCGGCGATCGACCGGCGCGGACGCTCGACCTCGATGTCCGCATCATGCTCGTCTGCGAAATCGATAAGGTTGCGCGGCGTATAGGAATAGCCTCCCGACAGGCTCAGATGCCGCAGCGATGCCGCGTCGGCGCCGCGAGCGCCTTTCAGATTGCTGCCGAGTTGCGCGACGAGGCTCGACAACGTCGCGTGGACCGCTTCAAGAGCATCATGCGCGCTCTTGTCACGGTTCGCAGTGTCCGCGTCGACACCGGTCTTTTGCAATGCATCGAGCCGTCGGTTGATGTCCCTCAGGCTTTCTTCGATGGATAACGGCCGCGTCTCGGGTGCTGGATCAGTTGCGATCTGGCTCGCGGCCGCGCTCCGATCCTGCGTCAGGACGCGGTGAAGCCTGGCAGAGAGACCTCGCACCTCGTCTGAAAGCGCGGTCAGCGTGTCCTTGGCTGCGGCGAGACCGCCGACATTGCGGACGGCAGCGATGACTGCTTCGATCTGCGCATGCGGTGAAACGTAATGGGTGCCACGCGGACGGCTCAGGCAGTCGGTCAGGTCCTGAAGCGCCGTTCGGAAGGTTGCGATGCTCTCGCGCGAATTCAGTTGGTCGAAAATGCCGCGGACCTCGTTGAGGCCGTGCTCGATCGGCGCGAGGAGTTTCGGGTCGATACCCGACGCGCGGCTTGCTTCGATGCGGTCCGTGAGCGCCTTCATTTCCTTGTCGAGGGCGTCGCTCGCTTCGAGCGGCACGATCTTCAGCAGCGGTGCGACGATTTCCTCGAGTGTCTGCTGTGTCCGCGTCCGGTCCGGCTCCGGCGCGGCCTTCTTGTGACGCAACGTCTCCATCCGAGTCGTCAGGTCCTGCAATTGCGCTTCCAGCGACGATCCGTTCGGAGCGGGCGGAACGGGATGATTTCGCGGGTCGCCATAGCCCTGCGCGCGCGAGCGCAGCCACCAGAGTCCGCCTGCGTTATGAGCGTGGGGCGGCCTGAATGGTGCGGCGTGTGGGCTGACGGAGCGTGGCGCCTGATATTGATCGGTTTTCGGCAACTCACTGTCGACGGCGGCGACCCGATGCGAATGGGCAAAGGGCGCGAACGGGGGCGAAACAAGAGATCGCCATCCGTTGGGAGCGTAATGTCCGCCTGTCCATCCGCGCCTGTGCATGCTCTCGACCCGTTCTGGTTGCCGGCCGCTGCGGACGCAATGTTCGAGAAATGTGCGCCGGACGCAGGGATGGCCCTCGGCACAACCTTTTTCGGTTATGGTAAAGAACGGGTTAAATCGACGGAATTTCCTGCAAAATCCGATGCTTCCGCGACTGGGAGGGCTTCGGCCAGCTGGCGGCGTCGGGAATCCGGCGCGCACAGGCGGATTCCGGTGAGGGATTAACCAAATCTCAAGACACGCCGCATCCGGCACCTGGCCGGCGCGAGAATGGAGCGTGAGCTCCGCGCTCAGAAATATTTCGCGATGATACCGGCTGCGCCGGCGATCGTCGCAACCGAAACAGTGAGCCAAACACTCAGAAGCCAGATCTCTCGCCTGCGCGGGCTGTTGCTCTCAACGCTGTGTTTCCCGTGTTCCGCAATGGCAACAGGCCGGTCATCGTTGACGGCGTCTGCTGCGAGCGCCGGGGCGTTCGTCAGATAAATCTCGGAGCTTGTCGGTAGGATGAGGCCCGACTCTCGCCTCGTGTTGGTGGCAATGCGCGCAGCGGCATTGCCGTGTAAGAACTTGGACATGTCATTGCACTCAAATTGCGACTTAGTAATAGCTGCTCCGGCCCGCGGCCGGGGATCAACTTCTCGCTAACGTAAATGACAGGCCGGTAACCTCTGGACGCGCGTAGCGACGGCGCAAAATCGACTTTCGACTAGTACGCGTTCCGGTGCACGCCCTTTGAAAAGGCGGTCGCAAACAGGATCTTGATGTCGAGCCAGATCGACCAGTTGTCGATGTAATAGAGGTCGCAAAGGATGCGGCCGCGAAGCTGATCATCGGCAACGATCCCACCACGGAACCCGTTGATCTGCGCCCATCCCGTGATGCCGGGTTTGACATTGTGCCGTCGTGCATACAGCCCGATCTTTTCGCTCCACGCGCGATCGTGAGCCAGTGCATGCGGGCGCGGACCCACAAGCGACATGTCGCCCTTCAGTACATTGAGGATCTGCGGCAACTCGTCGATGCTCCAGCGCCGCATGAAATGACCGATGCGCGTGACGCGGCTGTCATTGCGCGTCGCCTGACGCACATCCGCGCCGTCTTCGAGCGTGCTCATCGTCCGGAATTTGTAGATCAGGAATGACTTCTGATTGAAGCCGTAGCGCTGCTGCCGGAACAGAACGGGGCCCGGGCTGTCGAGCTTGATCAGGATTGCGATGACGGCGAACAGCGGAAGCAAAAGCACAAGCAGCAGCGCCGAGCAGGCTATGTCGAAGGCGCGCTTGATCGCCGTTGCGGCCCCCGACATCGGCGGATGCAGCAGATGCAGGCTTGCGATCGGTCCCAGCTTCTCGATGGATATCTGGTCGAAACGCTCGAGAATGCGCTCCGGCGCAAGGCTGATGGAGCAGGGTAGCGTCATGAAGGCGTCGATGCATCGGTCGATTGTCGCCTGATTCGACCATGGGGCAATCAGCAAGACGTTGTCGGGATCGACTGCGCGCGCCTTTGCGACTGCACGATCGACAGATTGGTCGAGTTGCCGCGCGGCGTCCGAAGTGGCGCGATTGTCTCTTGCGAGATAGCCAATGCCGACAATCCGGCACCCCAGGGTGAGCAGATTGTATCGCTGCGTGAATTCACGGATGTCGGCTTCGGTGCCGACGAGGAACAGGCGCTGTCCGGCAATGAGGCCGAGCCGGTTTGCAGCCTCGAAGGCCAGAAGGCGAAGCGCATAGATGCAAAGGAGCGAAACCAGTCCGGCAGCGTAGAACAGCACCAGCCATCCGCGTGAGTAAAGGACGCTCGTCTTGGTCAGGAAGCCAATGATCACCAGACAGATGAAAGCGAATGTCCAGTAGCGGGCGATCTGTGCCGGCCGCAGATCGAACTTCAGATGCTTCGTGACAAGATATTCGTCCCGGTAAAGACACGGGACCAGATAGAGCAGGGCTGTCATCAGCCCGACCTGAACGTAATCGGCGACCGGGCCGGCGTCCTGATACGCGAATTTGTGATAGAGAATACCGGTTCCGACCGAGACCAGAATGATCGTTGCCGCATCGGCTCCGGCCGCGATCAAGGCGAGAGTCGCGCGTCGAATCGATGTTCGCGAGAACAACGACGCGTCGCTTCTCGATGTTTGATCCAACCAGGTGTTCGTCACTGCAAACTGCCGCTGTTTCAAAAGGAGGCGGTTTGTGCGACCGCCGGCACTCTCGACAGCAAGTGAGCAATTGCGGGACCATGCAGGCGTTTACCATTGCGCCTGAGACGCAGTGTGATCGAAACCCGGAAAATCGCGTTCTTTCGTGATGTCCGGTGCGCCCGGCGGGCGATCCGGTTGGTTTCAGCCTTCGTGAAACTGTCTCGCGTGTCCTAGGCTGAAACGCCGGACGAAGCGCATGCGCGTGGCGCGTCCATCAGTTAACGGACTTGATGTTGATGGTGTTTCGCAGAGCGAAGCCGTCGTTTGCCGTCGCGATCATGGTCCGCACGAATGTCAGGAATTTCGTGAAGTCGACGGTCGGCGCGTTGGAGATGTAGATCACGTCCTTGTTCTGGATCGGCGTTTCCGTCGCGAGGAAATAGCCGCCCGGATCCCCGAGATTGGCCCAATAGATTACCGGGATCTGGCGCGTATTGCCCCAGCGGCTGACGTCGACGCCCACTTCCGCGAGGTATTCGATCGGCTCCACGCGATAGATGAAGACCGTCCTCGGATCGGCTTGTGAATCGATCAGCCCGCCTGCCTTCGCCACGGCTTCAGCCAGCGAGACGCGGTCCTGATCGAAATTGAACTGGCCCTGTTGACCCGTGGCGCCGAAGGCGAGGAAGGTCTGCTGCTCGCTGAAGACGTAAATCGTATCGCCCGGCTGAACGTTGACGTTGTTCTCCGGCTCCGAGATCAGCCGGTTGAAGCCGACGGTCTGCTTGTGGCCGCGCCGCTGCAGCGTGACGAAGGTCTGCCAGCCCTGATTCTTGGGGCCACCCGCCCGCGCAATCGAGTCGAGGATCCGCTCGCCCGGCAGGGACAGCGCGAATTTCAGCGGGCTGTTCACATCGCCCATGACGCTGACGAGGTTCGACCGCTGCTCGGATACAGTGATGACCACTTGCGGTTCGATCGCCCGGTTTTTCAGCCTGGCGACGATATCATTCTGGACTTCGGGAACCGTGCGACCGGCCGCGCGCACCTGTCCCGCGTACGGCACGGTGATGTTGCCCGCGCGATCGACGGTCTGGTTCGGGATCTGGACGAAATTGCCCGGGCGGGACGCCGCCTGAAGCGGGATGAACAATCCGCCGGCCTGTGCCTCGAATACCGTGACGGCGACCACGTCGCCGACGCCGAGCCTGATATCGGGGGCGGGCGGTCTGTCCGAAAAGGTGCCGATTCCCTTGAGGCCGCCGCGCCGCGCCAGTGCGGCGGATACGCGGGGCGACAGCGGGACGAGTTCGTATTGCGCGTCCGGACCGCCGCTATAGGACATGATGTCGGGGCTGTAGGGGCCCGATGCGGCAAACATGCCGCAACCTGCGCTCAGCAAGGGCGTCAGTGCGATGACCAGCACTGTCAGCCAGCGACGGCAGGCGCCCACGCGCGCTCCGCCTTTACGGCGCAACGAACCGCGCATACCCATCGCAACAATGGGGCACCTGAAAATCGCCATTACCCGGTTCGCCGTACGGACCACCGCGGCATCTTTCGAATTTTATGGTTAACGGAGCTTTAAGGATGGGGTCGGGGAGGACCCGGAACAGCCTCGTTCAGGGCCGCGCCGTTGTTCCCTTCGCCGCGCGATTTGGGCCCGCCTTGTGTCCCAGCCGATTAAGCATGCAGGGGTACTTTGCTTGCGCCGCAGGGAACGATGCCATATCCGGATTTTGGGGGCAGGCCTTTGTCGGACGGCCACTTTTTCGAACCGACAGCGTCTCGAGAAATCGGGAAGTGATTTGCGAGTGAGCCACCCTATGCTTAACGCAACACCGCTGAGACATCCGGAGATGAGCGCTGCAAACGAGGCGTCTTCGAATCTCGGCTCCACAATCGACCTGCAGGGAATTGTTCGGTTCTTGCGTCGGCGTGCTGTGCCGATCGCGGCCCTTACCGTCTTCGCGGCCCTTGCCGGCCTGGTCTACTGCCTGTTCGCAACGCCGCAATACACCGCCGCGGCGCGTGTCCTCGTCGACAACAGCAGCATCAAGGCGCTGCGCGACCAATCGGCCACCTCGGACACACCGGCTTCCGTCACCATCGACAGTCAGGTCGAAATCCTGAGATCCGAGCGCGTGCTGCAGCGTGCCGTAAAGCAGTTGAATCTCGCGAACGATGCCCAGTTTCAGAAGCAGCCAGGGTTGCTGACGAAGCTCAGAAACCTGATCGCGACGATGATCTCCCCCGAAGAGGTGGAGCAGCCGGAACCCATCGACGACGAAATCCTGGTGGACTGGTTGAGAAGCGGCCTCGACGTCCGGCGTGTCGGTTTCACGAACGTGATCGAGGTCAAGTTCACGTCTCCCGATCCGGAGAAGGCGGCGCGCGTCGCGAATGCGGTCGCGGACGCCTATCTCGCCGACATTCTTGAGGCGAAACATGAGATGGGTCGGCGTGCGGGACTGTGGCTCGAAGAGCGGTTGAAGCAGCTGTCGCAGCAGACGTCGGATTCCGACAAGGCCGTCCAGAAGTTCAAGTCAGAGCATAACATCGTCAATACCAGCAAGGGTCTGATCAGCGAGCAGCAGATCAGCGAAATCAGCACTCAGATCATCCTTGCGCGCGCTCAGGTCGCCGAAGCGAAGGCCCGCTGGGAACGCGTCGAGGAAATCCTCAAGGGCGATCCGAGCGATGCAACCATGACCGACTCGCTGCGCAACGACGTCATCGTGCGCCTGCGTCAGCAATATCTCGAGGTCGCGAGGCGCGAAGCAGAGCTCTCGGCGCGCTACGGGGCCGGCCACATGGCCGCGGTCAACCTGCGGACCGAGAAGCGTCAGTTGCTCGACAACATCAAGGATGAACTCCGCCGCATCGCGCAAAGCTACAAGAGCGATCTCGAGATTGCCAAGCTGCGGGAAACGACCTTGCAGAACAGCCTCGATGCTCTGGTCGCAGAAACCAGAACGACCAATCAGGCGCAGGTGAAGCTGCGGGATCTTGAAAGCGCTGTGCAGACTTCGCGCGAAGTGCAGGACAATTTCCTCAAGAAATATATGGAGATCGCCCAGCAGGAATCGTTTCCCGTCACCGAAGCGCGCATCATCTCGGCAGCCAAGACTCCGCGCTACAAGAGTTCTCCGCGCGCAACGCGCATCGCGGCGGGAAGCGCGGTGCTGGGCCTGTTCCTCGGATTAATCTTTGCGCTTGGCCTGGAAGCGATGGATTCAACATTCCGTACGCCCGCTCAGGTCGAGGCGACGCTGGGCTGCAAGGCGCTCGGCATCCTGCCGGATATCGGCACCCCGCATTTGCCTTATCGCTCGCTTCACGCTGATGCCCTGGCGCGCGCCGGCCCTCAAGGGCGGCGGGTCCTCGGCGAGGATCTCGGCTCGTTGCGATACGCCGTACAGAATCCAATGTCGCAGTTCTCGGAAACACTGCGCCACGTGTCGCTTGAAGCCAGCGCGAACAGGCCCGGCGGCCATGATAGCAAGGTAGTCGGCTTTTGCTCGGCGAGGCCGGGCGAGGGCAAGAGCTTCGTTGCAGCGAATTTCGCGGAGCTGATGGCCAAGGCCGGCCATCGCTGCGTTCTGGTCGACTGCGACCTGCGCTATCCGGCCCTGACCTACATGCTGACGCCTGAAGCGGGTTCGGGTCTCGCCGAAATCGTCAAAGGCCGTGGCACGCCGGACGGTGCGGTGTGGACGGATGCCGTCACCAGGATGTCGTTCCTGCCGGCCGCATCCCAGCGGGAGGAACATCATCCGCACGAGCTTCTGGGTTCGGACAGCGTGAGCGCCGCGATAGGCGAACTGCGCAAGTCCTATGACTATGTCATTCTTGATCTGCCGCCGATCGTTCCGTTCGCCGATGTTCGTGCGATGACACATGCCGTGGATGCATTCGTCTTTGTCGTCGAATGGGGTGTCACCAACCGTGACACTGCATTGTCCGCACTCGAAGCCGCGCCCGGTCTGCGCGAGAAGCTGCTCGGCTGCCTTCTCAACAAGGCGGATGTAAGCAAGCTTAGTCGCTATTATCGCCACGAGGAGAGCGACTATTACGCGCGGTACCGCTCGAGCGGTGGCTATCGGCTGAGTCTGCGAACATGAATTGCTCCGCATGTCCCAACGCGATGCGTTCAGTGCGGTGCCGGCGATGAGTGAAACGATCCTCGTCAATCACCTGCTCGAGCCGCCCAACCTGATCTCGGGCATTTCGCGCTATCTGTTTTCGCTGCTCCAGGAGCTGGAGCGGTCGTCGCGCTATCGGTATGTGCTGGCAACGACATGGTCGGCCGACAAATTGCCGGATGCGCTGCGGAATTCGTCCATCGAGATCCGGACGCTTCCCTATCAGCCGAAGATGCCGGTCAATGTGGTCAGTCAGATTGCGACAGTCTCGCGGCTGATGTGTGAGACAGGGGCGGCTGTCGAGTTCAATTGCAATCCGGTTGGTTGCTTCTGGGGTGGCTGGCCGCGGGTCATTACCGTGCATGACCTTTATATGGAGGTGATCCCGTCATTCTATTCACGGCGGCATCGCTTGTGGTGGAAGCTGCTGTTCCCGCTGAGCCTGCGGGCGGCCTCGGGCGTGATCTGCGTGTCGCAGAGCACGCGGGACGAAGTGCAAGCCCGATATCCGTTCGCAAAGGACAAGCTGGCCGTCGTGCATGAGGCTCCGATCATCGATGCTGACGAGTCAGGACAGCCGGCGGAGCGCCGCTTTGAAGCGCCATACGCGCTTTATGTCGGTAACATATCGCCGAACAAGAATGTCACGGTACTGGTCGAGGCGCTGCAGTTGCTGAAAGCGCAGGGCCTCGCCGTTCCGGCGGTGTATCATGTCGGTCGCGATCCGGCTGGCCTCCTGGCTGAAGCGGAGCAGCGAATTGGCGGCAACCTCATTCGCAAGGCGGGAGTCCTGTCGGACGCCGAGCTTGTCGGCGCCTATCGCCGCGCGACCTGCTTTATCAATACCTCGCTGAACGAGGGATTCTGTCTGCCGGTTGTGGAAGCGCAGTCGCTCGGCGCGCCGGTTATCTGCTCCGACATTCCGGTGCTGCGGGAGGTGGCGGGCGGTGGCGCGATGTTCTTCGCTCCGAACGATCCGCAGGCGCTGGCCGATCGGATCAGCGCTCTCTTTGCCGATGCCGGTCTGCAGCAGCGCATGGCACAAGCGAGCCGCGATAATGCCGCGCGCTTTTCGTGGCGCAAGGCGGCCAGCGAGACCGAGGCCATCTTTGACAAGGTCCGCATTCGGCGCGCGCAAGTCAAAATCGCTGACCCAACGCGACAAATCGGGATTGTCAGTGACCGGTAACACCAGATCCGGCGCCGGACGCCTTTGCATCGACCATACACATATGGGGCGGCGCGCGACGGGCATTGAGCGGATCACCCGCGAGATGTTCAGCGCGGCCGCTTTGGCGCCGCTGCCGGTCGACACCGTCGAGGCGTCGGCCGGACGCTTCGGTATCGTGTTCGCACAGAACACAACGCTTCCGTTGCGTGCGGCCGGACACAAGGATGATGTCTTCGTGTTTCCGGGCTTTGCGCCATCTCCGTATTTTTCGCTGGCGTGCCGGGACCGGACCGTCATGTATGTGCATGACGTCTTTCTGCTCACGCGCCGTTCGGAACTCAACCGCGCGGCGCGGCTCTATTTTGCGCCGCTGTTCTCGCTTGCAGTCCGGTCGCTGAAGTACTTTCTGGTCAATTCCGAATACACCGCGTCGACGCTTCGGCCTTTCTGCCGCAGCGATGCCGACATCGCGATGTGCCGCCCCACGGTGCGGAACATTTTCGGTCTCGGTGCCGGAGATCGCGCAACCCGCGAGAGCATGCCGGCCTCGCTGAACGTCGCTGCGCTGGGGACCATCGAGCCCCGCAAGAACTTCCGCGCTGCCTCCGATATCTGCAAGGCACTCGCCGAACGTCTCGGCATTCCGGTGACACTGCAGATCATCGGCCGCGAGGGCTGGGGTCCTGACGCGAACTGGCTCGCCCGGCAGCCGCATGTGCGGCTTCTCGGTCCATTGCCGGACGAGGCGGTCCGTGCCGTCATCGAGGCGAGCGACCTGTTCATCTGCACGTCGCGCGACGAAGGTCTCGGGCTTCCGCTGCTTGAAGCACAATATGCCGGCCTGCCGGTTATCGCGCCCGACATGCCTGTCTTCCGCGAAGTCCTTGGGACTTCCGGCCTGTTGATCGATGCCCAGGATGCACCATCTGCAGCCGATGCAATCGCGCAGCTTTGCAGTTCTGCCGATTGGCGCGCACGCCACGTGGATGCGGCCGCGGCCAATATCGCGCGCTGGAACGCGCTCGCGGGCGCCGATCATGCGCAGCTTCGCGGATTCTTCGAAGCGATGCTGGCTCGTCAGCGTGTGCCGGCCGACGGGAGAGCTGCGGCTGTCCAGTCCCCGGCCGCATAATCTCCGCCCGCTGTTAGGATTCCGTTAACCATACCGAATCCAGATTTGCGGTGGCTGGCTGGCCGGAAGGGCGCTTCGATGAAATCTGTATTCCTCGCTGGAATGATGCTGGTCGCAGTTTCGTCATATGCGGCGGCGCAGACTGCACCGAAGCCGGCTCGCATCGACTCGCGCGTCGATTCGCTGAAGTACAACTCGAATCCGAGCACGCTCGGCCCGAACGATTCGCGAACCCAATACGGTCTGAGCCATCGGACGGACTCGCGCGTTCGTTCGCGCGTCGATTCGCTCAATTACAATTCGAATCCGAGTCAGTTCCGCATCGTCGACCCGCGTTACAACGTGCAGCGCTTCTGAGCGACGTGACGCTTCTCGTTCAGCAGCCCGGCGGACGGTTCCACCACTCGTTGCGGTTAGGCTTAATGCGCCAAAGCCCCCCGGTCGCGCTCAAACGCCGGTAAAAACTCCATAGCTTCGAGGCGATCCGCCCGCGGTCGCGGCAGCACAACGCGGTCGTGTTGTTCCCGGGCGACGTCGCACGTTTGAAATGGAGTTCGGTCGATGCGCGCGCGCGACGGACTGGTTGAGATTGACGGGCAGGTTATCACCACGCGGGATCTGACCGATTCCGTCGCTGCGATCACGCGTCGCCTCCGCGACATGAGATCGTTTCTCGTCTGCACGCTCAATCTGGACCACCTGGTAAAGTTGCGCACGGACGCACGGTTTCGCGAGGCTTATGCCAAGGCCGAGATCGTGATGCCGGACGGCTTTCCGATCGTCGCCTTCGCCCGGATGGAGGGCGTTGCCCTTGAGCGTGCGACCGGCTCGGACCTGATTGTGCCGTTATGCCGTGCAGCGGCCTCGCTCGGTCATCCGGTCTATCTGCTCGGTTCGACATTCGAGACGTTGTGTGCGAGCGCCCGGCGACTTTCCGCCATGATCCCCGGCCTGCAGATTGCCGGAGTGTTCGCTCCATCCCGCAATTTCGACATAGCCTCGGCCGAGGCGGACGAGGCCATCGCTGCGATAGCGCAGTCGGGCGCGCGAATCTGCCTCGTTGCGCTTGGAGCGCCGAGACAGGAACTGTTCGCCGCGCGGGCGGTCGATGAGACGACCGGCGTGGCATTTCTTGGGATAGGCGCCTCGCTCGACTTCATCGCGGGCACCCAAACGCGCTGCCCGCAATTGTTTCGTAAGCTCAATCTGGAATGGGCGTGGCGCGCGGCGTCCAATCCGCGGCGGCTCGTACCGCGTTATGCCGCCTGTGCGGCCCTGTTTGCGCAGCTCTACGCTCGGTACACGTGGCGAAACTGGCGGCTCGTACGGTCTCGTACCTAGCGCGTCGCAATCGCCGTCAGAGCATCAACAGCTTTCGCGCAAAGAAGCCTTCGGCGAAGCGTTCCGGAGCACGGCATTCCATGCCGCGAATTCGCGCAAGACCCTGGAAGGTGTCCGCATCGAACCATTGCTTCGATCGCTGGGTCGCAAAATGCTGATTGAGAAGGTCGATCTTGCGCTGCAGAACCGCGGCCGGGACCGACACATAAAGGTTCGGCTGCCCGAGATCGCCGTCCCATTTGGGAATTTCGTATTCGAGAATGAAGTGGTCGCGGAACGTGTTCCAGGTGAGCCGGCAGACTTCGCGGTGGTCCTGATGCGCATCGTCGCGCCGGTGCGTGAAAATCACATCCGGTGAGACCCGCGCTTTCAGGTCCTCGAACCATGATTTGATGGCCTCGCCCTGTTCGGGAAAAAAGCCGTCACGAAACGAAAGCGTCTCAACCGTCTGGCTGGCGGCGCCTGCCAGAAAGTCGGCCGCCGAGGCGCGGGCCTCGGTTTCCCGCGCACCCACGGCGCTCAGCACGCACCAATGCACGTCGAGCTTTACGCCGCGCGTCATCAGGCTGAGAAGAGTGCCGCCTACGCCGATTTCAATGTCATCGGAGTGTGCGCCGAGACACAGGACGGAGAGCCGGCTACCGGGAGCGGACAGATTGAGTGACAGCATGGACCGTATGGCGCTCGCGAGGCATGTCCGTTTCGGGCGCCCAGGGCATCTGGCCGTTTTCGACCATTTCCTCGAGAACCTGTCGATCCCGCAGCGTGTCCATCGCACGCCAGAAGCCTTCGTACTTGAAGGCGACGAGATTGTTGTCCTTGATCAGACGGTTGAACGGCTGAAGCACCAGCTCTTCACCGTCCTTGATGTAATCGAAGATCTCGTTGCGGAAGATGAAATAGCCGCCGTTGATCCAGACCTCGGATTCGGTATTCGCCTTGAGCCGTTTCACGAGACCGCTCTCGTCGAACTCGGCGAGATGGAAGTTGAACGGCGGACGCACCGCGATGAAGCAGGCGATCTTGCCGCTGGCCTTGAAGAAATCGATCATTTCAGGAAGCGGCGCGTCGGTCAGGCCGTCGCTGTAATTGGCGAGGAAGATCTCCTCATCCTTAACGTGTTCCTTCACCGCGACCAGCCGCTGGCCGATATTGCGCCAGACTCCGGTGTCGATCATCGTCAGGCGCCAGTCAGGCTGCTGCTCGCCGATAATCTCGACCTTCTTGCCGAACTGCGAAACCACGCAATTGTGCGTCGTGGCCGAATCCAGATGCAGGAAATAGTCCTTGATGACATTGGCCTTGTAGCCGAGGGCGAGCACGAAATCCCGGTGCCCATATCGGCTGTAATACTGCATCACGTGCCACATGATCGGTTGAGAACCGACCGGGATCATGGGTTTTGGAATGCTCTCGGAATATTCCCGGATACGGGTGCCGAGTCCTCCGCAGAAGAGTACGACCTTCATCGGTTGTCCGCCTGCATTGTCCGCCGTGACGAGTAACGAGTTGTTGAACTCAGTCCGAACACCAGCGGGCCTCTCTGTTGCAGCAATCTGTGCGCGGGCGAGCCGCTGGAATCAAGCGTTGCACACGTCATCGCGGCGACATGTCTGTATTAGTGTAAACAGCAGTGAACTCTGTTCGTTTACGTCTTCTTGTATCGGCAGCGTGATCGTTAGATCGGCGCAAATCGTAGCGCTGCAAGGTCCCGGAAAGCCTGAAAATATCGATAAAATCGTCACGTCCTGCTTAAGGTTAACGTGCGGCTATTCAGCCGCGACTGCGCCGGCGTGTTAGCTAGCGCTCACATGTCCCTGAGGAGGCCATCGTGATTTTCAACGAAACCAAGCTCAAAGGCGCCTTTGTCATCGAGCTCGAACGCCGCGAAGATTCGCGGGGGTTTTTTGCGCGGGGCTTCTGTCAGAACGAATTCCAGGCACACGGACTGAAGCCGACAGTGGCGCAGGGCAACATCGCGTCGAACATCCGCAAGGGCACGCTGCGCGGCATGCATTTCCAGTATCCGCCGGCCGCGGAGAGCAAGCTCGTGCGTTGCACGCGCGGTGCGATCTACGACATCATCGTCGATCTTCGCCCCGAGAGCCCGACCTATCTCCAGCATTTCGGCGTCGAATTGAACGAAGACAACCAGCGCGCGCTCTATGTGCCGGAGCGTTTCGCGCACGGCTATCAGACGCTGACTGACAAGACCGACACCAGCTATCTGGTCGGCGAATTCTATACGCCCGAAGCTGAGGGCGGCCTCCTCTACAACGATCCGAGTCTCAAGCTGCACTGGCCGCTGCCGGTGAGCGTGATTTCGGAGAAGGACCAGAAATTCCCGCTCTACAGTGAAATCGAGTCGACGCTGAAGCGGAAGATGGAGCGCGTGCTGGAGCCGGCGTGAGCTGACGCCGGACACCATCGCAGCGGGAAGAAGGACGAAGCCAATGATACTCGTCGACGATGCTTTGAAGGCCCGTCAGGATGCCGGCAACCCGATCCGCGTCGGTGTGGTCGGCGCCGGGTTCATGTGCCAGGGCCTGACCAACCAGATCACCCATAGCGTGCCAGGCATGCGCGTTGTGGCCATTTCGAACCGCAGGGTCGAGCGTGCAGCGGGCGTCTACAGATATTCGGGCTACCAGCATGTCGCGTTTGCCGACACGCAGCGCGCGCTGGACGATGCGATCGCGTCCGATCGGCCGGTCGTTACCGAAGATGCGTTTCTGCTGGCGCGCTCCGGTCTCGTCGATGTGCTGGTGGACGCCACGGGTTCTGTCGAGTTCGGCGCCCGCGTGACGCTCGAGGCCTTCAAGCATGGCAAGGATGTCGTGCTGCTGAACGCCGAGATCGATGCCACGATCGGCCCGATCCTGCAGACCTACGCCGCGCGTCACGGCGTCATTCTCTCCGCGTGCGACGGCGACGAGCCGGGCGCGCAGATGAACCTTTATCGCTGGGTCAAGGGGCTCGGTTTGACGCCACGCGTCATCGGCAACGTGAAAGGCCTTCAGGATCCATACCGCAATCCGACCACCCAGCAGGGCTTTGCCGAAAAGTGGGGTCAGAACCCGGCGATGGTCACCAGTTTCGCCGATGGCTCGAAGATCAGCTTCGAGCAGGCGATCGTGGCCAACGCGACCGGCTTCAAGGTGCGCTCACGCGGCATGTCGCGCGGCCTCGAATATCGCGGCGACATCATGCAGATCGGCCAGCTCTACGACATTGAGGAATGCCGTCGTCTCGGCGGGATCATCGACTATGTGGTCGGAACGCCGCTCACCAAGGTCTATGTGCTTGCTGAACATGATGACCCGAAGCAGCGGCACTATCTCAACCTTTACAAGATGGGTGAGGGGCCGCTCTATTCCTTCTTCGTCCCCTATCACCTCGTGCATTTCGAGGTGCCGATCGCCATTGCGCGCGTCGCGCTGTTCCGCGATCCGGTGGCCAAGCCGCTGGGCGGTCCGGTGGTCGAGGTGTGCGCCGTCGCTAAACGCGATCTGAAGGCCGGCGAAACGCTCGATGATTACGGCGAGTACATGACCTATGGCGAGGCCGTGAACGCCGAGGAGATGTGCGAGCAGCAATATCTGCCGGAGGGACTGGTCGAGGGCTGCACGCTCGTCCGCGACGTCAGGAAGGACAGCGTGATCCGCTACGGCGATGTGGTGCTGCCGCAAGGCCGGATCGCGGACCGGCTGCGCGCCGAACAGTATCGGCACTTCCGCGGCGAGACCTGGCTCGAGGATATTCTGAAGGTGGCCGCGTAGTCCCGCTGTCGCGGAGATGCGCATGAGTGTCGTGTAATGATTGTCATCTTCATTTCCGCCCGCGCCTATGAGCAGGACTTTCGCAAGTTCCTGCTCGACGCCTTGCGCGCGGACGGTCATGAAGCCTGGCACGTCAGGGTCGGCCGCACGAACGTTCTCGCTGGAGCCGAGGGCGTTGAAGAGTTTGACGGAATCGCGGGCCTTCTTCGCCTCATTCGTCGGCTGCGTACGATCGGGGCTCGAGGAAACGTCGTGTATCTCGACACGACCGGCGCGATCATGCCCGTGCGATCGCTGCTGTTCCGGCTCGGCCTGCGGGCTGGCACGTGGTGTTTCGATGTCTACGACAACCTCGTCTACAATTACCGTGGCGCGCGATGGCTGAAGACACGATTCTCGATTTGGCTTTTGTCCCGTCTGTCGAGCGCGACAATCCTGCTGTCGCGGGAGAGCCTTCGTCATTTCCCGAGCGCGCATCATCTCGATAATGCGTGGGACATATCACGTCATGAGCGCAACCATGAGGCTGGCGGTGACATGGTTGTCCTGTCGGCAATCGACGAACGTTTTGATTTCGGCTTTCTGGAAGAGGTAGCGAAATTGCTGCCGGATCGTCAGTTCGTCGTCTACGGATACGTGCTGCACGACAATCCGGCGGTAAAGCAGCGGATGGCCGGTCTCTGCGCACGGCAGCGCAACGTTTCGTTCAAAGGGCGGTATGCGTTCGGTGATATTCCTGACATCGTTCGTCCGTTTGGCATCGGACTGACGCCCTATGTCGTTGGCGATCCGCTGACGGAATTCATCAATCCCGACAAGTATTATCTGTTTCTGCAGGCCGGGATGGAGGTGATTTCAACCGACATTCCGCAAGCGCGCCGTATGGCGGATCGTGTCCATATCGCGCGCAAGCCTGAAGATGTGGCCGAGATTGCGCGCCGCATTCAGAATGAGCCGGCCCAGCGCAAGAATGCCGATGCGATGACAGGCTTTAGCTGGCGCGATCGCGCACGTGAGTTCTGCGAGATCGTTCGGGCGACCGGCCCTGCGAGGCAATCCGAAAAAACAATCCATGCCGTTGGGTCGCTTGCATCCGCAAGTGTTCCGGCGCGACGGTCTGAGCAATAGGACGCGTCGCCATGGGAAGTCTCAAGACGAATGCTGCGCGCGGGGGAGTAGCCAAACTTTGCGGTCAGGCCGGCAATTTCGCGCTCCGCATCCTGTTCATCATGGTTCTTGCGCGTCTGCTGTCGCCTCAGGATTTCGGTCTGGTCGCGATGGTGACGACGGTGACCGGAATTTACGAACTATTTGCAACAGCGGGTCTGTCGGTCGCGACTGTCCAGCGGTCGACGATAACGCATCAGCAGATATCGACGTTGTTCTGGGTCAATATTCTGGTTGGCGTGGCGCTGGCGCTCCTTTGCGTCGCGAGTGCGCCGTTCCTCGCGAAATTCTATCACGAGCCGCGCCTGTTCTGGGTAACCGTCGTCATGGGCGCTGGCTTCATCGTGAACTCGTTGGGCATACAGCACTCGGCGCTGCTCCAGCGTGACTTGCGCTACGTCAGTATCACCGCAATTGAACTGGGTGCGCAATTGTGCGGCATGTCGGTTGGCATCGGCTTTGCGCTCGCGGGATATGGCTACTGGGCGCTGATTGGATCGACGCTGGCGACGCCCGCTGCGACCGCCGCGGCAGTGTGGTTCGTGACCGGCTGGCGGCCAGGTGCTCCCAAGTTCGATTCCGATGTGAAATCGATGCTCGGCTTTGGCGGTATCATGACCATCAATGGGGTAATGGTCTATATAGCCTATAACTTCGACAAGGTTCTGATAGGTCGCGTTCTTGGTGCGGAATCGCTGGGGCTTTACAGTCGCGCCTACCAACTCATCAACATCCCTACGGGGAACATCAACGCAGCCGTCGGCGGCATAACGTTCTCCGCGCTGTCGCGTTTGCGGGAAGATCCGGTCAAATTTCGCAGCTACTTTCTCAAGGCGTACTCCCTCGTCAACGCAATGACCGCGCCGATCACCATCTTCGCTGCGGTGTTCGCCGTGGACATTATCCGGCTTCTGCTGGGTCCGCAGTGGTTCAATGCCGTGCCAATATTCCAGCTGCTGACGCCGACAGTCCTGATCTTCGGGATTGTTAATCCGATCGGATGGCTGATGTATGCCGATGGCCTGTTCTATCGCAGCATGCTTATCTCTTTCGTCATCGCGCCGCTTCTGATCGTCGCATACATCATCGGCCTTCCCTATGGCGCAACCGGCGTAGCTTTTGCCTTCTCCGCCGCAATGACGCTCTGGCTTGTGCCGCACGTGATCTGGTGTCTGCATGGCACGGTCGTGTCCCCGAAGGACATCCTTGTTGCAACGCTGCGCCCGGTTGCTGCCGCGCTGGTCGCAGTGGGGCTGGCGTGGCTCGTGATGCAAAATGTAGGGTACGTTCCGAATACCGTGTTGAGGCTGACCATTGCAGGCACGGTTATGGCGATCACTTATGCCGGGATACTTCTATTCGCGATGGGGCAGCTGGAACTTTATATGTCGCTGTTCAGAGCCCTGTTTGTCAGCGCTTCTGCCGCGCCGGGCGGGGGCGAGCCGATCCATCAGAACAATGTGCTGGCGCAAAAATAAGAGACTGTTCAATTCGGGTTGTTCAATGCCCGCAAGAAAACGCAACGAGTAATGATCATGAGCATGAGAGCTGGTGACTGGGTTGAGGTTCGTAGCAAGGATGAGATTCTGCGAACACTCGACAAAGGCGGCTGTATGGAAGGATTGCCGTTCTCGCCGCAGATGTTCAGTTACTGCGGTCAGCGCTTTCGTGTCTACAAGAGCGCGCACAAGACCTGCGATACCGTCTCCGGATCCGGAGGCCGCCATCTGGAAGGTGGCATTCATCTCGATTTGCGCTGCGACGGCAAGGCGTATGGCGGGTGTCAGGCAGGCTGTCTTCTGTTTTGGAAGGAGGCTTGGCTGAAACCGGTTGCCGCCGATGAGGCTGTTGGAGCATCGTGCACGAAGTCCGAGACTCACTCGGCGAACGTAGCGGCGATCTGTTCTGAGCAGGATGTGGTCAATGGGACCCGCGCGCCCGCTTTGTCAACGGGTGAGCCTGTCCGTTACCGCTGCCAGGCAACGGAGCTCTTGCGTTACACCACGCTACTACCGTGGTGGGATATCCGGCAGTATATCGAGGATTATCGTTCAGGCAACGTTTCGCTATCGCGGATGCTCTCCGGCCTGGCCTATGTTTGCTACAATAATGGCTTTCAGGCATCGCGTGACACAGTCGGCAAACCGGCGCGCTGGTTGTACGACATGTTTCAGCGTCTGCGCGGCGGCGTTCCCTACCCGCGAAGAAAGGGGAGGCTGTCGCTGGCAGGTCCGGCTCCTCAAGCAGATCTCGGACTACAACCAGGCGAGCTGGTTCGCGTCAAATCCTACGATCAGATCCTGGCCACACTGGATACCAAGACCAACCATCGGGGTCTGAAATGGGACGCCGAGCTTGTCCCGTATTGTGGCAAGACGCTTCGCGTGAAGACGCGTATTGAGCGTTTCATCGATGAGCGTACCGGGAAGATGATTTCCCTCAAAACGCCGGCTGTCATCCTCGATGGGGCGTGGTGCCAGGCCCGCTATAGTGAATGCCGTATGTTCTGCCCGCGGAGCATCTATTCGTGGTGGCGCGAAATATGGCTGGAGCGGGTGGAGGATCCGAAAGTTGTCGCCCGCTTGCTGGACGATGATTCGCGCGAACGTACGCCGAATGCGGCTTAGGCGCGCTTGCGCGCGCCTTTGCGCCTCAATTGCGGTAACAGAAGCCTGTTCTTCTCGAAACAAGTACGAAGCCGACCTGGGATTAACCTGAAATCGGCAAGTCAATTGTTGGTTGCCGATCTGAAGGCTATTTAATCCAACGGCGCCATCTGGTTTTGGTCCATTTGGACCGCAATGCGAGTACGATTGCCGGGTTCAACAATGAGTAGCCTCGTCGGCAAAGATCGTGAACGGGACGTCCCGCCGAAGGTCACGATCGCGATTCCTACATTCAACCGCGCAGCCTGGATCGAGGGCGCTGTCACCGGTGCGCTGGCCCAGACCTATCCCGATTTCGAGGTGCTCGTTTCCGACAACGCATCGACGGACGCGACGCAGTCCGTGCTTGCGCAATTCGATGATCCGCGCGTTCGTGTTGTTCGGCAAGACGCAAATCTCGGAATGGTCGGGAACTGGAATGCGTGCATCGCAGAGGCGCGTGGCGAATATATCGCGGTCGTACCCGACGATGATCGCATCTCACCGTGGTTCCTCGATCGCTGCATGAGTCTTGTCGCGAAGGCGCCCGGATTGCCTATCATCCTCGGTTTGAGCGATTTGCGACTTGGCACCAAAGACCCGCGCGTGTTGCATGCAGTTCGCCATAAGCGGCTTGCGTCCGGTGTCTACGATGGCATTCAGATCCTGAACGAATTCCTTGAGGACAGGATCTCAGCGCAGATGTGCAGCATCCTTGTCCGCACTGAGAGCCTTCGGGCCCAGGCCGGCTTTCCGTCCGGTTTGCCGTTCTCGCTGGACAAGGCGGGATGGGCGCCGGTTCTGCTGAACGGAAAAGCGGGTTTCGTGAATGAATCCTGCGGCACATTCAACGAGCACGAAACCAATCACACCCATAGCCTCGACGCAAATCTCTGTCTCGATGACGAGTGGCGCTTTACACAGCGCCTTGTCGAAGCCGCGCGCCATGTCGTCGCTGATACAGCGAGGCGACGCAGTGTCATTCGAAGCGCGAATCGCTACTTTGGCCGCCGTGCCCTCGAGATTCTGGTGACGTATCGGCAAGGTGGTGCTGAGCTCGGTGCGGTCCTGCCTCTTTTGTGGCGATGGAAGGCCAATCTGGTGCATGCCCGCGTCGCCAGTCCGGTAAGGTTCGCACGTCTTCTGTCGGTTTTGCTGCTGCCGAAAATCATGACGGAACAGGTTCGCCGCCTGAAGCGGCACTATCAACGGGATCTTGGTTGGAAAACGTGAGTGCGACGCAAAATTACCGGATGCTGAGAGAGTTGTAGTTCGAAGCGTTGTCGTGCCGAGGAAACAGGAGCGTTAGTATGCGTGTTCTTCTCACTGGTCACCGGGGCTATATCGGCACCGTTATGACGCCGATGCTGCTGAAAGCAGGCCATGAGGTGGTCGGCCTGGACAGCGATCTGTATGAACGTTGCACTTTCGATCAAGGTGGAGAGATCGTACGGATCCCAACAATCCGGAAGGATGTGCGCGACGTCGAGGCGCGCGAACTGAACGGATTTGACGCCGTCCTGCATCTGGCTGCGCTTTCGAACGATCCGCTTGGCGATCTGAAACATGGTCTCACCGATGAGATCAACCATCGGGCGAGCGTGCGGCTGGCGACCCTGGCCAAGCGTGCCGGCGTCCACCGATTCGTTTTCGCGTCGTCCTGCAGCAACTATGGCCAAGCCGGCGAAGAGATGATCGATGAGACCGGGGCGCTCAACCCGGTCACTGCCTATGGCGAATCAAAGGTGGCGACCGAGCGCGGCGTTGCCCCGCTCGCCGATGACAATTTCTGTCCGGTTTATCTGCGTCCTGCAACGGCTTATGGGTTGTCGCCGCGGCTTCGCTTCGACATCGTGCTGAACAATCTCGTGGCGTGGGCCTACACGACCGGCAAGGTGCATCTGAAGTCCGATGGATCGCCGTGGCGTCCGATCGTCCATATCGAGGACATCTCGCGGGCCTTTATTGCCGCGATGGAGGCGCCCGCGCATCTCGTCAGGAACGAGGCATTCAATGTCGGACAGACCGCGCACAATTATCGCATTCGCGATCTGGCGCACATTGTCGCCGAGGTTGTCCCCGGCTGCCGGGTCGAACTCGCCGACGATGCGGGTCCGGACAAGCGCTCCTATCGCGTCAGTTTCGAGAAGATCGCGAAGACGCTGCCCGCATTCAAGCCGCAATGGGACGCCCGCATGGGTGCCGAGCAACTCTACAAGGCCTATCGCGAAGCCGGCGTAACCCTGGAAGAATTCGAAGGGCCGCGCTACCAGCGCATCGGTCACATCCGCAAGCTGATTGCCGACGACATCGTGGGCAGCGACCTTCGTCACAAGCTGGCCTGCGCCGTCTGACGGTTTAGTCAGCGGCTGCAACAAGTCCGATAAATGGCCCGCTTCGAATGCTTGAGGCGGGCCTTGTCCTTTGAAGTATGATTTATGCGGCGTCTTCGGCCGGCCGCCGCAGGAATGCGAGGATCAGGGCAAGGCTTGCGGACAGGACTGTCGTTTTTGCCCAGATGCCGTTCGAGGCGGCCGTCACAATCAGAAGAAACAGCGATGGCAGGATTGCCCAGACGCTCGAATAATAAGGGATGAAGCTGAAGAGGAATACGACATAGGCGACGAAAAGCGGGATCGTTAGCGCAAGTCCGCACGCCAGGATGAAGTTCGCCCAGGATATTTCGATCGCGAGAAGATTGAGGGCTTCCTGCCTTTGGACGAGCGCTGCGAGGTCGTCTCGCGACATTCCCAACCACAATTCGGACGGTGGAAGCGCTGCAATCAGGTCGAGCGCGACCTGCCGGGTGCTGGCGCTGCCAATATCGTATTCGAACCGGCTGATCATGGTGTCGAAGAAGCCGAAATACAGCAAAGCAAAGACGCAGATGGCGAATACCGGCATGCCGACCACGCCGTAGATGATCGCAGCCTTGTTGAGGCGGCCGGAGTAAAGCTGGCTAAGGAGCGAGATCGCGAAATAAAGAAGGATTACCAGGGCCGACACTACCATGGCGGTCCGGCCGCCTGTCGTGAAAATCGCAACGAAAGACGCCAGCACCAGCGCGATACGGAAGATGCTGGCGCTGGTGAGCCGGATCGGGGTCGAAATCAGATTGACGATGCAATAAACGCCGAGCATGGTTGCCGCGGCCAATTGCCCCTCAAAGAACGCGCGTCCTCGGAACTGGCCGAATTCGTAGGAATCCGGGGTGATGTTTCCGATCACCAGAATTTTGGCCGCATATTCAAAGAACAGCAGCGCAATATTGACGATGAAGAAGACATCCAGGAGCGTGCGTAGCTGACGCAGACTGTCATACGGCAAGCAGATCCAGACGACGACCACGACGAGAGCCGCCAGAAACGTATCGACAAACGGCGCGATCGAGAGCTGCTTGAACAGGATGGCGTAGGTTGCCACCGCTGCGACGGTGAGCGCAAAGAAAATAAGCCGCCAGTCTGTCAAACACAGGTAGAGGACATTTCGGCGAAAGAGGCCATCGATCAGGAACAGTGCCAGTGTGGTGCCGATCAGAAGATAGGTCGCGAAATGGATCTTCTGGAATTCTGATCCTCCCCCGAGGTAGGCCCAGCCAAGGAGCTCGAAAACGCTCGGCGGCATCCAGAGGAACAGAACGGTGGCGAAAGCAATCAGAGTTCGCAGCCAGCCCGCGAGCCGCGCCGCGGATCGCGGCTGCAGTGTGATTCTCGCTTCGGCCACGGCCATCAGCGCCCCTTCAGAGCAGCTACAATCGCCCTGTAGGCGGGCTTCGGATTCATATCGAAATCGAAGGGCAGGATCCGCGGCATCCTGACGTCGGAGATGCGTCCCGACAGAAGGTTCTCGGCCGTTGACGTGTACCGGTCGCTCAGCTCCCAGGTGATGACCGTCCGAACGGCGTCGACCGACAGAACATCCTTGAGATACATGTGGTAGTAGTCGGCCACGCCTTTGTCGCGCTTGGCGAAATCATCCGGAAAAATCGAGTCGTCTACGTCGAGTTCGGTGATGTAGATGTCGAGCCCCATCGCCTTGATGGTGTGCATGAATTCCAGCAGCGAGTCGCGGTCATATTCGGAGCGGAATTTCGGCGACAGATGCGATTCCATGCCGATGGCGTCGAGTGGCACGCCCTCATCCAGCAGGCGTCGGACGAGATCGAGGAAGTAGCCGCGGAACTTCGGCCAGGGCGAATCGGGTTTGCGCGATCTGTTTTTTGCGAACGGCGAATCGTACCAGCGATGCTCAAGGTAGGACTCGTTCAATACCAGCTTGGCATTGGGGTCGGCTTGCCTGGTTCGTCTGAACGCGCGGGAAATGTACCGCGGGCCCATGGCGTTGTACCATGGGCCGCCACGCAAACCGCCTTCATGCCAGCTTTCGATCCAGATCGGCTCGTTCACCACATCCCAGGAATGAACGCGGCCGGCATAGCGGCCCGCGACGTCATCGATATGGCGGTCGAGCAACCGCTCCATTTCGTGTCCCGAGAGCCGGTGCGACCAGTCCGGCATGAAGTCGTTCCAGATCAGCGTATGTCCCCGCATATGCAGCTTGTTCGATGCTGCGAAATCGAACAGCCGATCGGCGACAGTGAAATCGATGTGGTCCGGACTCTTGCGCAACGCGTCGAATTTCAGGCTGTAGTCCGGCGTCAGGATAGCGCATTCGTCGCCCAGCAATCTTGCGTATGACGGGCTTCTGTAAATGTGCTGATCGAAAGCTGATCCAAAGAGGATCCCGCGCCGGGCCGCGACGTCTCGCGCCTTCTCCGGGGATGCTGCCGAGCGCGCCACTGAGGCCGGGCCAAGGCACGTGGCGCCGACCGCAGCGGCAATTCCAGCGAGAACGAGCCGACGATCAATTGTACGGGTTGTCCGCATGATGGTCGCTAACATGTCGGGACAAAAGCGGTCAAAACAATGGAAGTTGAGAGCCGGTTTGATCGCGCGTTAACCCTAAAGAGCAGGGTGTTTGCTGGTTAACCTAAAGGTCCGGATTTTATGAATCGCCTGGCCAAGTATGGAAGTATGCCCGCGTGACGCCCATCTCGCGCTTCGCAGTGAAGATGGGTGCTCTCTGAAGTTACAAAATCGTAAGGCGGGTTCATCCCGATCTGATCTGTCTCTCTCCTATCAAATTGCCGAACGATCCCTGAAGAGCAAAAAGCATAACATGACAGCTTATGACGTCGAATTGGGGCGGCTGAACAGCCCAAAGCAGAAGCTGCTTTCCCGCTTTCCCAGACAGGCAATCTACGCGCGCTACATCAAGGCGCTCTTTCGCGGCGAGATCGAGCTGCGCTTGTTGCCGTTGCTGTGCAGGCGTTCGCGCGTGACGGTGGATGCCGGCGCGCATCATGGAATCTATACGCTTGGCGCGAGCTTGTTCAGCCGCGGTGTCATCGCGGTCGAGCCGCAGCGCCATCTCGCCAACGCGCTAAGGGAGTCGATGCCGGCAAGTGCGAGGCTGGTGGAAGGCGCCTTGTCGAGCAGACCCGGCGAAGCGGTGTTGCGAATCCCGTTGCAGGGATGGGATAGCACGTCTCATCTCGGCGAGGGCGAAGGCGACGACGCGCGGTGGCGCTCCCAGCGCGTGTCGCTGTTTCGACTTGACGACATCGTTCGGGAGCCGGTTGGCTTCGTCAAGATCGATGTCGAAGGACACGAGCGCGAGGTGCTGGAAGGCGCAACGCGCATTCTTGCGACGGACAAACCGGTATTTCTTATCGAGGTCGAGGAGCGGCACAAAGCCGGATCGGTCAACGACATCGCCCGCTTCATGCTTGAGCGCGGTTACCGAGGTTTCTTCGTCGAGGGTCGCCGAATCCGTCCGATCGAGGAGTTCGACCTGGATCGATATCAGGCGACTTCGCTGATCGGCGAGGGCGATCGCGCCAGCTACAGGGATTACATCAACAACTTTATCTATGTGCCCGCTGGGGTGACGTTGCCGAGGTCGGTCCCGTCAGCTTGGCAAGCCCTGTGGGCCAGTGTCCGCCACTTGGTCGGTAAGTGAACGGTTGTTCGGAATGCTGGCGAGATCAGAGCTGAAAGACACGTTGGCCCGGCAGGAGGCGGCACAGTCTCTCGTCGGCAAGCATGTGCTTTGTCTTGTCCATCCGATCGACCCGCGCGGCAACAAGGTCGGCGGCATCGAAACCCACGTCCGCATGATGGTGGCGCATGCTCCACGCGACTGGCGCGTGCTGCTGGTTGGAGTCGATGGACGCGGTGATTGCCGCCTTGGAGAAATCCAGCAACTCTCGATGGAAGGCCGGACATACGATTTCCTGCCGGTGCTTCGCTTTTCGGAGGATCAGACGCAGGCCGCGCGGTCGATCTTCGCCTCGCTGACCTTTCAGTTCGGGCTCGGCCTGATGCGGCATTTCCTGACGCTGCGTCGCGCCGTCAACGCCGGAGCAAGCGCAACAATCGAGTTGCAGCGATTCGAATTCGCGGCTCTCGGTCCGCTCCTTCGCCGTCCGACTGTCCAGGTCATTCACGGCGAGGGCACCAAAGACGACAAGATGGACTCGCTGATCAAGAAGTTCTGGTACGTCCACCGCCTGAACGAAGAAGTCGCCGTGCGGCTGGCGAGCCGGATCATCTGCGTGAACCCGAACATCCTGGCGCGACTCGAGCGCGAAAAGCCGAACTTGGCGAAGCGAGCCGTTTTCATGCCGGTTGCGGTCGATACCGACGTCTTTACGCCGGCAGACTTCGACACGAAAGACGGCGTGTTCCGGGTGGTCTTCGCGGGCCGGTTCGACGAATTCAAGAACCCGCCGCTGATGTTCAGGACGTTGCGCCATGTCCATGACAGGCTCGGCGGAAAGTTCGAATTCCATTACGTCGGGACCAGCGATCCCGCGCGTTATCCCGAGTTCGAGCTGGTTCGTCCGTTCACGATGTTCCACGGCTTCCGCACCTCCCGCGAAGTGGCGGACATCATGAAGCGATGCCACGCCGGCATTCTGACCTCATGGTTTGAAGGGATGCCCTGCTATCTGCTTGAGCTACTGTCCGTCGGACGGCCGATTGTTGCGGTGACGTTGCCGCAATACAAGCTGGTCGTCGAACAGGGCAAGAGCGGCTATCTGGTCGATCGCGACGATGATACGGAGCGTCTGATCGCGGCGCTATCAGATCGTCTGATCGAGACCTGGTCGCAGGTGCGGGCCGGGACCATGCCGGCTGCTGAGATCCGGGAGCGCGCGCTGCCCTATTCCGTTGACGAGCAGCTTCATCAGCATTTCGCGCGGCATCGTCAATTGATGGCCGGTCAGGCCGCCTGAC
>NZ_DATMRV010000048.1:0-7820 GCF_035565795.1 Pseudorhodoplanes sp.
GCGCGCCGTCCGATGCGGACCAAGGCTTCCACAACGATCACCAGCACCGCGGCCTTGATACCGAACAGCGCGCCGTCGATCAGCGGAACGCCTTGTCCCAGCGCATAGATCAGACTGAGCCCAAGCATCACGAGCGCGCCCGGCAGCACGAACAGGACGCCGGCGGCGATGCCGCCGCGCACGCCGTGCATCAGCCAGCCGGTATAGGTTGCAAGCTGCTGCGCCTCGGGACCGGGCAGCAGCATGCAGAAGTTGAGCGCGTGCAGGAAACGCGGTTCGTCGACCCACTTCTTCTCGTCGACCAGAATGCGATGCATCAGCGCGATCTGGCCGGCCGGCCCGCCAAAGCCGAGACAGCCGATCTTGAAGAACGTGCGCACGACTTCGCCGAAGCTCGGTTCAGGGCCCGCGTGCACCGCCTGTTCTCTTGCTGTCATCTCAGGCGGCTTTTGCGGGCCAGTTGTGACGCTCGGATGACGCGAAGCGTAACCAAGCGAACAACGCGTCGTAAACCGCAAATCCGCGATCGAGCACGCCGTGGTCGTCGTCGCCGGCGAGTGCGGACAAGCCGAGCGACACGGCGTGCAATCCCGCAGCTTCCGGCGCGAGGTCGGGACGTGCGGTATCGGCGCCACGCACGATCAGCGCAAGACGCGCAAGCGATGGCTCGCGTTCGAGGTCAAAGACCTTGAGGATGGTGTCGAACGAACAGCGCTCGCCATCATGCGACAGTTCTACCCCTTCGATATCGAACGGGATTGCGCCGCTTTCCCGCGCGACATCCGCGACCTGCGGCGGATCGACGAACAGAAAGCGCGCCTCTGGATCTATAAACCGCCGGATCAGCCAGGGGCAGGCGATGCGATCGATCTTCGGCCGCCGCCGCGTCACCCAGACGCTCGGCGGTTGCGGTGCGAATTTCTGCACCGCGCCGCGGTCGACCAGCGGCAGGCCGGCCGCGACCCATGCGTCGTAGCCGCCCTCCAGAATGCGAGCGTCGAGGCCGCGTGCGCGCAGCTGCGCCGCCGCCATCTGGCTGCGCCGGTGCCCGTGGACGCAGGCGACGACGATGGTTCCGTGATCATGCGCGAAGGCCCACGATGCCGCCTCGTGAGGATCGCGCAGGATTGCTCCGGGCAGGACACTGTTGGACGATGCAACGACTTCGGGTTTGCGGACGTCGACGATCAGCGGTGCGCCGGAGGTTCCAATGCTTCGCCACAATTTTTCGGGTGCGATTGAAAAGTGCAAAGGCATGCGCCTCCTCCATTCCGAAGGAGACGGTGCTTGGGCCTTGCGAGCCTTTGGAAAGGCGGGGCGACCGTCGCAGGCCCCGCGACCGTGAGATTAGGACCGGATCGAGAGGCCTGCAACGCCGGCGTAGAGCTATTTTGCCAGTGCGCCTCGCCCCACCTGCGCAACTTGGGTACAGAGGCGTAATGACATCCGGCCTTCCGTCCAGCGAATCCGAGCAGATTCGCGCCCGAATGACTGGCATCGGCCTGATGTGCGGCGCCGTGGTGTGTTTCGCCTGCCTTGACGCGACCGCGAAATACCTCAACGGCTACATGGACACATTGCAGGTGGTCTGGGCGCGCTATACCGGCGCCTTTGTCCTCGCCCTGTTCATCTTCAATCCGGTGTCGCGTCCCGGACTGATGCGGACCAAGCGACCGATCCTGCAACTCGTGCGCTCGGCGATGTTGCTCGGCTCCACAATCGCGAACTTCCTCGCCTTCCGTTATCTGCAACTGGACCAGGCGCTGGCGATCCTGTTCTCCGCGCCCTTCATGGTGGCGATCCTGGCGGGGCCGATACTGGGCGAATGGATCGGCTGGCGTCGCTGGGTGGCGATCCTGGTGGGCTTTGCAGGCGTGTTGCTGGTTACGCGGCCGGGCGTCGGCGGTGTGCACTGGGCCGCGCTCTATTCGGTCACGAGCGCTGTCTTCTATGCGCTCTATATCGTCGCCACCCGCGTGCTGTCGCGGAGCGACACCAGCGACACCACATTGTTCTATTCCAACCTGGTTGGTGCGATCGCAATGCTGCCGGTCCTGCCCTTCGTCTGGACCACGCCGGATAACCCCTTCATCATTTTCCTGATGGTGGCGTTCGGCGCCTTCGGCAGCCTCGGGCATTACCTCCTGATCGTCGCGCATCGGCTCGCGCCGGCCTCGGTGCTGGCACCCTTCATATACACCCAGCTCGTGTGGGCGACCGGCTTTGGCTATTTCGTTTTCGGCGACCTGCCCAACAGCTGGACCCTCGCAGGCGCCGCCGTGGTCGTCGCCTCCGGGCTCTATCTTCTGCATCGTGAAAGGGTGCGTGGGGCCGCCTGACGCGGACGGCCTCCCTGCGTTTTTCGCGTTTTTCCGGACGCCAGGGCCCTGCTAAGGTTCGCCGCAAAATGATCGCGCGGACGGGAAATTGGCCGCGCGGCAAGCCAATATGAGGAAGCCGCAAGGACCACAATGCTGGACAAATCCAAGGACACGAAGCCCGGCCTGAACGACGATATCGGCGAGGACAAGCGGCTCGAAATGTTCCGCCTGCAGGTGCTGCTGCGGCAGGCCGAGCAGCGCGCCTTTGACCTGTTCCTGCAGAACCTCGTCAAGGGAACGAGCCATCTCTCACTCGGCCAGGAGGCGGTCGCGGCCGGCTTTGCCGCTGCCATGAAGCCGGGCGATCTCAGCTTCTGCACCTATCGCGGCCACGCACACACGCTGGCACGGGGCGTTCCGGTCGAGAAGGTGCTCGGCGAATTGATGGGCCGTGACAACGGCCTGATGAGGGGCAAGGGCGGCTCCATGCACCTGACCTCGGTCGATCACGGGGTGATGGGCTCCTACGCCATCATCGGCGCGCATCTGCCGATCGCCTGCGGTGCGGCCTGGCGCGCGCAATACAAGGGACAGAGCGACGTGTCGGTCTGCTTCTTCGGCGACGGCACGACCAATATCGGCGCATTCCATGAGGCGCTGAATTTCGCCGCGATCTGGAAGCTGCCGGTGATCTTCGTGTGTGAGAACAACCACTACATGGAATACACTCCGATCGGAGACGTGACGGCAGTGCCGCACCCTGCGGCCGACCGCGCCGCGGCCTATGGACTCGAGCGCATCATTGTCGATGGTAATGACGCCGACGAGGTGTATCGCACGGCGATGACCGCCTTTGCGAAGGCGCGCCGCGGCGAGGGACCGTCGCTGATCGAATGCATCACCTATCGGCACAGCGGCCACTCTCGCGCCGATCCGGCGAAATACCGTCCCGAGGGCGAACTGGAGAAGTGGAAGGAGCGCGATCCGGTCAAGATCTATCGCGAGCGTCTGCTCGAATTCGGCATCGATCCCGAGGTGATGAAGGGCATCGAGGACGGCGTCCTGCGCGAAGTCGACGAGGCGACGGAGAAATGCAAGGCGTCGCCCCCGCCACCATATGACATCATCCATACCGACGTTTATGCCGACGGGGGCTTCGCATGGCGGAACTGACATACCGCGACGCCGTTGCGCGCGGCATTGCACAGGAAATGTCGCGCGATCCCGACGTTGTGTTCCTCGGCGAAGACGTGGCGAAAGCCGGTGGCGTGTTCAAGGCGACCGTCGGGCTCTACGAGCAGTTCGGTCCGCTTCGCGTGCGAGATACGCCGATCTCGGAGCAGGCCATTCTCGGCGCCGCCATGGGCGCGGCGATGACCGGCTTGAAGCCGATTGCCGAGATCATGTTCTCGGATTTCATCGCGGTCTGCTTCGACTACATCGCGAACGAATTCCCGAAGAGCCGCTACATGACCAATGGGCAGGTGAAATGCCCGCTTGTCGTGCGTACGGGCAACGGTGCGGGTTCGCGATTCGGCGCGCAGCATTCGCAGAGCGTCGAGAACTGGTGCATGATGATTCCGGGTCTGAAGGTCGTTGCGCCATCGAATCCGCGCGACGTGATCGGCCTGCTTGCAGCAGCAGTGCGCGATCCCGATCCGGTGATCTTTTTCGAGCACAAGTCGCTCTACCCGATAAAGGGCGAAGTGCCGGACGGAGAAATCGTTGACACGCTCGGCACCGCGAAGATCGTGCGGCCGGGCAAGGACGCGACCATTCTTGCGCTGGCCTTGATGGTGCCGCGTGCGATCGATGCGGCAGAGAAACTGAAAGCCGAGCACGGCATCGACTGCGAAGTCGTCGACGTGCGTTCGCTGGTGCCGCTCGATACGCAGACGATCCTCGGCTCGGTCGGCCGAACGCACCGTCTGTTCACCGTGGAGGAAAATCCGCGGCTCTGCGGCTGGGGCGCGGAGATCGTGTCGATCGTCGCCGACGAAGCGTTCTACGACCTCGACGGTCCGCCGGTGCGGATCACGACACCGCATATCCCTCTGCCGTCCGCCGATCTTCTGGAGGATGCAGTGTTGCCGACGGTCGATCGCATCGCGGAGACGGTGCGGCGCTCGCTGGGGAGTTAAGCCCTCGCGTCCCGGGCGCAGCGCAGCACATCGTGATGCGCTGCGGACCCGGGACCCATGTTGCAGAATTCAATCATAGGTCCCGGTTCTGCGCCGCACCGTTTCAAGCCGCGCCCGGGACAGAGAGAAACGCCAAGGAAACGCCATGTACGAAAATCTCATCGCCAATGTTCCGACCGACCTCTGGATCGGCGGCAAGTGGCGCAAAGCCTCCGACGGACAACGCTTCGACGTGATGGACCCTGCGACCGAGCGCAAGGTCGCCTCGGTCGCCAGCGCGACGGTGGGGGACGCGATTGCGGCGCTCGATGCCGCTGAAGCCGCGTTCCCGGGATGGGCCGCGAAGAAGCCGCGCGAACGCGGGGAGATCCTGCGCAAGGCGTTCGAACTGATCATGCGTGATGCCGAGCGGTTGGCGAAACTCATCACCGTTGAGAACGGCAAGGCGCTGCCGGATTCGCGCGCCGAAGTCGCCTATGCCGCCGAGTTCTTCCGCTGGAATGCGGAGGAGGCGGTGCGCAATCTCGGTTCGCTGTCGACAGCGCCGGCCTCCGGCGCGCGAATCCTTGTGCAGCACAAGCCGGCCGGCATCGCGGTGCTGGTGACGCCGTGGAATTTCCCGGCTGCGATGGCGACGCGCAAGATCGGACCTGCGCTTGCCGCGGGCTGTCCGGTCGTGCTCAAGCCTGCCTCCGATACGCCGCTCACCATGCTGGCGCTGATGCCGATCCTGGAAGAGGCCGGCGTGCCGGCGGGCGTGGTCAACGTCATCCCGTCGCGCTCTTCTGGCAAGGTTGTCGGCGCGATGCTGCATGACCCTCGTGTCCGCGTGGTGTCTTTTACCGGCTCGACCGAAGTGGGCCGCGTGCTGCTTCGCGAATCCGCCGACAACATCATCAAGCCGGCCATGGAGCTTGGCGGCAATGCACCGTTCCTCGTATTCGAGGACGCCGATATCGACGCGGCGATCGAAGGCGCGATGATCGCCAAGATGCGCAATATGGGCGAGGCCTGCACCGCCGCGAACCGCTTCTATGTGCACGAGAATGTGCATGACGAATTTGCGAAGAAGCTGACCGGCAAGATGCAGTCGCTCAAGATGGGCAACGGTCTCGACGAGGGCGTCAATCTCGGGCCGCTGGTCAACAAGGAAGGCCGCGACAAGGTCATCGAACTGGTCGAAGACGCAGTCTCGAAGGGCGCAAAGCTCCTGACCGGCGGCAAGACGCCGGACGGTCCCGGCTTCTTCTATCCCGCGACCGTGCTGACCAATGTGCCGGATTCAGCGAAGATGCTGAACGAAGAGATTTTCGGGCCGGTCGCCTCGATCCAGACCTTTAAGACCGAAGACGAAGCGATCAAGCGCGCGAACGATACCGAATACGGGCTCGTCGCCTACCTCTACACGAAGGATATCGGTCGCGGGATGCGCGTCTCGGAGAAACTCGATTTCGGCATGATCGGGCTCAATCGCGGGCTGGTATCCGATCCGGCTGCGCCGTTCGGCGGCATGAAGCAATCAGGTATCGGGCGTGAAGGCGCGCATGAGGGGCTGATGGAGTTCCTCGAAACGCAATATGTGTCGGTGAGCTGGTGATCGCATGGACGTATTGATGCCGCAGCTCGGTGAAACCGTCGCCGAAGGCAAGATCACCAAATGGTTCAAGCAGGCGGGCGATATCGTCGCGCCGGGCGACAACCTGTTCGAGATCGAGACCGACAAGACCTCGATGGAAGTGCCGGCAACATTCGGCGGCACGCTGTCGACGGTGAATTTCCAGGTTGGAGATGTGGCGAAGGTCGGCGCCGTTGTTGCGGTGATCCTCGGTGAAGGCGAGGTCGCAAAGCCGGCGGCGCCGCAGGCACAGGTGTCGAAGGCTGCACCGACTCCTCCACCGCTCATTCCCGCGAATGCGGGAAACCGGACTCAAGAACTGGGTCCCCGCCTGCGCGGGGACGCGCCGGATGCGGGGCGGCCGCCAGAACCCGTCAAGATGGAGCTTTTCCGCGAGGTCCGGACACCTGAGCGCAATTTCGGCCCGGCCCGTATCGGCGGCATCACCGTGACGCCGCTTGCGCGCCGGCTTGCCGGCGAGAACGGCATCGATCTGTCGCGCATCACCGGCAGCGGCCCGCACGGCCGCATTGTTGCGCGCGATGTCGAAGCGCGGATCGTTCAGGCGCCCGCGGGTGGACCTGCGCCCGCATCGGGGCCGTCGGCGTCCGACATTCTTGCTCTCTATCGCGATGTGTCGTTCGAGGAAGTGCCGCTCGACGGCATGCGCTCCACGATCGCGGCGCGCCTGACACAGGCCAAGCAGATCATTCCGCATTTCTACCTGACAGCGGACGTCACTCTCGACGCCCTTCTGAAGGTGCGCGGCGAGGCTAATGCCGCTGCGCCGCAAGGCGAGGACGGCTACAAGCTTTCGGTCAACGACTTCGTCATCAAGGCGCTGGCTCTGGCGCTGAAGCGCGTGCCGGCCGCAAACGCGATCTGGGCACAGGATCGCATTCTGCGGTTCCAGCGCGCCGATGTCGGTGTTGCGGTTGCGCTCGACGGCGGCCTGATGACGCCCGTCATTCGCGGTGCGGATGGCAAGTCACTCAGCGAGATTTCGAACGAGATGCGGTCCCTCGCGGAACGCGCGCGCGACAGGAAGCTGAAGCCCGAGGAATATCAGGGTGGCGTCAGTGCGATCTCCAATCTCGGCATGTACGGGGTGCGTGAATTCTCGGCGATCATTAACCCGCCGCAATCGACGATCCTTGCTGTCGGAGCGGCGCAGCGCCGTCCGGTCGAAACGGAGGACGGCGGCGTGCGCTTCGAAAGCCAGATGACGGTGACGCTGTCCTGCGACCATCGCGTGATCGATGGCGCGCTGGGTGCGCAACTTCTTGCCGCTTTGAAGGGCTATCTGGAACAGCCCGTGACGATGCTGGTGTAATTTTCTGGCTGGTGTGATCCGTTGGAGCAGGTCGCCTTCCTCACCTTCGCAATGGTGCTGCTGGTTGCGGTGATTTCACCGGGGCCGGCGATTGCCGCGCTCGTCGCGCGCATCATGGCGCGCGGCACGGACGGGATTGCGGCTTTGTGCGCGGGCCTCGTGCTGGGCGATCTGATCTGGCTGTCCTGCGCGATGTTCGGGCTGGCGGCGCTGGCGGCGCTGTTTCAGCCGGTCTTCCTGATCGTCAGGTATGTCGGCGCGGCCTATCTCCTGTTCCTCGCCTGGAAGCTGTGGCGAGACTCCGGCGCTCCCGCGAAAGCCGAGCCCGTGCGCGGTCAGGGCCGGCAATTGTTCGGCGCGGGGCTGCTGCTGTCGCTCGGCAACCCGAAGATCATGCTGTTCTATCTCGC
>NZ_DATMRV010000049.1:0-17657 GCF_035565795.1 Pseudorhodoplanes sp.
CCGGAATGACTGTTGATTTGCGGCTTCCGGCACTATGTTCGGGGACATGACCGACAAATCCTCAGCCGCCTCCCTCATCGACCGCGCCGGCCTCGACCGGGGGCGGGTCCGTTCCATCCTCGCGAAAGGCCTCGAGGGCGCCGACGACGGCGAGCTCTTCCTCGAATACCGCCAGTCGGAAGCCCTTGGGTTTGACAACGGCAGGTTGAAACAGGCGACCTACGATACCGCCCAGGGTTTCGGCCTGCGCGCCGTGAAGGACGAGGCGGTCGGCTACGCCCATGCCTCGGACATCTCGGAAGCCGCGCTGATTCGCGCCGCCGATGCAGTCCGGGCGGTGAAGGGCGGATATAGCGGCCATTATTCCGACGCCCCCGGCCGGACCAATGTGCGGCTCTATGGCGACGAAAACCCGCTCGATGCGCCGTCCTTCGAGGCCAAGGTCAAGCTGCTGCAGGAAATCGACGCCTATGCGCGCGCCAAGGACCCGCGGGTCCGGCAGGTCAGCGCAAGCCTTGGCGCCTCGTGGCAGGTGGTCGAAATCCTGCGCGCCGATGGCGAGGTCTATCGCGACATCCGGCCGATGGTCCGCGTCAACGTGTCGATCGTCGCCGGCGTGGGCGACCGGCAGGAAACCGGCGGCCATGGCTATGGCGGCCGCGAGGGCTTTGCCCGCTTCATCGAGACGGCGGCCTGGCGTGGCGCGGTCGATGACGCGGTTCGGCAGGCGCTGGTGAATCTCGAATCGGTGCCGGCCCCGGCGGGCGAAATGGACGTGGTGCTGGCAGCCGGTTGGCCCGGCGTCATGCTGCACGAGGCGGTCGGGCATGGCCTCGAAGGCGATTTCAATCGCAAGGGGACCTCTGCCTTTGCCGGCCTGATGGGGCAACGGGTCGCCGCCAAGGGCGTGACCGTGCTCGATGACGGCACGATCCAGTCGCGCCGCGGCTCGCTGTCGATCGACGACGAGGGCACGCCGACCAACAAGACCGTGCTGATCGAGGACGGCATCCTGGTCGGCTACATGCAGGACCGCCAGAACGCGCGGCTGATGAACATGAAGCCGACCGGCAACGGCCGGCGCGAGTCCTACGCGCATGTGCCGATGCCGCGCATGACCAACACCTACATGCTGGCCGGCGATCGCGAGCCCGGCGAAATCATCGCATCGGTTAAGAACGGCATCTATGCGGTGAATTTCGGCGGCGGTCAGGTCGACATCACCTCAGGCAAATACGTGTTTCAATGCACCGAGGCCTACAAGATCGAAAACGGCAAGATCGGTGCGCCGGTGAAGGGCGCCATGCTCATCGGCAATGGGCCGACCGACCTGCATCGCATTTCGATGATCGGCAACGATCTCGCACTCGACCACGGCGTCGGAACCTGCGGCAAGAACGGGCAGGGCGTGCCGGTCGGCGTCGGTCAGCCGTCGCTGCGGATGGACCGGATCACGGTCGGCGGCACGGGCTGACGGTCAGGCGCGGCTGACCACTAGAAATACGCGATCAGCCGCCCGCACGCCGCGACAGCAAACCACATCAAAAGCGACGCCACGCCGACGAAGCGTGCGCTGCCCGGCAGCGGCGTGTTCGGCTGCACGTCTGTCACCCTGTCGGCAATGAAATACTCGAACCAGATGATGTTGATCAGCCCGAGCGCGATCAACGCGACCTTGATCTGAAAGATCGTGTTGAGAACGAGGTGGCTCGCTTCGGCGACGAACAGGATCGTGCCGGAAGCGGCAAGGCCGATGAAGCCGATGATCGCGATCGTGCGCGCACGCCGCAGCAGGCTGCCGGGCCATGTCGATTGAAAAAAGCCGGCCAGGCGCAAATCCATGACTGCGACCGCGCTGAAGAACACCATCAGCGACAGGATATGCGCGACATTCGCCGCCATATAGGCATACGAGGATTGCCGCACGGTCGCGGCAAAGGCCGAGCCCTCGATGGCGATGAAGATTGCAGGCGCCGCGTCCGTCATCAACGCATCTCGATGGTCTTGCCGTCCACGGTGATGCGCTCGGCGCGCATTTCGTCCTTCTCGACGGTCGAGACATAGCCATAGGCCGATATTGTCTTGCCGACGGCGACCATCTCCCTGGTCGCGCCGCGATTGGCCATGCGGAACGTCGGCGCCAGCGTCACGGTCCAGACCTTGTCGGGCGCCTTAACCGTGACGGTTGCGTGCGGGTTTTCATATGTGGATGTCACGATCGGGCCGGTGACGGTGATCGGCTTCGCCGCGTCGTAGCTGCCCCAGCCGTGATGCGCTGCCGCGCCGCCGCAGGCGAGGGCGGTCGCAATGGTCACACAGAGAGAAAGCCGCATTTGTCTCCTTCCTGTCTTCCTGCATGGGTGCCGTCGCCGACTAACGCACAACGCCTGAAATGCAGCAGGGTTTGCGGCGTGGCCGCGTTACCCGCTCCTTCAGGTGACAGCGCGCCGATGCGCCGCTATAGCCCGGACGGACATAGGTGAAGGCTCGGCACCTGGTGTCGGCCTGACACGCCTTCGCGCAGGCTTCGCCCGTCGCATCGGCGGCGACATCGAAGGACCGATAATCACCGCCGACGCGGTCGATCGAGAATTCCGTCGGGCCGGTCTTGGGTTCGAGCAGCGCAGCGCCGCGGATGCCGGACACGCAGCAACTGTCTTCCTTCACCGGCGTGACGGTGTTCTTCAGCCAGCACATCGCATCGCGCGCTGCCGTTCGCGGATAGGAAAAGCTCCAGGCGCGGCAACGGCCGTCGCGGTCGCAGCGTGCGGCGCAGGTCGCGGGATCTGCGTTGCGCACGGGTGCAGATTGATAGTCTCCGCCCGGCCGGTCGAAACCGACTTGCGCCTTGGCAACGGTCATCCCTGAAATCAGCAGCGCCATCGTACAGACGGCAAATGTCACGAGGCACCGGTTCATTCCCCGGCCCAGCATCCAGAATCCGACCATGCGTGATGTTAAGGTTTCGGTCCTCGCCTTGCGAGGGCCGATTGCTGCGGACGCGAAGTCGTGACCGCTCAATCTGTTCACCTGTTGAAAAGTCGGTTGTGCGCAGCAGCATGACAAAATGTCGCCGGTGCGCAAAGTTCCATCATGGAATCGAGCGACGAGCAGATCGGGCAGCAGAACCGTTGGGTCGATCGCTTCGCCGTTTTTGTCCTTTGCGGACTCGCAATCCTCGCGCTGCTTATTGTCCGCGACTACGGCATTTCCAACGATGAAGAGGTTCAGCATCGTTACGGCGAACTGATCGTCGACTATTACGCCAGCGGCTTTCGCGACACGGCGCTGTTCAACTACAAGAACCTTTATCTGTATGGCGGGCTGTTCGACATCCTCGCCGTCGGCGCCGCGAAGCTGCTGCCGTTCGACGTCTTCGTGATCCGCCATGTCATGTCGGCGATGACCGGAATTGCCGGTATTGCCGGCGCATGGGCGACGGCGCGTCTTGTGGCCGGTCCGCGTGCGGGCCTGATCGCGCTGATCGCGCTTGCGATCTGCGGGCCGTATTTCGGCGGCATGTTCAACCACACCAAGGACGTGCCGTTCGCAGCGGCAGTGATCTGGGCGATCTACTTCCTGCTGCGCGCAGCGCGGGATCTGCCGGCGCCACGCTGGCGCGATGTGATCGGCTTTGGACTGATGCTTGGTGCTGCGACCGGTCTGCGGGCCATGGGGCTCTTGCTGGTCGGTTATGCGGGTGTCCTCGTGCTGATGTCGGTGCCGCGCCCTTTTCGCGTCGCGGACAGCGTGGCGTTCCTACCGCGGTCGGCGTTGCGCTTCGCACCCGCCATCGTGATCGGCTACGTCATCATGATTGCGGCGTGGCCCTGGGCGTGGCTTGCGCCGCTCAATCCGTTGCGCGCGATCTTTTCCTTCGCGCATTTCCACTACGAGATCCGCACCATCGTGGCCGGCGAGATCTACCGGATGGCGGACGTGCCGTGGTGGTATGTGCCGTTCTATCTGCTGATCAAGGTGCCGCTCGTCGTCTATTCGGGCGTGCTTCTGGCGATTTCCGCATTGGCGCTGGCATTCGCGCGCGACGGTCTGTCAGGGCTGCACAGGCGTCATGTCGAGACGGGCTTTCTCGTCTTCGTCGCGATCTTTCCGGTGCTGTGCGAGGCGATCGCGGAGGGGCCGGCCTTTACGGGCATGCGGCATTTCCTGTTCATATTGCCGCCGCTCGCCGTGATTGCCGGGATCGGGTTTGATGCCACGCTGAACGCGCTCTCGCCGCGACGCTGGCTTGAGGCAGGCGCCGCTGCAGCGCTGCTGCTGATCTTTGCATCGAATGTCAGCGTGCTCGTGCGTCTGCACCCCTACGAGTACATGTTCTACAATCCGATGGTCGGCGGTCTCGAAGGCGCCGCGCGGCGGTACGAGATGGATTACTGGGTCAACATGATGCCGGAAGCCGTGCGCGTGCTGCACGACTATCTCGGGCTTGCCGCGGAAAAGTCGCCGCGGGTCTACACGGTCGGCGTCTGCGGCGAGAAATTCTCTTTCGAAAATTACGCCGACAAGCGGCTGCAGGCATCGCCGGGCTGGCTGGAGGCGGATTTCTTCATCGCGCCGACGCAGATGAATTGCGACCGCCTCGTGGATGGACGCGTCGTCGCGACGATCAGGAGATTGGGCGTGCCGATCGGCGTCGTGAAAGATCGGCGCGGACTGACGCAGAAGGCGTTGAACCAGCCCTTCGATCACAGCCTAAAGTAAAGCGCCCGCCGGGAGGACCGGGCGGGCGCTTGATCCGCTTGGTGCGAGGGGACACACGCTGGGCGGATCTGCGGCGGGCTGGGCAGGGCCCGCGGCAGGTTCTCAGAGGTAGTGCCAGGGCGATCGCTTCGCCCGCAGTTCATCGAGCGGCGTGTCGGGAGCGATCACCGGCGCATTGATCGGCAGGATGTCGATGCGCCCGCGGCGATGAAGGCGCTTGTCGCGTGCGCGCCCCGCCAGCACGTCGGTCGGATCGCGCCAGAGCGGCTGCGCGTAGGCGTCCCGCAGATCGCTCCGGCTGAGGCCGATATCGGCCAGCATCCTGTCGTCCATGCCGGCCAGCAATCGCGCATTCCGGCGATTTTTCAGGAGGCGGGCGAGTTTCCGCATTCCGTTCAACGCGATAGCAAAAACGGTGCGAACCAGCGCTGGCTCTCGGTGGCGTCTCTGGATCGGCTCGGACGTGCAAATCGCGGTCATTGGACCCTCCTGCTCTTCCGGTGCCGAAACCGTCGTCGCAGACCTCACTCTGCGCGACCCGATTTCCGACCCCGGATGCCTTGAACGGATACCGATATCGCACCGCGCCATTGATAAGTGAAACGAATGTTTATAATCTCAAACATCACGATCGATGATGATACAGCCGGGCCCTGACCCCATTTCTGGACCCCTGTTTGAGGATCCCCGATGACCGTCCTGATCGATATCGACCAGCTCCGCACCTTCATCGCCATCGCCGAAACCGGCAGTTTCACCAAGGCGGCGGAGGTCGTGCACAAAACCCAATCTGCCGTTTCGATGCAGATGAAGCGGCTGGAGGAGCGTCTCAACAAGCCGATCTTCGCACGCGACGGACGCGCATCGAAGTTGACGGAAGATGGTGATCGCCTGCTCGATTATGCGCGTCGCATCGTGAAGCTGAATCTCGAGGCATTGGCGGCGTTTTCCGGCCCGGAATTATCCGGCCGCGTGCGGCTCGGCGTCCCGGACGATTATGCGGATCGCTATCTGCCGGAGATCATGGCGCGCTTCTCGCGCTCCTATCCCGGCGTCGAATTGACCGTGCTGTGCGAGCCGTCGGCCGATCTGCTGCGGCGTATCGATGCCAACGATCTCGATCTTGCGATCATCACTGCGACCGACACGCAAAGGACCGCCGAGCAATTCCGGCAGGAGAGGCTCCTGTGGGTTTCGTCGGTGCGACATGCGGCCCACACGGAGAATCCGCTGCCGCTCGCGCTCGGCAAGCAGAGTTGCGCATGGCGCCGGATCGCGCTGGAGCATCTTGAGAAGCTCGGGCGGCCGCATCGCGTGATCTACACCAGCTCGAATGCCGGTGCGTATGTCGCGGCGGTGCTGTCGGGTCTTGCGGTCTCGGTCGTGCCGGAATCGACGCTGCGTCCGGGGATGCGCGTGCTGACGCCCGCCGAAGGCTTCCCGGATCTGCCGCATTGCCGGATCGGTCTCGTGCGCAATCCGCACGAAAGTTCGGCGCTCGCGGACGCGCTCGCCGAACACATCATCTCGTCGCTCGATAACCTGTCGGAGGCGGTGCAGGCCGCGGAGTAATCGGTTGCGCTATTTGCGCGGTCGCAGCACCAGCACGTTGCCGATCAGGACCGCGATCAGTCCGAGGACGGCGACGATCGTCCATTGGAAGCCTTCAACCGCGGTCGAGACCGCAAGCGCGACCACGGGCCCCAGCACGGTGACGTAAGCGGCGCGGTCAGGGCCGATGCGGCCGAGCAGCGTCAGGTAGCACGCGAATGCAACGACCGAGCCGACCAGCGCGAGATAGACAAGTCCGGCGAGATAGGTGACCGTCCATTCGATCGTGAAGGCGTGGCCGCTGACGAACGCGTAAAGCCCAACGCTCCCTGCGCCGTACAGCATGGCGTATCCGGTCGCGGGGAAAACCGGCGTCTTCTGCCGTGACAGCTTCGCCGACACGATGTTTCCGAAACAGAAGCCAAGTGTGCCGGCGAGGCTCAATCCGAGCGCGATCAGGGCGCCACGCGGAAAGGCGTGACCGGCAAATTGCGGATAGAACATCGCCGCCATTCCGGCGACGCCAAGAAGTCCGCCTGCGACCACGCGGCGATCGACCGGGGCGCTGAGAAAGAGCGCGCCCAGCCACACGTTGAAGAACGACGCGAGCGAAAACACGATGGACAGGAGGCCCGACGGAAGCACCTCCGCCGCGTGATAATACAACAGGAAGTTCAGCGAAAACATCAGCACGCCAAGCAGCGCGAATTTCAGGTGATCGCCTGGTCCGTAACGCAGCCGGTCGCCCCGAAACACGGCGATTGTCAGCATCACGGGGCCGGCCACCAGGAAGCGCCAGAACACCGACACATCGGGCGAGACGGTGCCGACCTGAAAGTGAATGCCGATCCACGCAAAGCCCCATGCCAATACGACCGTGGCGTAGAGCGCCAGATCATAGGGCGTGAGCTTCGCGCGGTTCAGCACAGGTCGGCCGCCTTTGCGTCAATTGCGCGCACGAGATCGTCCGGCGCAATTTCGATCTGCAGGCCGCGCCGTCCGCCGTTCACGAGGATTGTCTGGTGAGCGAGCGCGGCGCGTTCGATGAACGAAGCTGCGCGCTTGCGCTGGCCGAGCGGCGAAATGCCTCCGACATGATAGCCGGTGAAGCGTTCGGCTTCGGCGGGCGGCAGCATCGCCGCATCTTTCACGCCGGCGGCGGCCGCGAGCCGCTTCAGGCTGACCTCCTTGTCGGACGGGACGAGAACGCAGACCGTCGCGTTGCCGGCTTTCGCCATCAGCGTCTTCAGCAGGCGCTCGGGCGAAATGCCGAGCGCTTCGGCGGCCTGCATCCCGATGCGCTGCGCGTTCGGGTCATAATCGTATTCATGCAGCGTAAAGGCGATTCTTGCCTTTTCGAGCGCGGCAGTGGCGGGCGTCGCCTTGGCCATCAATATGCATACTCGGTGAAGACAGGCTCGACCGAGCCGCCCCACGGCCCGTTGAACTTCGCGAGCAGTTCTTCGGCGGGCGTCGAACCGCGCGACACGAGGTCTTCCAGCGGCTCGAGATATTTCGTCTCGTCCTCGCCGCCGGCATTGAGGTGACGGCGGCGGGTCAAACCTTCGCGGGCGAGCTTGAGGGTCTCCTCTGCAAGCGACAGCATGTTGCGATTGCGGATCTTTGCCGCGAAGCCCTGGGCCGGGACGTCGTCACGCAGCTTTTGCCGCTCTTCGGCGGTCCAGTCCTTGACGATGTCCCACGCCGCATCGAGCGACACGCTGTCATACAGGAGGCCGACCCAGAACGCCGGCAGCGCCGGCAGGCGCCGCCACGGTCCGCCATCGGCGCCGCGCATTTCCAGATAACGCTTCAGACGCACCTCCGGAAAAATCGTGGAGATGTGGTTCGCCCAATCCGAGATGGTTGCGCGTTCGCCCGGCAATTCCTTTAGCTTGCCGGCGAACAGGTCGCGGAACGACAGGCCGGACACGTCGATATACTCGTCGCCGCGCTTGACGAAATACATCGGCACGTCGAGCGCGTAATCGACCCAGCGCTCGAAGCCCATGCCGTCCTCGAAGGCCCAGGGCAGCATGCCCGAGCGGTCGGGGTCGGTGTCCCGCCAGACCTCGGAACGGAACGACAGGAAACCGTTGGGCTTGCCCTCGGTGAATGGCGAGTTGGCGAACAGGGCGGTCGCGACCGGCTGCAATGCGAGCGAGACGCGCAGCTTCCTGACCATGTCGGCTTCCGACGAGAAGTCGAGATTGGTCTGGACCGTGCAGGTCCGGTACATCATGTCGAGGCCGAGATTGCCCACCTTCGGCATGTATTGCGTCATGATGCGATAGCGGCCCTTCGGCATGACCGGGATCTGCGCGCGGGTCCATTTCGGATTCATGCCGAGCCCGATGAAGCCGATGCCGAGCGGGCGGGCGACTTCGCGGACCTGCGCGAGATGCGCCATCAGCTCGGTGTGCGTCTGATGCACATTCTCGAGCGGCGCGCCGGACAGCTCGAACTGCCCGCCGGGTTCGAGCGAGATCGCGCCGCCGCCGGTCACGTCATGAAGCCCGATGATGTTCTCGCGCTCCATGATCGGCTCCCAGCCGAGCAGGAGCTGCATGCCTTCGAGCAGCGCACGGATGCCACGCGGGCCCTCATAGGGCACAGGCTCGTGGCTCTGTACCGTGAACGGGAATTTCTCGTGTTCGGTACCGATCCGCCATTCGGCTTGCGGTTTGCACCCTGATTCGAGCCACGCGACGAGTTCGTCGCGCCGCTCGACCGGCGTCATGTCAATCTGGTCACGGGCCATAAGGAATCCGGCAAAAGGGCCGCGACCATACACGCGGCCCCGAGGAAAGGGCAATCAGTGCAAGCCCCGCAAAATCGGGTAGCGGTTTTGCGCTTCGGTACGTATTGACTGCCCGCATACAGGGGTTGCAGCACACGTCTTGATAGGTTCTGCGGAATAGACATAACCGTCCCATGCTGCTCCCCTCCCGCCAGACCCTGTTGAAACTCGGCGAAACGCTTCTGGTCGGGGCCATCGGCGGCGCCATCCTGACCGCCATCGGGATGCCTGCCGGATGGCTGTCGGGCTCCATGATCGCGGTCGCGATTGCGGCTCTCGCGGGCCGGCCGGTGACGATGCCGGCGCCGCTGGCGCGAGTCATCTTCGTCCTGATCGGAATTTCGCTCGGGGGCGCCGTTACGCCGGAGACGCTGAACGGCGTCGCGACCTGGCCGCTCAGCGTTCTTCTGCTTTGCGCCGGGATGTTGTGCGCCATGTTCGGGAGCGCCGCCTATCTGAAGCGGGTTCACGGCTGGCCCATGCTCTCCGGGTTGTTCGGGTCGGCGCCGGGCGCGCTGTCACAGGTGATGGCGTATGCGACACAGTATCACGCGGACCTTTCGGGGATCGCCATTGTCCAGACGATCCGTGTGGTGATCCTCACCGCCCTGCTGCCGCTCGGACTTGCGTTGTCCGGCTTCGTCCCGACCGGCGCGCCGATCCGCGCCTCCGCCGCTGCAGATTCGCCTCTGGAGATTGTGCTGCTCGTTGTGATCTCGACGGCGGCGGCGATCCTCGCGCATTTCGTCCGCTTTCCCGGCGGTCTCATTTTCGGGTCGATGCTCGCCTCCGCCATTCTGCACGGTTCAGGACTCATCCATGCATCGATGCCGTGGTGGGTGGTCAATGCCGTGATGGTAGCCCTCGGCGCACTGACCGGCGCGCGCTTCGCCAACGCCGACCTGCGCCTCGTGCTGAAGCATTTCGGCGCGGCGCTCGGTTCGTTCTCGGTGGCTGTTGCGATCGTGTCCGTGTTCGCCGCGGCATCGGCCTTCACGATGAGTCTCAATCTGCCTGCCGTCGTGGTGTCGTATTCACCCGGCGCGCTCGACGCGATGATGATCCTTGCACTCGCTTTGCATCTCGATCCGATTTTCGTCGGTGCGCATCACGTTGCGCGCTTCATGCTGATATCGGCTGCATTACCGATCTTCGTTCGGGTTTACGGGCAGTCTCCGCCGCCGCCGGCGCCGAAGCCGCCGGAAAAGCGGCCTGTTCAGGACGACTGAATTATTTTTTGCGCTGCGACATCACTGTTGCGCGCGCTTCATCAAAATTGATGCGCCATTGCAGGCGCTTACCAAAACTGCGACCTGCAGTTAACCGAATACCCTCAAGCTGATGGAACGAACACCGCAGGCTGTTCGTCCGACGGAGCTCTCGTGCCGCGTGGAAGGTCCTGCCTTCCTGGAAGAGCGCCTCGGCTCGCCGCATCGCTTTACGGGACCCGCTCCCATCGGAATGCAGGGATTGAATCATGGCACTTGCTAATACCGTTGCATCGGCGCGTGCGCCGCGCGCCGCATGGCTGTCATCACGTACGTTGATTCTGGTCGCGCTGGTTTTGCAGGCAGGCGCGGCGATTGCGTTTTATGTTGGCAATGCTGCAGTGGTCCCGGCGCTCGGCGCGTGCGCGCTGGCGATGACCGCGCTTTCGTTGTTGTGGCCGTCGCGAAGCGGAAGTCTGGTTGCCGGCAGCGGTCAGGACGGAATTCGCATTGCTGCTGCGCTCGAGGCTTGCCGGACCAACGTGATGGTCGCGGACGAGAACTACAACATCGTCTACATGAACCAGACGATGACCGAGATGCTGGCCGCCGCCGAAAGCGATCTGCGAAAAGACATCCCTGCGCTCAGCGCCCGCAACATGATTGGCGCCTCGATCGATACCTTCCACCGCAATCCGTCGCATCAGCGCCGCATCCTTGATGGCCTCACCGCCACCACCGAAACCGACATCTCGGTTGGTGGTCGGAGCTTCCATCTGATCGTGACGCCGATCTTCGATGACAGGCGCCGACGCATTGGCACCGTTGTCGAATGGAAGGACGAGACCCAGCAAAAGGCGACGGAACTCGTCAATTTCCGGCTGCGGTCTGCCCTCGATGTCTGCAAGACCAATGTGATGGTCGCGGACGATCGCTACGACATCGTCTACATGAACCAGACGATGGACGAGATGCTGCGCAATGCCGAAGCCGATGTCCGGAAGGACATCCCGTCGTTCAACGCCAGCCGCATGATCGGCGTGTCGATCGATACCTTCCACAAGAATCCCGCGCATCAGCGCAGGATGCTCGATGCGCTCACTTCGACCGTCGAGACCGACATCAAGGTCGGCGGTCGCAATTTCCATCTTGTCGTCACGCCGGTCAGGGACGGCCGCAACCAGCGCATCGGTACCGTGGTCGAATGGAGAGACGAGACCGCGGAGAAGCTGATCGAAGCCGAAATCGACCGCGTGGTCAGCGCAGCGGTGGCGGGCGACCTGACGATGCGGGTCGGGACCGAGGGCAAGTCGGGCTTCATGCTTGGTCTTGCCAATTCGATGAACGCGCTGTGCGACCGGTTCCGCGAGTTCGTGCGCGAGATCGGTGCGGCCGCAAGCGAAGTTTCCAACGCGTCGTCCGAAATCTCGCTCAGCACGGCCGATCTCTCGCAACGCACCGAGGAACAGGCGGCAAGCCTCGAGCAGACCTCGGCCTCGATGGAGGAGATGTCGGCCACCGTGAAAAAGAATGCCGAGAACGCGCAACGGGCCAACGAGTTTGCCACCGGCGCCTGCGAGGTTGCAGGCCGCGGCGGAGATGTGGTCGCTCAGGCGGTGTCGGCGATGTCGCGGATCGAGGAATCGTCCGGCAAGATTTCCGACATCATCAGCGTGATCGATGAGATTGCGCGCCAGACCAATCTGCTGGCGCTGAACGCAGCGGTCGAGGCGGCGCGCGCGGGTGAAGCCGGACGCGGCTTTGCGGTGGTCGCGTCCGAAGTGCGGAACCTGGCGCAACGGTCTTCCCAGGCGGCCAAGGACATCAAGGACCTCATCAACGGCAGCACGGGACATGTCCGCGACGGTGTCGAACTGGTGGGACGCGCCGGAAATTCGCTCGACGAGATTCTGGATTCGATCAGGCGCGTCGCTGCCATCGTTTCGGATATTGCCGTCGCCAGCGCCGAGCAATCGACGGGGATCGAGCAGGTTAACCGGGCGATGTCGCAGATGGACGAGATCACCCAGCAGAATTCGGCGCTGGTGGAAGAAAATGCCGCAACCGCCAAGACCCTCGAGCAGCAGGCGGCATCGATGCACGAGCGGGTTTCTGCGTTCCGGCTGGCGCAAGGCGCGGCTGCAGAACCTGCGCGCGCGCCGGTGACCAATCGCGCTCCGGTCAAGCTGGTCAGGGGCGGTGCGTCACAGCCGGTGGCGCGTCAGCGATCTGCAGGACGATCGCAGGCCGCACTTGCCGCCAGGGAGGACTGGGAGGAATTCTGATCCGGAGGTTCGGACTGCGCGGCGGCTCGCAGGTGCCGCCGCGTTTTCGATGTCCGGGGCCTATTCCGCCGCGAGCGTGCGGTTGAGCTTCATGCCCAGCCGCTCCCACACGTCGATCAAGGCATTCGCGAGCGCGTCGATCATCTTGTCGTCGTGATAGGGCGAGGGCGTCACGCGCAGGCGTTCGGTGCCCTTCGGCACGGTCGGATAGTTGATCGGCTGGATATAGATGCCGTGATCGGACAGCAGCATGTCGCTTGCTGCCTTGCACTTTTCCGGATCGCCGACGGCAATCGGCACGATGTGGGTGTCGCTCGGCATCACCGGCAGCCCGGCTGCGGTGAGCACGGCCTTCACGCGTGCGACGCGCTCCTGATGCCGGTCGCGTTCCCATTGTGACGTCTTCAGATGGCGGATCGATGCTGCAGCGGCGGCGCAAACCGCCGGCGGCAACGCAGTGGTGAAGATGAAGCCCGGCGCGTAGGAACGCACCGCGTCACAGACCGCATGGCTCGCCGCGATATAGCCGCCGAAGCAGCCGAATGCCTTGCCGAGCGTGCCTTCGATCACGTCCAGGCGATGCATCACGCCGTCGCGTTCGCACACGCCCGCGCCGCGCTGGCCGTACATGCCGACGGCGTGGACTTCGTCGATATAGGTCATCGCGCCGTATTTCTCGGCGAGATCGCAGATAGCGCTGATCGGCGCGATATCCGCATCCATCGAATAGATGCTTTCGAACAGGATCAGCTTGGGCCGGTCGCCGGCCTCGATCAGAAGCTGCTCCAGATGCGCGAGATCGTTGTGACGGAAGATCTTCTTTTCGCAGCCGGAATGCCGAACGCCTTCGATCATTGAATTGTGGTTATAGGCGTCCGAAAGGATCAGGACATTCGGGATCAGCTTGGCGAGGGTCGCGATGCCGGTCTGGTTCGAGACGTAACCCGAGGTGAAGATCAGCGCCGCTTCCTTGCCGTGCAGGTCAGCGAGCTCTGCCTCAAGCTCGACCAGCGGATGATTGGTGCCGGAAATATTGCGGGTACCGCCGGCGCCGGTGCCCATTTTCGTCGCGGTCTCGACCATCGCGCCGATCACCTTGGGGTGCTGGCCCATGCCGAGATAGTCGTTCGAGCACCAGACGATGATCTCGCGCGAGCCTTCCGGAGAATGCCAGATCGTCTGCGGGAACCTGCCGGCGATTCTTTCCAGGTCCGCGAACACGCGGTAGCGCCGCTCATCATGCAGGCGGTTCAAGGCATTTTCGAAAAAGGCTTTGTAATTCATGGCGATAGGGAATCCCGCAGCGGACCGCTCATGGTTCGTCGCACCGGAATGCGAGGCCGTTCAATCCGATATGGCTTTATCCGAGATTGTTTTAGAAGCGTTCAACAGTGTTTGTCGAGCCATGGCTGTCCCGAATTAGGCGCAGGGCGGCCTTGATTTCCATCAAAACCCCCTGATCGAGAGCCCGTGCAGCGCCCTCGAATGCGTTGTCGTAGCCGGAACCAGCCGCGGAATCGGGCGTTCATCATCCGGTATTCGAACCCCGTGGAGGCGCAAATATGGGACGTGGACTCCTGTTGTGGCTGATTGGCATTCCGCTGCCGATCATCCTGGTAATCTGGCTGTTCGGCGGCCTGAGCTAGTTGTGTTCTGCCGACGGAATGAAAGGCCGCCCTGAGTCCGGGGTGGCCTTTGCATTTCGCGGCTCTGCGGCAACTCATGCATTGCGTCTCGCGTCGGCCTCGATCGCGGCTTCGAGCTTGCGGCTCAGCATCCAGGAGATTGCGAGGAACACCAGCAGCGAGGCGAGGCTGAGCGTCGACACCGTTTCGCCGAGCACCTTGTCGGAGACCTTTCCGAAGGCGTAGCCGGCAAGCACCATCGAGACCGCCCAGATCGCCGCGCCGACAAGATTGGCGATCAGAAAAAAGCTCCACGGCATTTTCGACAGGCCGAAAGCAAATGCTCCAAGACCGCGGATGCCATACGGAAAACGATGGATCAGCGGCAGCCACAGCGCGTGGCGATCGACCAGCCGCTTGACCATTGCGGTATGCGCGGAAATCCGCGGCCAGCGCGCCAGCAGGCGTTCGCCATATTGGCGCGCGAGCCAGAAGCGGACCACGTCGCCGATGAAACTGCCGGCGAAGCAGTGGATGATCGTCATCTTGAGATCGAGCACGCCGAGCTGCGCGGCATAGCCGGCAAACAGCGCCATCAGCATCGCGTGCGATGCCGCATAGGCAAAGATGAAGGCGTAGACGACTTCGCCGTGCTGGCGGACAGCGTCGATCAGTTGCGAAAGATCGGTCATGTGTTCCCGGCGCTCAGCTTGCGCAGCACCTGGTCCACAGTCGAGACATCGCCGAATTGCTGGAGAATGGTCTCCAGCGTCGCGCGGTGCTCGTCATCCGACAGGGCCGCGCAGCAATCGGACAGCATCACCGTCTTGAAGTCGAGCATCATGGCGTCGCGGGCGGTCGACTCGCAGCACACGTTTGTCTTCGTGCCGGCGATCAGGACGGTGTCGATGCCAAGGCTGCGCAGCAGCCGTTCGAGCTGGGATGAACCCGGAATCAGGGCGCTGTAGCGGTTCTTGATCACCGTGTGGTCGTCCGCGGACACGTCCAGTTCAGACCAGATTGTCTGTTGTCCCGGCGCGAGCGCTGCGATGGTCCGCTCGCGGACGTCATCGCCGACCACGTGGTTGAAGAACAGCTCCCAGTCGCTGCGGTTGCCCCGGCTCGTATTGGCATGCAGCACCCAGATCACCGGGCAGCCGAGCTTGCGGAGAACCGCCGTCAGCGTGTTGATCGCAGGTACGATGGCACGCGCCAGCGGCACTTCGGCCGGCGCCCCCGGGGCGCAGAATGCGGTCTGCATGTCGATCACGACCAGTGCGGTGCGGGCCGGATCGAGCCTGTCGAACCACTCCACCCGGCCGCGGCGGGCGAGGACCCGCGCGATGATTTCGGGCCGGACTGAGACTGGATGCATGAAATTGTCCTCGAGCGGTCACGCCTTCGTCACGTATTCCGGGACGTATGGGACGAAAGGATGTTTGTTTTCGGCATTTTTCGGCTGTTCCGGTGTTGAAGCCAGGGGCCCGAATAGCATATATGCCCGGCGCTGGATCAAACTGGAGTTGGAATGGCTAGCTTTCGTGACACGGACCTTCAGGACCGTCAAAAGAATGCCTTCGAAGCACGGAAGGCGATGTTGCAGAAATTTCTCGCCAAAGCGGACGACCCCATCCTAGAGCAGCGGCGCCAAGAGCGCCTCGCAATTGAGGAAGCCCGCCGCGTTCGCCAGGCAGAGCGCGAGGCCGCCCGTAAACGCGAAGAGGCTCGTCTCGCTGCAGAAGCCGAAGCCCGCCGTCGGGCCGAGGAAGAAGCCCGCCTTCGGGCCGAAGAAGAGGCCCGCATCAAGGCGCAGGAAGAGGCCGAGCGAATGGCCGCTCTGCTCGCCGAGCAGAAGGCGAACCGTGACGCGCGTTACGCTGCGCGCAAGGCCGCTGCGAAGAAAAAGAAGCGGCGCGTCGTCTAACGCGTTGGCAGGCGCCGCAAGCGCGGCGCCCATTTATCCCTGAGCGTCGGCTTGTGCGGTCCGGTTCGTGATCCGGACCTAAACCCGGAAGCCGATCCGGAATCCGCCCCAGTGGCGTCCCTTGACGACGATCGGCGCGGATACGTCCTTCATCAGGACCAAGTTGCCGCCGCCCATGTCGCGGCGATAGGTCTGCAGCAGGAATGGACGGGTGCTGCGTCCGGCCGAAAGGCCGGTGCGATCGTTGAAGATGCGCCGGTTCCGGCAATTGGCCGCGTTCCAGACCGGATCGTCTCCCTGCGGTTTCGAATAGACCAGATTGTGCGTGGGCAGGAACCCGTTGCGGTCCAGCGCCGCGCAGAACGCTATGCGCGGATCGAAGGCGAGGATCGGCTCCTGCACCTCGGGAAGCAGCCTGTCTGTCAGCGCGACGAAGCGGGTCATGTATTGCTGCGGATTGCTGCCGGCGACGGGCCGATAATCCTCGTCGAACAGGTCCGCCATGCTGATCTCGTTGCGGGTGACGGCCTGCTCGAACATGCGTCCGATCCGCTGCGCGGTTTCGCGGCAGAGTTCGACGATCGGCGTGTCCGGTGTCTCGATCCCGCTTTCGGCGATGAAGAGGATGAAGTCCTCGCTGATGCCGAGGATGGACTCAACGCGCGTCTGGGCCTGCGAAAGCTTGGCCTCGCCGATTTTCACCGACGTCACGAGGCCCTTCATCTCGTTGCGTAGCGACGCGTAGCAGGTGCTGTTCTTGTCGACCGAGCGCACCATCACCTCGATGTCGCCGGCAAGCCGGTCGGTGGTCTCGACCAGCGTATGCAGCACCGTGCCCGTTGCGCGCGCCTTGCTCGATTCAGCGATGGCGGACTGCGCGGTCTCGGCGTTGCTGTCGGCCTCGGCGAGCACCATGCCGAGCGTCTGCATCAGCTCTTTCAGGTTACGCTGATTGTTGATCGATAGCGGCCGGATCTGGTCGGCGAGGCGCTTCACGGTGGCGGCGATGATGGCAAAGCCCCGCCCGGCATCGCCTGCACGCGCCGCTTCCACGCTCGCATTCAGCGCCAGCAACTGGGTTTCCTGCGCGATCTCCTGGATGGCCGCGCTCGCCTGTTCGACGCGCTTGATCGTCGTCTCGACCGACTGGATCGAGTCCTTCAGCGAGATCGCGCCGGTGCCAAGAGCCTCGACCTTTTCGATCGTCCTCGCGATGGTCTTTGAAACGTTATCGGCGCTCTGGCTGAGCGTCGCGCGCGTCTGCTCGGCGGAGAGACGCGCGCTATCCATCGCCGCGGCGAGATCGGCATTCGTGATGCTCATCTCGCGCGCCGCGGCCACCGCCGCGCGCGCCTGCATGATCTGCTGCTGGCCGAGCGCCGTGAGATCTCCGACGAGGCCCGCCATGTCGGCGATCTCGATACCAAGATGGCCGCTGCGATCGCCGATGTCGGACAGGGATTGCCGTGGACGTTCGTCGGCCGGCTCCAGCCGGCGCAAGGCGGACTCGCTCATAAGTTGGGGCTCCTGCCGTCCGCAGAC
>NZ_DATMRV010000050.1:0-7468 GCF_035565795.1 Pseudorhodoplanes sp.
CGCACATCCTTCACCTGCACATCGTGGCGCATCGGCTTGCCGCGCTCTTCCGCCCAGCCGCGCAACACATGCGCGATGCCCGGATCCGGATTGTCGGTGAAATGCGTCGAGTGCGCGTGGTTCATGGTGACGATATCGGGAAGCACCGGCGGCCGGACATAGTCGTTGTAGTCGGTCGCGATCCGCACCAGGCGCGGGCTCTCGATCAGGAAGGTGGAATGGCCGATATAGGTGATCCGTACCTGGTCGGACTGGAGCTGGGCGACCCGGAACGCAGCGGGAATGACGCGCGGCCGGTCTGATGCGACGAGACCGGGACAGTTCTCCGTCATCTCGGGCTTTGCCGCGGGCGCCTGAATGGGCTCGAACGCTGCGGCCGGCGCGCCGGCATGGCAGACTGCCGCGGTTATCACTGCGACGGCGAAACCAAAGGACATCCGCATTCACAGGCTCCCTTGCCGGCCCGACTATGACATGGCGGAACCGAGGGCGACAATTCACCTGAGTGCAACCGCGCGGCGGCGCCTGCCCAACAAAAAAGCGGCGCCGATCCGGCGCCGCCTGAAGCGACTGTGAAGCGTTGCAGCGTATCAGCGCTGCGACACGATGAAGCCCTTCGGTGTCACGACCACCCAGCGGCCGTCCTGACGACGGATGGTCTCGACACGGCCGAGGCCCGGAAGATTGGCGCCCGGGACGACTTCGAACATGCCCATGCGCTCGTTCTCGACCATGGCGCCGCCGCGGAACACTTCGCGCACCACCCATCCGTTCACCACCGTCGGACGATCCTCCTGCTTCGCAGCGATCGAGCCCGTGGTCTCCGGCGCGGTCTGCGCCGCGGATGCCGTGCGCTTGTCGATCCGCTCCAGCAACTCGGACAGCTTGGCGACGCGCGATGCCGGTTCGGCCTGCGCCTTCTCTGCACGGTCGACACGATCGGCAATCTTCGCCATCTGCGCATTCGCGGCCTTGGCGTTGCTGTCGATGCTCGCCTTCAGCGAAGCGACTTCGCTCGAGAGCTGCGTGATCACGCCGCGCAACGCGTTCACCTCGATCGTGCGCGCGTCCGGCGATGCCGGTTGAGGCGTCGCGAAGGCAACCGCGGCGGCAGCACCGACGGCCGATCCGACCGCAGCCGATACTGCGATTGCGATCGCGAGGATTGCGGCGCGGCTGAAGCGCTGGCGCGTCGACGGCACGAACATGGCGGGAGCCTTGTCGTCGTCGAGCCTGCGATACGACGCCTGCTCGTGCTCAATGCGCTCGACCTTGATTTCGGGAGCGCTGGAATCGGCGGCTTCGATTTCTGGCTTCACCGGCTCGGCAGCACCGGACTCATTTACAGGACCCATGACGGGACACTCCGGAAGGTGATACTTCACCAACCGGTAACCAACGGCGCTTACAAAAAAGTTAAACTTTTACCGGCTCGCGCCGACGTGATCGCGCGCCGCGTGCTGGTTAACTTTGCCCTAACGCGCCGCGCCCGCGCATCGATGCATCAGTGCATCAGCATGCGCGGCGAAAAGCCGGGACCGGTCTTGCCGTGACTGTCCGGCGCATCCTTGCCGCAGCGGAATGTGCGCGCCTTCTCGTCGGCTACCTTGCGTGCGAGTTCGTTCGCATCCGGATTGGCGCGTGCGTCAACATAGCCGACATGGCACACGCCACCCGGATCGAGCCGCGTGATCACCAGCACCTGACCGCGCACGACCTCACCGTCGGGATTGGGCTCTTCCTTCTGCACCGTCGTCGACCAGCGCATGATCGCGGCGAATGGGCGCTTCTTGCCGCCCGGCAGCGTCTCGATCCGCCATTCGACCACATCGCCCTGTCCGTTGAACGACATCAGCGTCTCGCGATTGGCGAACTCCCTGCGGGCATTGCGGCCGAAGCTGACGAACGAACGCTGATCGCCGCCCGAAATATAGATCGGGATGCTCGCATGGCCCTTGCACAGCCATGAGCCGTAATCCTCGGCGATACGGCCGGGCGTATGCTTGCAGGCCTTCAGGTCGATCTTCGTATAGGCGTGCTCGATGCCCTGCGCGGCAGCGCCGCCCGCAACACCGATCGCAACAGCAGCAGCCGCGAATAGCCGAACCATCGCATCCCCTCCCGCACCAACGACTGTATCAGTCGCGCGCGCGGGGATGCAGGTTCGATCAGACTTTCGGCTCTGGCAAGCCTGCCGACGCGCAGGCGGCGCGCAGCGTGTTGAGGATCACGCATGCGATGGTCATCGGCCCGACGCCGCCCGGAACCGGCGTCACCGCGCCCGCCACTTCGAGCGCTTCCTTGTAGTTTACGTCGCCGACGAGGCGCGTCTTGCCGCCCTCGCCCGGCACGCGATTGATGCCGACATCGATCACGGTCGCGCCCGGCTTGATCCAGTCGCCGCGCACCATCTCCGGACGGCCGACCGCGGCGAATAACAGGTCCGCACGCCGGCACACATCCTTCAGATCCTTCGTCTTTGAATGCGCCACCGTGACGGTACAGTTCTCCGCCAGCAGCAATTGCGCGAGCGGCTTGCCGACGATGTTGGAGCGGCCGATCACCACCGCATCCATGCCGGCGAGCGAGGGATGGATCTTCTTCGCGAGGATCACGCTGCCGACCGGCGTGCACGGCACCAGCGCGCGCTGCCCGGTCGCGAGCCGTCCGGCATTCACGGGATGAAAGCCGTCGACATCCTTGCCCGGATCAATCGAGTTCAGCACCAGCGTGGAGTCGATCTGCGAGGGCAGCGGCAATTGCACCAGAATGCCGTGGACGCTGCTGTCGGCATTCAGCTGCTCGATCAGCTTGAGGAGATCGGCCTGCGATGTATCGGCTGGCAGCTTGTGATCGAAGGATTTCATGCCGGCCTCGGTGACCGCCTTCGACTTCGATTTCACGTAGACTTCGCTCGCCGGATCGTTGCCGACCAGCACCACGGCAAGGCCGGGCACGATGCCGTGCTCTTTGGCAAGCTTCGCCGCTGCGGTCGCGATATTGCCGCGCAGCTCCTGCGCGATAGCCTTTCCGTCAATGATGGTCGCAGTCATCTCTTGTCCGTTACGAGCTAAAGATCGGTCACAAGCTTCTCCAGCCGCGCTGCGAGTGCAGCACCGTCGCCTTCGATGGCAATACGCTTGATGCGTGAGGTTTCGCCGGCCGCCACTGTCACCGTGCGGCGCGGCACGTCAAGCGTCTTTGCGAGCAGTAAGACAAGCGCGGCGTTGGCTTCGCCCTCGGTGGGCGCCGCCCGCACGCGCGCCTTCAGCACGGGCCGCCCATCGGAAAGCGTCTCGATTCCATCGAGCGCATCGCGCCCACCTTTGGGCGTCAGCCGTATGGTGACGGAAAGACCGGACGATGTTGCCGTCCAGGGCAAATCCGATGGATTCGGCAAGGCCCGTTGCCCAACCGGATTCAGAACACGTTGGGATAGATGTAGCGGGTGATCACGCTCTGGATGAAGATGATGATGAGGATCACGATCACCGGCGAGATGTCGATGCCGCCGAGGTTGGGCATCATGTTCCGGATCGGCCGCAGCACCGGCTCGGTGATGCGCCACAGGAAATCGCCCACCATCGCCACGAACTGGTTGCGCGTATTCACCACGTTGAACGCGATCAGCCAGGACAGGATCGCCGATGCGATCAACAACCAGATATACAGCTGCAAAACGATCAATATGACGTCGAGGAGCGCGCGCATCGGGCGGAGGTCTTCTCTTCGGAGGTGGTATCCGAGGTGTATCGGCTCCGCCGATTCCGGGCAAGCCGCGGTCCGCTGGGGCACCCGCGTAACATTGGCGCCCCGTTCCCCGCGCCCGCACGAGGGTGTTTTCCGCCGTCCCGGACAACCCTCGGCAAACCCCTGCGGCTCGTCCTTGACTTGGCAAAAGGCGGGTCCTAAATGGCCGGACTTCGCCCATTCTCGCGCATCCGGGACGGCTTTGCCGGCTGCGTCTGGCGGGGGCCGTAGCTCAGATGGGAGAGCGCCTCGTTCGCAATGAGGAGGTCAGGGGTTCGATTCCCCTCGGCTCCACCAACCACCCGCAATTTGCCGAAATTCGAAGCCGACTGGGCCTGCCGCGACCGGTCCGAAGCTCGGCCGCGCCGGCGCGCCCGGATCCTCACAAATTAACGCGCCGGAGCGCCCTCATCCCGCCGGCTTCGCCGTAGCGGGCAGCAGTTCGCACCGCTGCCCTGATCGCTCCGGTACCTTTACTGCGCCGCCAGGCTGGGCAGCGCGTTGACGCGCGTCACCACCGGCGGATTCCATTTGCCGGTCAGCGCCTCCGACTTCGGCGCATAAAGCCGAAGCAGCAGATTGAACGCGCCCTTCGGGGCGGGAAGCCAGTTCGCTTCCTTGTCGACACCCGGGCTCTCATTCTGGAAATACAGGTCGAGGGATCCGTCCATATTGTATTTCAACGGCATCCAGCTGCTCAGGTTGAAGCGGTTGAGCGCGTTGGGCACCTGAAACCCCTCCGAGTCGTAAAGCGTCACCGACCAGAACGCATTTGCGGGCGGCAGCGCGCTCTTTTCGAACCGAAGCGCGTATTTCTGCGATCCATCGAGCGGCCGTCCGGTGTCGTCCGCCAGATTGACCGGATAGATCGCGTCCTCCGGCAGATTTGCGCCCAGCCCCAGTTGCGCAACGATCGCACGCTTCAGATAGTAATTGCCGTAGACGCCCATCGTATCGGTGTTCATCGACCAGCCATTCACCACGCGGGCGAGCGTCGGCACCTTCCAGGCCATCAGTTTCTGTGCATCCTCCGGCGCGCTCATCAACGCCTTGCGGATTGCAGGGTCGAGTTTCTGCGCATCGAAGCTCCTGCCGGGTTCAAATCCGATCTTCTTCAATTGCGCGACCATCGGCTCGTCGGTGATGTGCGGCGGTATGGTCTTCAGAAGCTCCGCCGCATAGGCGAAGTACTTGTCCGCCGGCATCGTATCCACCTGGACCTTGGGCGGCGTCGTCATGTCCACGTTCGGGTCGATTGTCGCGGTGACCGGCGTGGGCGTCTTGCCCCATTGCGACAGCGGCGTCACCTTGTATCCCGCCTGGATCTTGTTGACCGCCGGATAGTCAGGAGGACCGTCGGTCTTGGTGCGGCCGATGATCCAGACGATTGGCGTCGGCGCTTCGATGCGCTGCGTATTTGCCGGGAGCTTGAACTCCTCGATGAAGCGGTCGCGCAGGTCGGGACGCCAGCCTGGAGGCGTAATCAGGAAGGTCCCAGCTTTCGTGCCTGTCGTGCGCCATCCGGGCGACGCGAACACATCGCTCCACATGTCCAGCATCGGCAGCAGATAATAGCGGCCGTCCGTGTCGGGCGCCGACACGATCATCGGCTCTTTCGTCATGTCGAGCCAAACCGACGAATATAGCGTATCGAAATTGTAGCGAACGACGCCCTTGTCGGTGCCGGCAGGATAGGCCGACATGCTCTGAAACGCGTTCATCGGACCGCGGCCAGGTACCTTGCCGGGGTCAACGTTCGTGAACTGCTTCCTGGTAATGTCCATCGAGATGAGCGGGTAAAAATAGAGATAGGCATCGACAGCGATGGCATGAGCCTCTTGCTCGGACAGCGCCGCTTGCGCATGCGCTGCGGTAAGCGCGGACGACGCGCTGAGAATGCCAACGCAGGTCAGTGCTGCAAACGCTCGGTACTTCATCGGCAAGTCCTCCCGTTGTCTCCCCGACACGAGCCCGATCGGCCGCGGGGGCACCGCGGTGATGCGGCGCGAGCGAATACTGCGCCTGGGCAGGAACCAGGCAAATCACAGTGACGGGAACACATGCGGGTCGTTGCGGTGTCATCGTAAGCGAAGTTCGACCTTGGCCTTCGCCCGCGACGAACATCTGCGGTTTTCTCATGACCGGCACAGGCCGGCCCACGAACTAGCCCGCGTCGGCGCCGTCATTCCGGTCAACGACACCACGCGGCTCTTCGAAGTTGAACAATTTCGGGACATAGCTGATGACCCAGGCGACGGCGACACCAAGTCCCGTTTCGGCGAGGCGATGAAGCGCATACGTCCAGGGCTGATCGGGATTATCCAGTACAATGATCCCGCAAATGAACGCTGCCACGCGCGCGCCGGCTGCGCCTGCAAACACCTGACAGGTGACCATCGCGACAAGAACGCTGAAACCGACCGCCACGGCACCGGACGGGATGAGTGGCGCGAGCAGCGCACCCCAGGCCGCACCGACGACGGTGGCCATCATGCGGATCAGTCCCAGTCTTCGGCTTTCGGCGGCAGACAAGTCGGTCACGAGGACCGCGGCGATAAACGCAAAGATGGGATAACCAAAAGAACAATATCGCGCGATGGCGACTGCAAAGCCTCCGGCCACAGCCGCTCTCAACGCCAGCTGCACTCCGGACCAGGTCGCCTTGCTCTTGAAATCCAAGGTCACAGTCCCCGGTCGTTCAGGGCTCGGCAGACGAAGTGCGCACCTGACTTAGGCAATCCGCTCTGGATGTCGTCGCGTCAGCGGCTCAACCACCCAGTGAGGTCAATGATGGTGAACATCCACAGACCCAGCGAGAGCGCACCGAGCCCAATGACGACCGGCAAGAACAGCCGGTCGTAAAGCTTCGTTTCCGGCAATACTTGCAGCACGACTACTCTCCCACTCGACGCCACGCTCAAAGCCTACAACAGGGTACGAGGGCCACACATCAACGAACCGTGAAGAGAGGCCGCACCTCCTGCTTACCGTCCCCCGCCCTTGATCTTCTGCTCCAATCGCGTCACCGCTTGCGGCCCGTCGGTATCGCTCGGCGACAGCTCCGCAAACTTCTTGAAATCTGCCAAAGCATCGGAGAGCGAGCCTTTCATCTCGAGTGCATTGCCTCGATTGAAATAGGCGCTCGCATCCTTCGGGTTCAACTTGATTGATTCATTGAGATCGGCAATCGCCTTGTCGAATTCTTTCTTTCGAATGAACGCAACGCCGCGATTGTTATAAGCCTTGGCATAACGCTTGTTGATCTTGATCGCTTCGGTCGAGTCAGCGATCGCCTTGTCGTGGTCGCCTTTCCTGTTCCAGGCGACGCCGCGATTGCTGAGTGCGCGCGCATGTTTCGGATTGAGTTTGAGAGCTTCGTTGAAATCGGCGATAGCCTTGTCCTGGTCGCCTTTGGCGCTCCAGGTGAAACCGCGATTGCTAAAGGCGTCCGCGTCCTTGGGATTTCCGGCGATCACCTTGTCGCAGGCCGCGATCGCGGCGTCGCCCGTGCTCTTGGCGCAAAGTTCTCGCTCGTTTTGCGCGAAGGCCGCACTGGCCGTGACTGAAACGACGAGGGCAACAAAACAGGCCTGAAGGCAAAGCTGCAATTCGCGGGGCCGTCGCATGGTCCACCCCTTTCGGCAAGCTCACAGGGGGAGCTTATCGCTTTTGCCGAAGGCTGAAATGCGACTAACGCCCGGCGGCGCACATTTTTTTG
>NZ_DATMRV010000051.1:0-9915 GCF_035565795.1 Pseudorhodoplanes sp.
CCGCGTGCTGCCCGGCGATCCGGCAGCCTATTTCGCGGGCCCTGCGGCGACCCCTCAGGCGATCGAGGAGATCCGCAAATCGCTCGGACTCGACAAGTCGCTGCCCGAACAATTCGTCCGCTATGTCACCGAACTGAGCCAGGGCGATTTCGGCAAGTCGCTCACGTCGGGCCAGTCAGTGCGGAACGATATCGCGTCTCGCCTTCCGGCGTCGGCGGAACTGACGCTGGCTGGTCTCATCATATCGATGCTCATCGCGGTGCCGCTGGGAATAGCCGCCGCGGTGAAGCAGGGGTCGTTCATCGACCATGCCTGCCGCATGGTCGCAACCGCAGGCGTTTCGCTGCCGGTGTTCTTCACCGGCCTGCTGCTGGTTTACTTCTTCTATTACATACTCGGCTGGTCACCGGCGCCGCTTGGGCGGCTCGACGTTTTCTATTCGGCCCCGCCGCATGTCACCGGCTTCTATCTGATCGACAGCCTGATCGCGGGCGAATTCGAAACCTTCCGTGCGGCGGTGTCGCAACTGATCCTCCCGGCGGCGACACTTGCCATCTTCTCGCTCGCGCCGATCACGCGCATGACGCGGGCCTCGATGCTTTCGGTGCTGTCATCGGATTTCGTGCGAACCGCGCGCGCCAATGGGCTGACGCCGCGAACAGTCATCATCACTTACGCGTTCCGCAATGCCATGCTGCCGGTGATCACCACACTCGGCATGGTGTTCTCCTTCCTGCTCGGCGCCAATGTGCTGGTCGAGAAGGTTTTCGCCTGGCCCGGCATCGGCTCCTACGCCATCGAGGCGCTGATCGCGTCGGATTTCGCGCCGGTGCAGGGCTTCGTGCTGGTGATGGCGATCATGTACGTGCTGCTCAACCTGATGATCGATCTTCTGTATGGCGTGATCGATCCGCGCGTGAGGCTCGAAGGATGAACCAGCGTCCCGATCTCGACTCCGCACATATCGCCGCGACCGACGCACCACTCGCCACGGCGGCCGTTGCTGCCGCTGCAGCGAGCGCAGGCTCAGGCTTTGTGGCGACGCTGCCAGCGCCGCCGAAACAGACCTCGGTGTTCGCGCATGCCCGCTACGTGATCTCGGAAAATCCGGTCACGGGGCTCGCGTTCGGCCTATTCCTGCTGATCTCGATCTGCGCGATCTTCGGCCCGTGGATTGCGCCCTATGATCCGCTGGCCAGCAACACGATGTCAGCCTTGCAGGCGCCATCCGCCAAACACTGGTTCGGAACCGACCAGCTTGGCCGCGACATCCTGAGCCGTGTGATCGTTGCCGCGCGGCTCGACATGTTCATCGCCGTGGCGTCCGTCGCGCTGGTGTTCGTGCTTGGCGGCCTGTCCGGCACCGCCGCAGGCTTCTTCGGAGGCTGGACCGACCGTATCGTCGGGCGCATTGCCGACACCATCATGGCGTTTCCGCTGTTCGTGCTCGCCATGGGCATCGTTGCTGCGCTCGGTAACACGGTGACCAACATTGTGATCGCGACCGCGATCATCAACTTCCCGCTGTACGCGCGCGTTGCCCGCGCCGAAGCCAATGTCCGGCGCGAGGCCGGTTTCGTGCAGGCCGCGCGCCTGTCCGGCAACGGCGAATTCCGCATTTTGCTGACTCAGATCCTACCGAACATCATGCCAATCATGGTGGTGCAGATGTCGCTGACGATGGGCTACGCCATTCTTAACGCGGCCGGCCTGTCCTTCATCGGTCTCGGTGTGCGTCCGCCGACCCCGGAATGGGGGATCATGGTCGCGGAGGGCGCAGGCTTCATCGTGTCGGGTGAATGGTGGATCGCGTTCTTTCCCGGGGCCGCGCTGATGCTTGCGGTGTTCTGTTTCAACCTGCTCGGCGACGGCCTGCGCGACATCGTCGATCCGCAACGCCGGACCTGAGGTGCACGCCATGACAGCAGCGACACTCCTCGACGTTCAGGACCTCACGGTCGAATTCATGACCCGCCGCGGCGTCGTGAAGGCGGTGCAGCATGTCAACGTGAGCGTCGCCAAGGGCGAGACCGTCGGCATCGTCGGCGAGTCCGGTTCCGGAAAATCGGTGACGTCCTATGCCGTCATGCGCATCCTCGATCGCGCCGGCAAGATCGCCGACGGCGCCATTACTTTTTCAGGCATCGACGTGCGCGACGCGCCGGAAAAGGAAATGCGCGACCTGCGCGGCCGTGAGATGTCGATGATCTTCCAGAGCCCGCGCACGGCGCTCAATCCGATCCGCAAGGTCGGCGACCAGATCGGCGACGTTCTTCTGCAGCATGTGCAGGCGCAGCCATCCGACGTGAAGGAAAAGGCGATCGAGGCGTTGAAGAAGGTCCGCATCGCGCGGCCGGAAGAGCGCTATCATGCCTATCCGTTCGAACTTTCCGGCGGCATGTGCCAGCGCGTGGTGATCGCGCTGGCGCTGGCCTGCCAGCCGCAACTCCTGATCGCCGACGAGCCGACCACGGGCCTCGACGTCACGACGCAGAAGGCGGTGATGGACCTCGTGGTCGAACTGACGCGCGAACGGGGCATGTCGACCATCCTCATTACCCACGATCTCGGTCTTGCCGCGGCCTATTGCGACAAGGTGGTGGTGATGGAGAAGGGCAAGGTGGTCGAAACCGCCGCGTCTTCCACGATCTTCAGGTCGCCGCAGCATGCCTATACCCGCAAGCTGATGCGCGCGACGCCTCGGCTCAGCGTCTCGCTGCGCGATCTCCTGCCCGAGGATATGGCGGCGCCGCCGCTGCCCGCTCCCGATCCGGCGGAGGAGAAGCTTGAGGACAGGTCGCCGCTCCTCGTCGTTTCCAATCTCGTGAAGGAATATCCGCGGCAGGGCGCGGCCGGCTCGCTTGCGAGCTTCTTCCGCAAGAAGAATGAGTTGCCGCAGGCCGAGGTCTTCAAGGCCGTGGACGGTATCTCGTTCGAGATCAAGCGCGGCGAGAGCGTGGGACTTGTTGGCGAATCCGGATGCGGCAAGTCGACCACCTCGATGATGGTGATGCGTCTGCTCGATCCGACCTCCGGCATGGTGACGTTCGACGGGGAGGACATCGGCGCCATTCCGGCCAGAGAGTTCGCGAAATCCGCGATGCGCAAGCGCATTCAGATGGTGTTTCAGGATCCGACCGAGTCGCTCAATCCGCGGTTCACCGCAGAGCGTGCGATCGCCGATCCGATCCTGCGCATGAGCGACATTCGCGGCCGCGACGCGGTGCGTGCGCGTTGCGAGGAACTGGCGAAGCAGGTCGGGCTGCCGGTCGAATTGCTCGACCGCTTTCCTCATCAGCTGTCGGGGGGCCAGAAGGCGCGTGTCGGCATCGCGCGCGCCATTGCGCTGTCGCCTGAGCTTGTTATCCTCGACGAGCCGACCGCTGCGCTCGACGTGTCGGTTCAGGCGGTGGTGCTCAATTTGCTCGAGGACCTGAAATACAAGCTCGGCATGAGTTACCTGTTCGTGTCGCACGATCTCAACGTCGTGCGGCTGCTCTGCGACCGCGTGATCGTGATGCGCGTCGGGAAGATCGTGGAGGAAGGCAGTGCGGAGCAGGTGATGGACGCTCCTAAGACGGACTATACGAAGGAACTGCTGGCCGCCATTCCGCATCCGCCGGTGTGAGCCAGCCTTCCACCATGTTTGCGAGCCTCCCGATGAGTGACGACATCGAAGACATAACCGACGCCTGGATCAAGTCATCGGCATCCATGCTGGGGCTGTCGATCGACGCCGCTTGGCTGCCGTCGATCCGCGCCAACGTGGAGGTGACGTTTCGACTGGCGAAGCTGGTCGATGAATTTCCGTTGCCCGACGAGGCCGAACCCGCGCCGGTGTTCGGGGCCTGATCATGGCAGGTTTCGACTTTGCTAAAGGCCATGAGATCGCGGCGGCAGTCGCGGGCGGCGCGGTCAGCGCACGCACGGTGGTGGAAGACGCGCTATCGACCATTCGCAGCCGCGATCAGGCGCTGAATGCTTTCACAGATGTGACCGCGGATCGTGCGCTGGCGAAGGCCGATGCGATCGATTCAGACCGTGCAGCCGGCAAGCCGGTTGGGCCGCTGGCTGGCGTGCCGTTCGCCGTCAAGAACCTCTTCGATGTGCAGGGCCTCCGGACCCGCGCCGGATCGAAGATCAATCGCGAGCGGCCACCCAGCCAGCACGATTCTCCCCTGATCCAGAAGATGGAGGCGGCTGGAGCCGTCCTCGTCGGTGCGCTCAACATGGGCGAGTATGCCTATGACTTCACCGGCGAGAATGTGCACGACGGCGCCTCGCGCAATCCGCACGACGTGACGCGGATGTCCGGCGGTTCCTCGGGCGGATCGGGCTCTGCCGTCGGAGGCGGGCTTGTGCCGCTGGCGCTCGGCTCCGACACCAACGGTTCGATCCGCGTGCCGTCGTCGTTCTGTGGAATCTTCGGGCTGAAGCCGACATATGGCCGGCTGTCGCGCGCGCGCAGCTTTCCGTTCGTGGTGAGCTTCGATCATCTCGGCCCGTTCGCGCGCTGCACGCGCGATCTCGCGCTGTCTTACGATGCGATGCAGGGATTCGACCCCGAGGATGCAGGCAGCGCGAACCGCGCGGCCGAACCCTCGCTGCCGCAGCTCGCGCGCGGTATCGACGGACTTCGCATCGCCGTCGCGGGCGGATATTTCCGCAAGGGCGCGTTTCCCGAAGCGCTGCAGGCGACCTTGCATGTGTGCAAGGCGCTCGGCGTATCGCGCGAGATCGAATTGCCGGAAGCGGAACGCGCGCGTGCGGCGGGCTATGTCATTACGACGAGCGAAGGCGCTACCCTGCATCTCGACCGGTTGCGTCAGCGCGCGCCGGATTTCGATCCGGCGACGCGCGACCGCCTGATCGCAGGCGCCATGATCCCGGCCTCGCTGGTGATGAAGGCGCAGAAATTCCGCCGCTGGTATCGCGAGCAGGTGCTGACCTTGTTCAACGATGTCGACGTCATTCTCGCTCCCGCGACGCCGTGCACGGCGCCCGCGATTGGGCAGCAGACATTTCTACTGGATGACGTGGAAATGCCGGTCCGGCCCAATATCGGAATCTACACCCAGCCGATTTCGTTCATCGGCCTGCCTGTGGTCGCCGTGCCGGTTCCGCTCAAGCCAATGCCGATCGGCGTGCAGGTCATCGCGGCACCCTGGAGGGAGGACATCGCGCTGCGCGTGGCGCAGCATCTGGAGGACATGGGAGCGGTTGTGGCACCGCGGCCGCCTTTGAGTTAAGCGTTGTTCAAGGTGCGCGGTTGGCGCGCGCCTTGCAATGACGCCCAGAAACGTGGGAGCGAAACTGGAATGTCTCTGGAAATTAATCTGCCGGACGTTGTCGCCGAGGTGACGGCAGCATTCGAGAAATACGAGGACGCGCTCGTCAACAACAAGGTGGACGTGCTCGACGCGCTGTTCCGTGACGCTCCGCAGACGGTCCGCTATGGCGCGACCGAAAACCTTTACGGCTACGAGGAGATCAAGGCGTTCCGCTCGGCGCGATCGCCGGTGGCGCTCGGTCGCACCTTGTCGAAAACCGTCATCACCACCTACGGACGCGACTTCGCGGTCGCCTCGACGCTCTATGAGCGACCGTCCGCGCCTGGCCGCATTGGCCGGCAGATGCAGACCTGGGTGCGCTTTCCGGAAGGCTGGCGCGTCGTTGCCGCGCATGTGAGTCTCATGGAGCAGCCGAAACAGGGCTGATGCGATGAACCTCTACGCCCGCGAAATCCGCGTTTCCGATTCAGGCCGCCGCACGCTTGCGGAAGAATTGCGGCTGCAGATCGCGGACGAGATCGTGCGAGGTGTGCTGCCGCCGGGTACGACGCTCGACGAGACCGAGCTCGCGTCGCGCTTCGGTGTATCGCGCACCCCGGTTCGCGAAGCGATCCGGCAGCTTGCCGCGAGCGGACTCGTCGATGCGCGCGCACACCGTGCCGCCGTGGTCGCGCGTCCGAGCGAGGATCGCCTCGTCGGCATGTTCGAGGCTATGGGTGAGATCGAAGGCTTGTGCGCCGGGCTTGCGGCGGAACGCATGACACCGGCCGAACGCGTTCATCTCGAAGCTGTGCACGAGCAATTGCGTCTTCTGATCCAGGCTGCCGATCCGCAGCGTCATCACGAGATCAACGAGGCGTTCCACGGCGCAATCTATTCCGGCGCTCATAATGGCTATCTCGCGGAGGTCGCGATTGCGACGCGCTCGCGCGTTCAGCCGTTCCGCCGCGCACAGTTTCGCAATCTCGGCCGTCTGTCGAAGTCCTATGTCGAGCATGACAAGGTGGTGGTCGCGATCCTGCGCGGCCAGCGCGCGGCTGCCACGGACGCGATGCGCGCGCATATCCTCACCGTGCGTGAGGAATATGAGGCATATGTGCAGTCGTTGTGAACGCGGTGCGCGGTCTTAGCGGCGCTGTTCTACGAACGCCCGCCAGCCGCCGAAATCCGAAATATCGCGCGCGCCTTCGACCGCAATCGGCTCGACCAGAAAGCCGTGGATCTGTCGGCCATCCGCAAGTCGGAGCGTTCCGATCGAGAGCGGGGAGGGAACGCCGGCGACGAAACGGCCGAAGCCATCTGCGCTTAGTGCCCAGACTTCCAGCGCGATTGCAGCGCCCTGACCCTGCGCCACGCGCAGCATGCCGGGCTTTGGTGGCGTGGTATTGGCGAGAGCATAGAGCCGGTAATCCGCGGCTGTCTGCGTCTCCTCGACGAAGCGCGCATTGAGCGCGCGCAATTCCCCGTTGAGCGGCATCCCGGAAAGATGTGCGCCAACCACGGCGATCAGGATTTCACCCGGCTTTGCCACCGGTGCAAGCGGCGCCAGCACCGGCTGCTTCACGCCAAGCGCGCCGAGCGGCAATTCGGTCTGCGCGTGCAGCACGCGGCCGAGGCTTGCCAGCGCGGCATCGCGGCCGCTGCGGGCCAGGAAGGTCGCGCCATAGGGCGTGCCGTCGCTTGCGAACGAGACCGGCACCGCGAGTCCGCACAGGTCGAGCAGGTTCACGAAATTCGTGTAGGTGCCGAGATTGCTGTTGAGCGTGATCGGATCGGCTTCGAGCTGCGCTTTGGTATAGGCGGCCGGCACCGTCGGGACCATCAGCACGTCGAAGCCCGAGAAGATTTCGAGCGCGGTGCGCTTCAGCGCGGCCAGACGGTAGAACGACCGGAAGGTATCAGCGGCAGAGATCTTTGCGCCGCCCGCGATGATCTCGCGCGTGACCGGATGGATTTTGTCGGGGTACTTCTCGATGAACGCGCCGACCGCGGCGTAGCGCTCCGCGACCCACGGACCCTCGTACAACAGCCGTGCGGTTTCCAGCAGCGGCGAGACGTCGATCTCCTTGATCGTCGCGCCCATGTTGCGCAGAAGCGCGATCGCCGTGCGGAAGGATTGTTCACTGTTCGTGTCGCCGAAGAACAGGCGCCCGTTGTCGTCCGGCACCGCGACGACCATCGATGGCGGCGCGGCGCCGAGCGTGCCGACGGGGATCACCCGCGAATAGGGATCGCTCGCATCCGGGATCGCCATCGCCTGGAGAGCGGTGAACGCATCGTCCACCGTCAGCGCGAAGATCGAAACGCAATCGAGCGACCGGCAGGCCGGAACGACGCCGGTCGTGGATACGAGGCCAACACTCGGCTTCAGCCCAACGATGTTGTTGAGCCCGGCGGGGACGCGCCCCGAACCCGCGGTGTCGGTACCGAGCGCGATCGGCACAAGGCCGGCCGCGACCGCTGCCGCCGATCCGGAACTCGATCCGCCGGAGATGAGGTCTGCGCGAAACGGATTGCGCGGAGCGCCATAGGGCGAGCGCACGCCGACAAGGCCGGTCGCGAACTGATCGAGATTGGTCTTGCCGATCACGATCGCGCCGGCGCGGCGCAAGCGCGTCACCGCGGTCGCGTCGGCACCGGCCATGTAGGCAAAGGCCGGACAGGCGGCGGTGGTCGGCAAGCCTGCGACGTCGATATTGTCCTTGATCGCGACCGGCACGCCGTAGAGCGGCTTGCCCTCGGGTCCCGCATTCATCAGGTCGCGTGCTTCGGCCAGGGCTTCGGGCTCGTCGCGTAACGTGATGAAGATTGCCGGATCGTCGTAAGCGCGGATGCGCTCGTATGTGCGCCGGACGGTGTCTTCAGGAGTGGCCGCGCCAGAGCGATGGGCCGCAACGATGTCGCTGACAGTCTCGCTCATCGGATGTGGCTTGGGCGGCGCGGGCCGGAACTGATCATTGCGGGGAAGGCCGGAGCGAGAGGGATGGTGAAAGACATAGCCGGTAGCCAGCAAGAATTGGACCGTAAATCCGGTACGCAACTGACCGGCGTTTCCGGACCGCATCGCGGCCGATAGACGATACAGGCGTATTGACTTACGGTACAGCGACAAAGCCGGCCGCATTCAGAACGGCCGCCGACACGGGAGGATTGGGATGCTCGTTCGGGCAGTGATGTCGCTCGCATTGGCCGTGGTGCCGCTATTGGGCACGTTGGGGCAAACGCAGGCACAGGCGCAGACTTGGCCGGACCGGCCGATCCGCTTTGTGGTGACCCAGGCGCCCGGGGGGACCCCTGACATCATCGCCCGGCTGATCGGTGAAAAATTCGGCAAGGCGCTCGGTCAGCAGGTGGTGGTCGAAAACAGGCCCGGCGCCGGCAACGTGATCGGCGCTCAGGCGGTCGCGCGCTCCGCGCCGGACGGCTACACCTTCCTGTTCGCGACCGCGGCCGCGCTCGTCACCAATCCGCATACCTTCAAGACGCTGCCCTATGACGCGGAGAAGGATTTCACGCCGGTCGGCACCATCGCGCGCGTGCCGTTCTTTGTGATGACGCATCCAAGCGTCGCGGCGAAGACGCTGCCCGAGCTGATCGCACTGGAAAAGGCGAAGCCGGGGAGCCTGTCGGTCGCGACCGATGGACAGCGCAATTTCTCCGGCATGCTCACGGCATGGCTCAGCAAGCTCGGTGGGGTGAACCTCACGCAGGTGCCGTATACCGCGATGCCGCAGGGCATTCAGGATGCGGTCGCCGGGCGCGTGCAGGTGGTGATGCTGGCGGTGCCGTCCGCCGCGCCGTTCATGTCGCGCGATCAGTTGCGGGCGCTCGCGACCAGTTCTGAAGCGAAGGTGCCCGGCTTCGACCAAGTCACGCCGATCGCGCAGGCCTATCCCGGCTTCGATTTCATCGGCTGGTTCGCGCTGGTGGCCCCGGCCGGAACGCCCGCCGACATCGTGCAGAAGGCGAACCGGGCTCTCGACGGCGTGCTGAAGGATCCCGAGGTGATGGAGCGCATGCAGAAGGTTGGCTTCTATTCGGACGGCGCCGGCACGCCGAAATCCACCGCCGAATACATCCGCGCGCAATATGAGGCGTGGGGCAAGGTGGTGAAGGAAATCGGGCTGGAAAAGGAGTGAACAGCGGTCGTTGCGGCGGCTGATCCCTCTCCCGCTTGCGGCAGAGGGAACTGTTATCGTGTCAGCAGCCGCTCCGCATTGCCTGCAAGCACCAATTGCTGCGCCGCTTCATCCATCGCTGCGCAATTGCGCACGAATTGCGTGGGAGTCGTGTCTCCCACCGGATAGTCCGAGCCCATCACGATGCGCTCTGCGCCGACGATACGCACGAGCTCGGTGAGCGTCTCCGGATCATAGACGCAGGTGTCGTAATGCAGCATGCGCAGATACTCGATCGGCGGCTTGCTCATGTTCGCGCGCGTCGCCGGCTTCTCGACATAGTTGCGCACGATGCGTCCGAGATAGAACGGCATATAGCCGCCGCCATGCGAGACCACGATCCTGAGCGTCGGATACGCGTCGAGAATGCCCTCGTAGAACAGTGAGGCGATTGCCATCGCCTCCTCGAAGGACTGGCCGATGGAATTCCAGAGCTGCCACTTGTG
>NZ_DATMRV010000052.1:0-6195 GCF_035565795.1 Pseudorhodoplanes sp.
GCGCCCAAGGGATACAAGGGTGAGCTCGTCAACATGGACCTGAGCGGCGACGCGAGCATCGGGCACGGCACCATCGACAAGTCGGAAAAACTGCATGACCTTGTGGTTGCAAAGATCATGAAGGTCGCAGTCGGCCCGTCACCACGGAAACGGCCCGCCACTGGCAAGTCGAAGGCTTCCGCGATTGTCCCGTCTTCGACGCCGCGCATCTAGTTCAGCGGCTTCGGCGCCTCGCCGGCCCACGCTGCTGCAATGAGTGCACGGACGGCGCCGCGCTCAATCGGCTTCGGATTCCAGTAAGGATTCTGGACCGCAAGATCTGCAGCGCGGTCGATCCCGGATTCCGGCATGCCAAGCGATTTCAGGCTGCGCGGGCTGCCGAGCCGGGCGGCCAGTGCGGTCAGCGCGGATGTCCCGTCCTGTCCGCCGAGTGCGCGCGCGACGGCGGCGTCGGCATCAGGCGCGGCTTTGGCGTTGTACGCCATGGCGTAAGGCAGGATGACCGTATGGGTGTCCGCGTGCGGCAGATCGAACGCGCCGCCAATGACGTGGCAAAGCTTGTGATGCAGCGCCATGCCGACGGACCCAAGGCATACGCCGCACAGCCAGGCGCCATACAGCGCCTCAGAGCGCGCATCGAGGTTCGTTGGATCGTTCACGATTGCGGGCAGAGCGCGCCCCATGGCAGCGATGGCCTGCTCGGCCATCATCGAGATGACCGGGTTGCGGTCTTCCGCATAGAGCGCCTCGACCGCGTGCGCGATGGCGTTGGTGCCTGATGTCACGGTCAGGCGTTGCGGCAGGCTGAGAGTGAAATCGACGTCGTAGATGACGACCTCCGGAAGGACCTTCAGCGTGCGTTGGGTGACCTTCACCCCGTTCTTGGTCTCGCCAATGATCGGCGTCACCTCCGAACCGGCATACGTGGTCGGGACCACGATCTGGGTGAGGTCGGTGCGCAGCGCGATCGCCTTGCCGAGGCCGGTCGACGATCCGCCGCCAAACGATATCGTGCAATCCGCCCCGCATTCCTGAACCTTGTTCAGGGCTCGTTCGGTCACGTCGGTCGGGGTGTGCATGGCCGCTTGCGTGAAGGTCCCCGCCGCCAGTGAACCAAGCGAGGCCGCGATCGGCGCCAGTGTTTCCGCCTGCTCCGGTGTGCTGAGAAGCAAGGCGCGATTGCATCCGGCCCGTTCGATCTCGGATTTCAGCCGGGAGATCGTCCCGCTTCCGAAAATCACGCGGGACGGGAGGGCGTTGTAGACGAAAGACTGCATGGCACCGCGCTCAGGTTCTGACGAAGGGGCGATCCTCCTCTAAGCATCTGAGGATCTTCTCTCAATTATCTGCTTCCGGATCGCCGCCATAGTCAAAATTGTGCCGCTTTCTGCGCGCGCGCCAAAATTGGTGTGCTCCGGGCCGGAAAAGCCTTCGAATTTCAGTGCTTTGATTTGCCTTAATGTTGCGGCGTGGAGGCCCCGACTCACTTATGAATCGTCACAGCAACGTCCTGATCGAGGGGCGCACGGAGAAGTTGCGAATGACGGCGGCCACAATGACCAAACCCATCAACGTGGTACCGCGCTGGCGCGCTGTGGCGGCGGCTTCTGTCGGTAACGCACTCGAGTGGTTCGACTTCGTCATCTACGGCTTCTTCGCCGGTACCATGGCGAAGCTTTTTTTCCCGACCGTGAATGAGACGGTGTCGCTGTTGCTTGCACTCGCGACGTTCGGAGTGACGTTCTTCATGCGGCCGCTTGGTGCGATCGTGATTGGCAACTACGCCGATCGCAACGGACGCAAGGCGGCCTTCACACTCACGATTTTCCTGATGATGATCGGTACGACGATCATCGCCGTTGCTCCGACCTATGCGGCCATCGGAGTTTTTGCACCGCTGCTCATCGTTGCTGCGCGGATGATCCAGGGCTTTTCCGCGGGCGGTGAATTCGGGAGTGCGACCGCATTCCTTGCGGAGCAAAATCCGGAGCAGCGAGGGCTTTTCGCGAGCTGGCAGTTCGCGAGCCAGGGCATCACGACAATTCTCGCCACCGCCATAGGCGTTTCTCTGACCTCGATCCTGTCGACAGCGCAGATCGAGAGCTGGGGATGGCGTGTTCCTTTCCTGATCGGCCTGCTGATCGGACCGGTGGCCTATTACATCCGGCGGCACGTCGATGAGACGATGGAATTCCAGTCGATGCAGGTCTCGACTTCGCCGCTTCGCGAAGCTCTGTCCGACAGCAAGAAGCGGCTCCTCGTTTCACTTGGCGCCGTCGTGCTCTGCACCGTCGCGATGTACACCGTGCTCTTCATGCCGACCTATGCGACCCGGCAACTCGGTTTGACCGCCTCAGGCGGCTTCCTCGGCGGACTGCTGACCGGCGTCATTCAGGTGGCATTGATTCCGGTCTTCGGCGCAATGTCGGATCGCGTCGGCCGATTGCCGATCGCGTTCCCGGCGGCCTTGGGCACGCTGGTACTGGTCTATCCGCTTTTCTCGTGGCTCGCGGCGGCGCCGACCCTGCAAACTCTTCTGATCGCGCAAGGTGTCATCGGTGTGTTGTCGGCAGCATATATGGGGCCGCTCGGCGCAATGATGTCCGAGTTGTTCCCAGCTCGGATGCGGACCACGGGGCTGTCGATCAGCTACGCATTCGGCGTCGCGATCTTTGGCGGCTTTGCACCGTTCATCAACGCATGGCTGATCGAGGCTACCGGAAGCAAGCTCGCTCCGGCGTTCTACCTCATGTTCGCGAGTGCCATCAGCCTTGTGGCTTTGGTCTTCGCCCGCCGGCTGGACACCAGGTAAACACCGCGCGCCGTCCGGCAATTGATCTTGTTCCATCTTGAGACGCGCATGTCGCGCCACGCCGGTATCGTTAATCGAAACCTGCGCGCGATGGTTAATTTTCTCTATCCGGACTGATCAAGGCCCTGCACTGGCGCTGTGTAATGGTTCCGGCGCTAAGATTCTGTTTTCCGAATTGATCGACAATTGGCCGTGTAACGCTGGAATGCGGTCTTTACCGCTCTGAAAGGCCTGTTCCTTAACAAGTTCACCGCACAATGCCGGTGAGAAGCGGGCAAAACTGCCCGATCGGAACGCGCTTTCATGGGGCTCGCGGCAGCCATATCCCGCTTTGTCGACCGCGTGAACGGATCGGTCCCCGACCCGGTCTTGCATTTCGAACTCGTGCGCGCGCTTTACGGCGCAACGAGCACGGCAAAGCCGTTGTTTATCGCGACCGCTGCTGCAGCGGCTGTGACCGCCGTTGCCTGGGCGCTCAGCGGAGATCTCGTCTTCGGGTTGATCTCGGCAGGATTCCTGCTGATCGGGGTCGCGCGCAGCGCTGCCGCCAGTTTCTATCATCGCGTCGAGCATGATCCGGATGATATCGCAGCCCTGAAGCGCTGGGAGTTGATCGCGCTGCTCGGCGCGTGGGCGTTCTCCGGTCTTGTCGGGATAGCAGGGGCCTATGCTGTCACCGCTCATCCCGGCAGTGACATCGAGATTCTCGTTGGCTGCTGCGTCATTGGCTACATCGCCGGCGTTTCGTCACGTAACGCCAGCCGTCCGCTGATCACGATCGGTCAGGTCAGCTTCACATGCGTGCCGTTCACCCTGGCGCTGATCATGCGCGCCGACGTCGCGCATATGGTGCTCGCGACATTCATCGGTGCGCTGTATCTTGGAACGATCGTCATCTGCCGAAGCGTCTACGACAATCTGGTGTCGCGCCATCAGGCCTTCCGGCGGATCGAAACGCTCGCACAGCGCGATGCGCTGACCGGCCTCTGGAATCGTGCCGCCTTCCTCAGTCTGCTGGAAGGGCGGTTCTCTGCGCCCGTCCGCGGTGAGATTGCGCTCATTGCGATCGACCTCGACCGGTTCAAGGACATCAACGATACGCTGGGTCATCCGGTCGGCGACGCCGTCCTGCGTGAGGCTGCGGATCGTATTCGTGCTGCGCTTCGGCCGGGCGACGAAGTTTCGCGTGTCGGCGGCGATGAGTTTCTCGTCCTGCTGGTTGGGCCGCGCGCGCTCGATATGGCGGCTGTGTCACGTGACATCCTGAACAAATTCACGGATGCGTTCACGGTTGAAATGACGCGAAGCGTCTGTGGTGCGAGCATAGGCTGCGCGCTTGCGCAGCGTGAATCCACGATGGATGCGTTGCTTCGGAACGCCGACCTCGCGCTCTATGAAGCCAAGCGATGCGGTCGCGGGCAGATCGTCGAGTATACCGGAGAGCTTTCGCGCGAGTATGAAAGCCGCGTCGCACTGGAGCATGACCTGCAGCGGGCGCTGAGCAGGGGAGAGCTGGATGTCGTCTACCAGCCGATCGTCGATCCGCGCTCCGGACGTGCGATTGCCTGCGAAGCCCTGTTGCGCTGGAACCATCCGGAACTCGGTCCGATCGCGCCGGATGTCTTTATCCCGATCGCAGAAGCGACTGGCCTCATCGTCTCGATCGGGTCCTGGGTCCTGACGAAAGCCTGCGTCGAAGCGACCCACTGGAGCCCGGACATCAAGGTGTCCGTGAACCTCTCGCCGGTTCAGTTCCGTCACGGTCGCGAAATCATCGAGCGGGTCAGCGCCGCGCTTTCCGAATCCGGACTTGCGCCAAACCGGCTCGATCTCGAGATCACCGAATCGGTCTTCATCGATGACAATGCGGCGACCCTTGGCATTCTGGATGAATTGCGAAGCATGAAGATCGGCATTTCTCTCGACGACTTCGGGACCGGCTTCGCGTCGCTTGCCTATCTGAACGACTTCCCGTTCTCCAAGATCAAGATCGACCGCAAATTCTCGCAGAAGATCGATGAATCGCCGCGCACCTCGGCAATCGTCAACGGCACCGCGCAGATCGCGCGCGAGCTTCGCATGGAGTGTATCGCCGAAGGCGTCGAGACCGAGATCCAGCTTCAGCGCCTGCGAAGCTTCGGCATCAACGCGATTCAGGGCTATCTGTTCAGCAAGCCGCTACCGGCGCGGCAGCTTCGCAGTCTGATCAAGGAGCCGATCTTCCCGGTCTCGGCGACCCTCACGCAGGAGCGCCCCGGTCAACGGCCGCGCCGCAAGGTCGCATCCTAGTCGGAGCGACCTTGCGTTCGTCCGCCTAGTTGGCGGTCAGGAGCCGTTCAAGGACCGCCATCCGCATGAATTTCGACAGGCGTACCTGCTCGAAATACATCGCATTAGGCAGCATGTCGCATGACGGATCGATCTCATCGAAGCGCGGCAGAGGGTGATAGAGCTGGGCGCTCGATCCGAGCCGCTGGATCTTTTCCGCCGTGACCGCAAAGTGCTTCGGCGTGAAATGAGGCGACACATAACCCGATGCCGGCGGCTCGCCGATGGCAGACATGTCGTAAGGCGCCATCATGACCGCATCACATTCGACCAGCGCGGTATCGATATCGCTGACGACGCGCAACCGGATCTGGTATTCGGCCAGGGTGGATTCGAAATCCTCCGGAACCGGGTAGTGCGGGGGCGGGCAGAAGACGATCTCCCGCGGCGCCTCGAAACGCAGCAACTGGACGAGGGACCGAACCACGCGGCCGCGCGGGTCGCCACCGAACGCAATGCTCTTGCCGCGCAGCGTCCCAAGCCCGCGACGCATGGCGTGGATATCGATCAGGGCCTGGCTTGGATGTTCGTTCCATCCGTCGCCGGCGTTGATCACCGGTGCGACCGAAGTCGCAGCCATCCGCGCCGCTGCCGCGCATTCGTGATGCCGTACGACGATCGCGTCGGCCAGACGCGACACAACAGCGGCGCAATCCTCCAGGGATTCGCCGATGCTCGCATTGGTGCGCGAGGCCGACATGTCCTCCATGCCGATGCAATGCGCGCCGAGGGCAACGGCTGCTGACTCGAAGCCGAGCCGCGTGCGCGTGCTCGACTGAAAGAACAGTAGCGCAACGGTACGTCCGAACAATTGCTGACGGGGCGCAAGACCGGACTCGAAGTCGTCCGCCGCCTGACAGAAATCGTCCACATCATCGATTGTGAGGTCTCGTGCGCTCAGGAGATGCCGAAGTCGACCGGAGCGCGATCGTTCACGCGGGCTCTGAACAAGAGCCGGCGACGCAACAGACATGTACGCCATTTTGGTTACTGCCCCACCGCATTTGAGGTAAGGAATTGTTAACCTATACGCGTAGCCAAGTAAATTTGCCGAC
>NZ_DATMRV010000053.1:0-16877 GCF_035565795.1 Pseudorhodoplanes sp.
TGCGTTCGAGGCCGTCACCGCGGTGGACGACACGAGGCCGCCGGCGGCCGCGGCGAGCATCGTGCCATGTTGCGAGCCAAGCGCCTTGACCGCGACATAGCCTGCAAAGGAAACGGCAGCGAGCACGATCGCGATCAGCCATATCTCGCGGGGGTTGACGCCCCCGAACGGACCGATCGGCTCGTCCGGAATGATCGGCAGGACGATGAACGTCATCGCAAGCAGGAGGAGCGCGCTGCGAAGCTCCTGCTCCTTGATCCTGCTCAGCCAGTCATGCAGCGGCGTGCGCAACGCCAGGATGCACACCGTCGCCACCGCCCCGGCGCCTGCCGCGCGCATGTCGCCGACCATGGCATAAGTCGCGAGCAGGAAGGTGAGCATGCCGGCGATGGCGGTCGTCGCCGAATAGCTCTTGTCCGCGAGATTCTCGTCGCGGCACATGATGGCGAATGTCACGGCGAAGGCGGTGAAGCAGAGACCGATAATGACTGCGCCGATCAGGGTGAGCGGTGTGCCGGCAGCCTCCGCGAGCACGCCGGTGGTCCCGCCGAGAAGCCCGATAATGGTGAAGGTGCGAACTCCCGCCGTGCGGCTGCCGGGCTGGTCTTCGCGCGTGCGCCAGCCACGTTCGATTCCGATCAGCAGACCAATGCCGAGCGCCACAGCGAAATGCGAGAGAAGGTCCGTAATATCCATGCGCCACCCGGCCCCAGCCGGGCCATGCGGAAAGATTTTATCGCGATCGGTTCGGGCGGGAAAAATCGTGCTCTGAAAGACCGAAAACCGGAACGACCGCCGTCTTATTTTTGTTCCCGCAAGTCTTTATATACCTCTGCAGCGCTATTCGGCGCTCGCTCCTTTTGAGTTCCAGCCAATGCCGCGTCCCAAGAGAGGCGCGACCCATGGAGGACCCTATGGCTCTCGCGATCAATGACACCGCTCCCGACTTCGAAGCCCAGACTACCCAGGGCAAGATCAAGTTCCACGACTGGCTTGGCGATTCATGGGGCGTCCTGTTCTCGCATCCGAAGGACTTTACCCCGGTCTGCACGACCGAACTCGGCTACATGGCGCGCATCAAGCCGGAATTCGACAAGCGTGGCGTGAAGATCATCGGCCTCTCTGTCGATCCGGTCGACCGCCATTCGGAGTGGGCGAAGGACATCGGGGAGACCCAGGGCTTTGAGCCGAATTACCCGATGATCGCCGACACCGATTTCAATGTGTCGAAGCTCTACGGCATGCTGCCGGCTGCCGTGTCCGGCGATCCGACGAAGCGCACCGCCGCCGACAACCAGACCGTCCGCAACGTTTTCGTCATCGGCCCGGACAAGAAGGTCAAGCTGATCCTCGTCTATCCGATGACCACCGGCCGCAACTTCGACGAGGTGCTGCGCGTCATCGACTCGCTGCAGCTCACGGCCAAGCACAAGGTCGCGACTCCGGCCCAATGGAAGCAGGGCGAAGATGTGATCATCGCGGGCTCGGTCTCCGACGAAGACGCGAAGAAGACCTATCCGCAGGGCTGGAAGGCGCCGAAGCCCTACATCCGCATCGTGCCGCAGCCGAAATAGGCGGCACTTCGCATCCCGCCGCGCCCCGGTATATCATGGGGCGTGGCACAGGCACCCGACCTCGGTTTCATTCATCGCTACATCCCGGCGGCGGACGCATCGCGTCCGCCGTTTCTTTTGCTGCATGGCACCGGCGCCGACGAGAATGATCTGATCCCGCTCGGCGAAATGCTGTCGCCGGGATCGGCGCTGCTCTCGCCGCGCGGACGCGTGCAGGAAGATGGAATGCTCCGCTTCTTCCGGCGCAACGAAGACGGCGTGTGGGACCTCGATGACTTCGAGGCGCAGACGACGCAGCTTGCCGATTTCGTCATACGCGCCAGATCGACCTACAACCTCGCGCCCCCGGTCGTGCTCGGCTTCTCCAACGGAGCCAATATCGGCTGGGCCCTGATGCGGCACGATCCGTCGCTGATCGCGGGCGCGCTCCTGATGCGGGCCTCGCTGCCCTTCGATCCGCGCCCGCTGCCCGATCTGACGGATTTCCCCATCCTCCTGCTCTCCGGCAGGGACGACCCGCTGGTGCCAGCCGATCGGCCGCCTTATTTCGCGGCGCTCCTGGGCGAAGCCGGCGCCGATGTCACGCTCGAATTCCTGCCGGCCGGCCACGCGCTGACGCAGCAGGACCTCGTCTTCGCGCGCGCATGGCTTGAGCGATTCATTTCACCGCAGGCGTGACGCTGAATCGGTGTACCAGCCTGCGACCTCGAACCCCTTCACAAGGATAGTCATGCGCCAGGATCAGCAACCGCCATTCGCAAAGACGCTTGGTATCAAGGTGATCCGCAGCGAACCCGACCGGATCGAGGCCGAATTGCTGGTGCGGCCGGAGCTTGGAAATCGCAACGGCAACATGCATGGCGGTGCGGTGATGGCCGTCGCGGATGATCTTGGCGGAGCGGCGACCATCATCAATCTGCCCGAGGGCACGACCACCGCAACAATCGAAAGCAAGACGAATTTCTTCGCCGCCATCAATGTCGGCGACATCGTGCGCGCCGAATGCACGCCATTGCACAAGGGCAAGACCACCATGGTGTGGCAGACCCGCATCACGCGTGCGAGCGATGGACGTCTCGCCGCCATCGTGACGCAAACCCAACTCGTCATCGCAGGCAAGTTCGGCAAATGATCGGCGCGTGACATGGCAGATGATCTGCGATCCTCGGCGATTGTCTGGTTTCGCGATGATCTGCGGCTCTTCGACCATCCGGCGCTGACGGCTGGCGTGAAGGCGAACGCCCTCCTCTGTATCTATGTGCTTGACGAGGACAGTCCAGGCTTCCGCCCGCATGGCGGCGCGTCGCGATGGTGGCTCGCCCAATCCCTGGGGGCGCTCGACGCGAGCTTGCGAACACGCGGTCAGCGTCTCGTATTGCGGCGTGGCAAGGCTGCGGACATCGTCCCCTCGCTCGCGCGTGAGACCGGCGCAACGCATGTCTATTGGAACCGCCGCTACGATCGACCGGGCATCGCGGCCGATGACGCCGTCATCGCGGCGCTGAAAGCGCAAGGAGTGACCGGCGGGACCTTTCCCGGAAGTGTTCTTGTCGAGCCCGGCAAGTTGCTGACGAAGGACGGCGGACCGATGCGCGTGTTCACGCCGTTCTGGAAGCGGCTGCTTTCGCTGGGCGATCCACGCACGCCGCTGCCGGCGCCGAAGACTTTGCCCCCACCCGTCGATGTAGCGTCCGACAGACTCGACGACTGGCACCTCGAACCCGCGAGGCCCGACTGGGCTGGCGGATTGCGTGCGACATGGACGCCGGGCGAAGCCGCAGCACGCGAACGTCTCGCCCACTTTCTCGACTGCATCCAAGGCTACGCCGACGAACGCGACCGGCCGGACAAGCCGTCCACGTCCCGCCTGTCGCCGCATCTGCGCTTTGGCGAAATCAGTCCCACCGCAATCGTCCATGCCGCCCGCTTCGCGATGGACCACGGCGCGCCGTCACGCGACATCGAGAAATTCCTGAGCGAGCTCGGCTGGCGCGAATTCTCCTGCCACCTGCTCCATCACTTTCCCGATCTCGCGACGAAGAACCTGCAATCGCGTTTCGATGCATTTCCGTGGCGCGCCGACGACCCCGCATTGAAGGCATGGCAACGCGGCCGCACCGGATATCCGATCGTCGATGCCGGCCTGCGCGAGCTCTGGCACACCGGCTGGATGCACAATCGCGTGCGGATGGTGGTGGCATCGTTCCTGATCAAGCATCTGCTGATGGACTGGCGTCGCGGCGAACAATGGTTCTGGGACACGCTGGTCGATGCTGATCCCGCCAACAACGCCGCGAGTTGGCAATGGGTGGCCGGATCGGGCGCCGACGCTGCGCCGTATTTCCGCATCTTCAATCCGGTGCTGCAGGGCGAGAGGTTCGATCCTCGCGGCGCCTATGTCCGGCAATGGGTGCCGGAGATTGCCGCCCTGCCCGACCGCTTCATCCACAAGCCATGGATGGCGTCGCCCCTCGAACTGGCGGAAGCGAAGATCGCGCTCGGCACGACCTATCCCGAACCGGTCGTCGACCATGACATGGCGCGCAAGCGCGCGCTTGCGGCATTCGAGCGGGTCAAGTCTTGAGTTTGCGTATATCCAGCCGCCGTCATGCCCGGCCTCGTGCCAGGCATCTACGTCTTGCTTCCTTCGTGCAGAGACGTGGATGGCCGGGACAAGCCCGGCCATAACCGAAAAGCGCTTTTCCAGTTGAGCCTTGCGAGCGACGGCTCAGGCTCTGACGCTCTTGTAGTTCACCAGGAACACACCGCCGGCACACAGCACCATGCCGCCGATGGCGAGCGCGTTCAGCGTCTCGCCAAACATCAGCCACGCGATCACGGCGGTCACAGCCGGCACGAGATAGAACAGGCTCGCAACACGCGACGCAGGAATGCGGCGGATCAGCCAATACATCAGCGCGATGGTGAGAACCGAAAGGACGATTACCGACCAGCCGAGCGCGAGAATGAACTGAGGTGTCCAGTCGATCGGGCGGGTCTCGATCGCATAGCAGGCGACCGCAAACATCAATGCGGAACCGCCGAACTGAAAAAGATTGCCTGATCGCCAATCGATCGCGCCGCCATAACGCTTCTGATAAAGCGTGCCGAGCGTGATACCGAGGAGCGAGACGACACTCGCGACCCAGCCCAGCGCGCTTCCGGACATCGCCACATTGCGATCGTTGAGCACCAGCAGCACGCCCACGAGTCCGAGCGCGAACCCGCCCCATTGCACGGCCGAGACTTTTTCGCCGAGAAACCGGCCGGCGAGCGTCGCGGTCAGGATCGGCTGCAGGCCGGGGATCAAGGCGGAGATGCCGGCGGGCACGCCCTGCGACAGCGCCACGAACACGCCGCCGAGATAGAGCGTCTGAACCAGAAAGCCTGCGACCAGGCTGTGCCATGCCTCGAGCGGCGTCGGCATCCTGACCCGCATGACGACCACGATCGCCGCGAGCACCAGCACCACAAGCCCCATGCGTGCGAACAGGAAGGTCAGCGGCTCCGCATAGGGCATGCCGTATTTCGCCGAGATGAAACCCGTGCTCCACAGGAGCACGAAGGTCATCGGCGCCGCGCGTATCGCGAGGTCGGTGAATGAGGGTTTCACGAAGGGTCCCGGCAACCGAAGGCTGAGGGGTGCCCGGACGCGAACCGGTGTCCCTCGGTAGCCGCGTGTCTACCCAACCCTCGCAGCAATGTCATTGCAGGATGCGTTGCATCCGGTGCATGACAGGCGAGAATGGAAGGCTGCGGACCGGTCCGCGGCAGACACGGAGACCGAGACGATGGATGTACGTGCGGCAGTGGCAGTTCAGGCGGGCAAGCCTCTCGAAATCATGACGGTGCAGCTCGAGGGCCCGAAGGCGGGCGAAGTCCTGGTCGAGATCAAGGCCACCGGCATCTGCCACACCGACGATTTCACCCTGTCCGGCGACGACCCCGAGGGCATCTTTCCATCCATCCTCGGGCATGAAGGCGCAGGCGTCGTGGTCGATGTCGGCCCGGGCGTCACCAGCGTGAAGAAGGGCGACCACGTGATCCCGCTCTACACGCCGGAATGCCGTCAATGCCCGTCCTGCCTGTCGCGCAAGACCAACCTTTGCACCGCGATCCGCGGGACGCAGGGCAAGGGGCTGATGCCGGACGGCACCTCGCGTTTCTCGCTCGGCGGCAAGCCGCTCTATCACTACATGGGCTGCTCGACCTTCGCGAACTTCACCGTGCTGCCGGAGATCGCGGTCGCGAAGGTGCGTGAAGACGCCCCCTTCGACAAGATCTGCTACATCGGTTGCGGCGTCACCACCGGCATCGGCGCGGTGTTCAACACGGCGAAAGTGGAGATCGGTGCCAAGGCCATCGTGTTCGGTCTCGGCGGCATCGGCCTGAACGTCATTCAGGGGCTGAAGCTCGCGGGCGCCGACATGATCATCGGCGTCGACATCAACAATGATCGTAAAGCCTGGGGCGAACGCTTCGGCATGACGCATTTCGTCAATCCGAAGGAGATTGGCAAGGACCTCGTGCCCTATCTGGTCGACATGACAAAGACACCGGCCGATCAGATCGGCGGCGCGGACTACACCTTCGACTGCACCGGCAATGTCACGGTGATGCGCCAGGCGCTGGAAGCCTGCCATCGCGGCTGGGGCGTTTCGGTTGTCATTGGCGTCGCACCGGCGGGCGCTGAAATCTCCACGCGGCCGTTCCAGCTCGTCACCGGCCGCGTCTGGAAGGGCTCTGCATTCGGCGGCGCAAGAGGCCGCACCGATGTCCCCAAGATCGTCGACTGGTACATGGACAAGAAGATTCAGATCGACCCGATGATCACGCACATCCTGAAGCTCGAAGACATCAACAAGGGCTTCGACATGATGCACAAGGGCGAAAGCATCCGCAGCGTCGTGGTGTACTGACCTGTCGGCGGCGCTGCCGGACGTTCCGGACAGGCTTGCAAGGCGGCGCTATGCGCCGCCTTTTTTCATGGCCGTCATGACAGCCGCATAGGCGGTCACTCGGCCGCCTTGCCTTGCTGCATTTCGAGAAGCTGGATCTGCCGGGTGAATTCCTGCACCCGCGCGCGGATGGTTCCGGCCTGACGGGTGACCTCACCTGCCGCCTCGCTGAAATGCGCGATCGCGAGCGCGCTCTCGGCCGCGACCTTCTCGATTTCGGAGACAGAGGAAGCCAGATGGCTGACACCGGCTGTGGCCGAATTCACGTTGCCGGCAATCTCGCGGGTGGCGATCGCCTGTTGCTGCACCGCGCTTGCGATCCGCACATGCGATGCGTCGAGCTCGCGAATGGTCCGGCTGATCGACTGGATCGCCTCGACCGACCGGCTCGTGGTTTGCTGGATCGCCGCGATCCGGCGCGCAATGTCCTGCGTTGCATTCGCAGTCTGCCCTGCCAGCGCCTTCACCTCCTGCGCCACGACAGCAAAGCCGCGACCAGCCTCGCCGGCCCTGGCCGCCTCGATGGTCGCATTCAGCGCCAGAAGATTTGTCTGGCTCGCGATTGCGCTGATCAATTCGGTCACCTTGCCGATTTCGTCGGCGACTTCGGCGAGGTCGTCGATCGTGACACTGGCGCGCCGAGCCTCCTCGACCGCCGTGCTGGCGAGATGCAGCGACTGGGTCGTGTTGGCCTCCACCTCGGTGATCGTCATCGCCAGTTCATCGCCGGCCTGCGCGGCGAGCCTGACCCGAGTTGACGTGCTCTCTGCTGTGGCAATCGCCGTTGCCGTCTGGGCGTTCGAGCGCGCGGATGCCGATCCCAGCGTGTCGGCATTCATGTGAAGCACGGTCGCCGTATCGTGCAGCACGCCGACCGCCTGCGACATTTCGTGCTCGAATTTCCGCAACGTCTGCTCGACGAGGCGGACGCGTTCGTTGGTGGCGTTCAGTTCCGCGCCACGCTCGTCGAGTACGACACCGAGCCTCGCTGCGACTTTCTCTGCAGCCTCGCGCTGAACCTGTGCCTGCTGGAATGCTGTTCGGATCGTCCACGTGATGCCGGCAAGCATGACGGTCTCGACCACAACAACGAAAGCATGCAGCGACACGCGTCCGTAATCGGTTCCTCCGGGATAGAGCGCACTCGGGAACAAATGGTTGAAGCCGAGATGCTGGACGGCGATCAGTCCGGCCGCGAACAACAAGATCCGCAGGTCGCAGAAGCCAGACAGCATCGCGAGAACCGCAAAATAATAGAAATGCGTTTCGATCTGCCAGGCATGGCCTTCCATCAGATAAACCAGCAAAGACGACTGCGCGATCAGCGCGACCGTCAGCGCCGCAGCGACGGACATAACGGGGCGCCCCAGCATCAGCAGCAATGCCGGTGCGAAAGCCAGACCAAGCGAGACGGCCCCGACGCCGACGACGCCATGGCCGCGCAGCCACGCGAGGCTCACCAGCACCGGCACATGCACGAGAGCCAACGCGGTAAGCGCAATCGCGACCGTGCGCTGCAGGCTTGCGAGGCTGTTAATCTGACCGATCATGTTCGTCTCAACGTAAGGCAGGCAGCGAGTGCGCGTGGGTCGAACGTCGCGATCGCACCGCGGTCCTTCACCCGCGCCGCAAAATCGTGCTGGTCCGGCTCGACCACGACAATGAAGGGCAACGCACCGAGGCTGACGACACGGGCGCCCGCATCGGCGGCGTGGCGCATGGCGCTACCGGCATCGACCCACGGCGCGAACAGGACAGCGACGGCTCGGCCGCTATCAGCCGGCACCGGTTTGGCGAAGACACCCGTTTGAAGGAGAAAACCTGTGGCCAGAAGCGTCGCGATGATCGCGGCATCCAGCCATCGGCCACTGATGGCCCACTGCATTCCACACCCAATTCCCAGGGCTCACGAGTAATTTTGAGACCTTTCCGGGCCATTAACGATGCGGCGCAGCATGGCTGCCGGCACGGACGGCCGCCGCATGCTTAACGAATTGAAAACCGGATTTCGCCAAAGTCTCGCCAAGCTGAGGCCCTTCCCGGCCTCCAGTTAGTTACGCGTCTGGATCTTAAGTTCGGGGTGGGTATGCGGGGGCTGGGGGTTGCTGTCGCGGCGGCCTTGTGTCTTTCGACCGTTTCGGCATTCGCCGATCTGCGCATCACGCGCGATCACGGCGGCGAGGTCGAGAAATACAAGGCGAAATACAAGAAGGTGGCCGAACGGGGCGAGCGCGTCATTATCGACGGCATCTGCAACTCGGCCTGCACACTGGTGATCGGCATCGTGCCGCGCAACAAGATTTGCGTGACGCCGCGCGCCAGCCTTGGCTTCCATCAGGCCTACACGATGGTGGAATGGCCGATCCGCAAGAAGGTGCCGCACGAAGCCGGCACCCGCGATCTCATGTCGTATTATTCCGAGCCGGTGCTGGACTGGATCGACCGAAATGGCGGCCTCACCCCGCAAATGAAGGTGGTGAAGAACGGGCCGGATCTGTGGGCGATGCTGCTGCCCTGCCCCGAGGAATGGTAGCGCGCGGGCGCTTCGATCACTCGAACATCTTGTCGATCGGCACGCGATAACCGTTCGCCAAGCGATTAGTCTCGTTCGCCATCCCGGTCACCGCCATCACCTCGCCGAACATCGCATCCGTCATGCCGGCCTTGCGGGCCGCTGCAGTGTGACTTGCGATGCAATAACCGCAGCCATTGGTGACGCTGACCGCAAGATAGATCATCTCCTTGGTGAGCGGATCGAGCGCGCCCGGCGCCATCACCTCCTTCACGCTCTCCCAGGTACGCTTGAGCACTGCCGGATCGCGCGCCAGATATTTCCAGAAATTGTTGACGTCCGGCACATTGCGCGACGCCTTGATGTCATCGAACACCGCGCGGACTTCGGGAGACGCATCTTCGTAGTTGATCGGGGCTGCCGGCATGGAGGCTTCCATTTCGAGGAGGTTGGCTGCGGAGGAACTTAAGGCGCAAACGTTAACGAGCGGGTCGAAAAACGGATCGCAGCTGCTTATCGCGAAGCCGGGGAGCTCTGACGAAAGCCCGGCAATTGCTCATCACGGCCCTGTGAAAAACAGCGGTGCCTGTTAACCATTCGCCCTCTGACCGCCACATTTGCGTCGCGAATTATCACAGATGCGGCGGGGGTCCTGCGTTTGTGGCGTCGCATTTGATTTTCGATTTTTGCGGCAAGACATTTGGGGGACATATGCGGGGCTCCATCGCATCGCTCTACCTTGCATGCGCAACAATCGCGGCAGCGGTCACAGGCACGCCGGCACTCGCCTATCACGCACCGGTCGAGGCTGTGAAAGTCGCGCTCGCCGACCCGATCAATCGCAATCGTGACATCGCCTACGAAACCGATCTCTATTGCCTCGCCCTCGCCGTCTATTTCGAAGGCGGATCGACCGACGAAACCGAGGAAGGCCAGCGTCATATCGCGCATGTCGTAGTCGCCCGCGCACGCGCCAACCGTCAGATCTGGGGTGGCAACAAGATTTGCGACGTCGTGTTCTACAAGCGCGCAAAGGTCTGCCAGTTCTCGTTTGCATGTTTGCCGCTGGCGCAACGGACCGTACGCGGCGGAAAAGCATGGCGTTATTCGATGGACATCGCGCGTGAGGAGCTCGAAGGCCGCAGCGGCCTCGAGGAGCGCCTGCTGCGCTATTACATGAACGCTTCGCTGACACCTTCAAAGAATGCATGCCGCTTCCGCAAGGAATTCGTGCCGGTGACACAGGCCGGACGTCACGAGTTCTTCCGCGAGCCGACCCGCGCCGAGCGGCGCGAACTTGAAAAGGCCGATCACGCCGAGTGCAAGGCTTACGAAGCCTCCCTGAAGAAAAAGAAGCACGCCAAGAACAGCAAATCCAAAAAGGACGGCAAGCTCGCGAAGGCCAGGGGAAAGACGGACAAGGTGGCGGTCGCGAAGAAGCAGCCGCCGAAAAAGGTCACGGTAGCGAGACGCTAGCGTCAGGGCCTGCGCAGCGCTCCGCAGCGAGAGCGCCGCGCACGACCTCAGGCCCGCCGCTACCAACCCATCAGCGTCTTGGTGCTGACCTCGTTGTCTTTCAGGAACGATCGATACGCATCGCCCTTGATGACGCGCGGTTCGAGCGACGACTGGCGCGCTTGCTGCTGATGCTCCGATGAGTTCAGCGTTTTCTCGAGCGCCGCCGTCAAGGCATCCTGTATGCTCTTCAGCAGGTTGGCCGGCGCCGCAATCCCGCGCGAGACCGACCAGACCTGGTACGAGCCCGTTGCCCATTAGTCGGCGCCGGCCGCTTTCGGAAATCAATTGCCGATCGTCGCCGGCACGGAACCGCGCGGCGGCCATCCCGTTGACTCAGGGCGATCAACGGAAAATGGAGCGCACCATGCAACGGCCCGATGAGCGCTTTACCCCACCCGAATTCGAACGAGATCCGCAACTGGATGCAGCACACAAACGCGCGAGCGGCATTCACATCATCCTTGCCGCGCTCGGCAGCGTGGTGATCCTCGGCCTGATGATCTATGGGCTGAACCAGCCGCAACCCGAGAACATCATTGCCTCGGCCCCACCTGCGCAGACGACTGGCGCGGCAACGCCGGCAGAGGCCCCAGCACCGCAAAGCGGCGGCAATGTCGCCGGCGGCGAGAACGCGGCGCCAGCAAAAGACGCGGCACCACAGAACCAGCCGACGCAGCAACCGGCCCCGCAGCAGACAAAGCCCGGCGTCGTGGAAGACGACTCGAAGCGCTAGTTACGGCGCAGGCGTGACCAGCGGCTTGCTCTTTTCGACGACATAGACCGCGATCAGCTTCGCGGGCTTGTCGCCCACGGCGCCCTCATAATGGATGGCGCCGTTCGGGACTTCGAGCGACTGCCCGGCCTTGAACGTCTTTTCCGGCTGACCGTCCAGCGCGAGCATGAACTCACCCTCGAGCACCTGCGCCTGGCCGATGCCCGGATGCGAATGCCGCCCCGCCTTGAAGCCACGCGATTTCGACCACCGCGGTAATCACTTCGAAATTCGAGTTAGGCACCTCGGACTTGCCGGTCGGCGTCCGCTTGATCGGCGACGGCGAGACTGGTGCCTGTTGCGCGTGCGCGGCGAAACCGGACGCTGCCACGACGAGCGCGATGAACCCGATCCTGAGCATATTGGCCTCCCCCAAAATTCTTGTGGCGCAAGCGTATCGCGGGCGAAGGCATTTTGCCATGCGAAGCCACCCGCCCAGCCGGCCCCTTTGATCACGATCAAAGCATGGCTGCCGGGTTCTGCCACCGTTCTCTCCGGAAACGTGAATCGGGAGCAGATCTCCATGTCATCCACCCAGGCGCAATGGCCCTTGCTTCGCACGCTGGTCGAGTGGTTCAGGCCGAGCCCCTATGAGCGGGACCTCGAATTCCTGGAAAAGGCCCGCGGAGAAGAGATGGAGCGCTTTCGCGCGCATGTGCGCGCGCGGCCGGAGGATCTGCGCTGGCTGGTCGGCCGCGAGCCCGGTTCGACCGAGATGCTGTGTCACATGATGAACGCAGTCGACGTCGACGAGCAGAAGGTGCCGGCGAAGACGATGCGCGGGCTGGAGCGAAACTGTTCGCAATGCGAAGCCAAGCTGCATTGCGCCGACGAGATCGGCCACGGCCGCGCGGCGAAGACGTTCGAGGAATTCTGCCCGAACGCCGATACGCTGAAAGGCCTTCAGGCCTGAGCGCTGCAACCCGGAAGAAGGATGCGCGCGCCAATCGCCAGCGCGCGCATCGTCCCGCTTATTTCACGCCGAGCAGTTCGACGTCGAAGATCAGCGTCGCATTCGGCGGGATCACGCCGCCGGCGCCGCGCTCGCCATAGCCGAGTGCGGGCGGAATGATCAGCGTGCGCTTGCCGCCGACCTTCATCGAGGCGACGCCCTCATCCCAGCCCTTGATCACGCGCCCGGCACCGACCGGAAATTCGAACGGCTGGCCGCGATCGACGGACGAGTCGAATTTCTTGCCCTTCTTGCCGTTGTCATTGAGGTAGCCGGTATAGTGGACGACGGCCGTCTGGCCGGACTTCGGCGAAGCGCCGGTGCCGGGCTGGGTGTCGATCATCTGCAGGCCGGATGAGGTGGTGACCGGCTTGCCGGACTGGGCGGAGGCGTCGTCTGTGGTCATTGACACGATGCTCATGGTTGCGATGGCGGCACAGGCGGCCATCAGGTGACGTTTTGAAAAGGCGCGCATCGGTCGTTCTCCCTGATCGATACCGGCCCCTTGTAACTTGCCGAATGACAAGCGCAATGCCGAAGGCGCCTTCTGGCCGGACCATGTGACCGGATCATGTCCCTCGCCCGCACTATCGGCTCAGCAGATGGGCGATCGGCTCGGAGCTGACCGAGATGCGGCCGACGAACGGCCGGTCATGCGCGAGCACGACGAAGAACGCCGCGCTCGCCGCCGTGGTGTAGACCAGGACCGCGAGCAGCTGCGACATGCGCTCGCTGTTATGCACCATTGCGAGCATGGCGAGCGCCGCGCAGGCCAGCAGGATCATGGCGAGCCATTGCGCATTGGTGACGCCCTGCGTCGCCAGCGTGATGCGCTGCAGCCGCGCGCTGCGCGCCTCGACGATCTGTCCGATCGCGGGCATCGCCACCGGCAGCGGCGCCGCGGCGGCCTCGCGCGAAATGGCGTCCACCAGCTGCACCAGCACGCTCTCGGACTCGTCGTAGATCTTCGCGTCGAAACGCTCGCGCTTGAGCATCGCGGGCCAGTCCTTGGCGATCACCTGTTGGGCATAGTCGCGTATGCCGGCGCGCGTGTGATCCCGCAGCTCGGGCGGGAAACCCGCGGCGATGCTGTGCAGGTTTTCCAGCGCGTTGGCCTCGCGCTGGACCGCCGTGTGCGCCTGCTGCGATTCCTGCCAGATGCCGGCGGCGGAAAACGCCATGGTCAGCGCGAACAGCGCACTCGTGGTATTGACCGCGGAGTCGCGCAGCAGCAGCGGCTTGCCCTCGTCGTATCCGAGCAGGCGCAGTGCGATGCGCACGGAGGCGACGATGACCATCGCGCCCACAAGCGACATGGCAAGGGTCGCAAAGAACAGGCCGGGCAGCGGCAGCGACTGAATCCAGTCCACGATCGCGCGCGTCATGGACTGTCACTTCACCGCAATCAGTTCCACGTCGAAGATCAGCGTCGCGTTCGGCGGGATGTCGGTGCCGGCGCCGCGCTCGCCATAGCCGAGCGCCGGCGGGATCACGAGCGTGCGCTTGCCGCCGGTCTTCATGGTGAGGACGCCCTCGTCCCAGCCGCGGATCACGTCGCCCTGCCCGACCCGGAATTCGAACGGCTTGCCCTTGTCGACCGAAGAATCGAACTTCTTGCCGCGCGCGCCATCGGCATAGAGCCAGCCGGTGTAATGCACGACGGCGACCTGACCGCGCCGCGGCGCGCGGCCCTTGCCGGGCTCCGTGTCGGCATATTGCAGCCCGGACGGCGTCGTGGTGGACATCGCCGGCACCGGCGGCGCTGCGGGCGTCGCGGTGTCGGTTGTGCCGGCGCAGCCCGCCAGCGTCAGCGAAGCGGCAACGGCGAGCGGCAGAACGCAGGACATGAGACGCATGGCGAAGCCCGGATTGTACGCACAGGACCGCGCGAGTGTAGCCCGCATGGAGCGCCAGCGGAATGCGGGATTTCGCGTGCGGACCCCGGATTGCGCTGCGCTCCATCCGGGCTACCCGGCGCGAACCTGCAAACGGCGCAACGCGTTTTAGCCCTGCGGGTTGCGATCACTTGCCCGTCTGCGGACACGCGCGGTCCGGCACCCGAGAGTCGCACACCGAGACGCTGCGCAGATAACGCGACCATTGCTCGACCTGCGGCTTGTCCGGCTGGAACCGGAATGCCTTCTGCACGACGTAGAAACTGTCCTTGCCGGCGATCGCCTTCAGCAGCGTGACTTCGGGTTTGCCGGTGTCCTTGTTCAGTGGACAAAATTGCAGCCACACGATCACCGGATAACCGCGCTCGTTGCCCTGCCCGATCGGACTGGACTCCGCGCCTTTGCAGTTTTCGGTCCACAGCTTTTCGAGCCGCTGCTTGTAGGCCTCCGGCGTGACGTTGGTCATGTTGAAGAAGATCTGCACCGTGACCATGTCTGTCCAGTCTTTGACCGATTGCCCGCGCGGCACCATCTCGGTCATCTGCTGTTTGGCGTTCTTATCCTGGAAGCCGACGACATAGCCGTCCGGCATGGCGACGAGCAGGTTCTCGTTCTTCAACTGCGCGTGGGCTGGGACGGAGAAGAGGAAGAACGTGGTGAGGAGGATGGGGATGATGTGCATGGAGTGACCAAATGAGTATCGCCGCATAGAGCGCAGCGAAAATCGGGAATTTGACTGCGCGATCCCGGATTTCGCTTCGTCCATCCGGCCTACGCTTGCTTAAATGAGTACCTGTGACGCGTCGTCAGCTTCTGACTTCGGTTCGCGACAGGATCAAAATAAGATATCTCCACCCGAGCTGACACATCCAAGTCATCGAGACTGCGCTTCGAGAAGGCGCCCTTGCAATCGAAGGCATGATGCGAAGTCGGGTCAACGCGTACGTCGCCACGAAATACCGGCCTTCCACGGAACGTTGGCCAGGTAAGCCTTTCACCAGTTGCTGAGACTTTTTCTTGCAATCGCAAACTACCAAAATCAACCTCCGCGTGGCGGATGACGACTGGGTACTTCCGGCGATTCCAAAATTCAAAATGCAGTGTTGCGATATACTCGGTACTGCCGCCCACACCTTCAAGGCCGTGGCAGGTCACCAACACCGTCGGGCGCCAGCCGTAGTTCTGCCGATAAGAAAACATTAGGGCAGCAGCGGCGATGCACAAGCCGGAAAATGTCAAAGACGCATATGCAAACAATTGAAGTATCGGGGTATCGGGCATTGTTCACACCGGATAAATTAATGCGCTTCCGCCCAGCCGCTTCCGCAAACACGGCCTGAAGCACCGTAAATACTCAAGGCTACTTCGCATTCGACTGCAGCAGTTTACTTGTTCGAAGGCAGCGGCAATGTTTCATCGTTTTTTCTTACCATCCTCTTCGTACAATCGATCATAGGCTACACTTAAAGGAGGGGCGATCAGCACCCCAAACAACACCGCAACGGGATAGAGCCAATATTCCCGTGTCGGCCCCGCAGGGGCGATCAGATGAAACACGCCCAGCACGCCAGCACCCGATAGAACTGTGATTGACGCGATAAGTCCTGTTGCCGTGAACGGCTGCTCTTCGTTTACATACCACCCGACAAGGAGCCCCACCAAAAGACCTAGACTGACGACACCCGCAATAACAAGCCAATCCATTTGCTTCCCCTTGGTCAGCGCGATGGTCCGTTATCACAACTGAAAGTTATCGCGCTTGCGCGCCGGCATCTCCACCTTCTTGTTCTGCAGCACCGCAAGCGCATTGCGCAGATCTAATCCGGAATTCAGAGCGCGCGTACTAGCTCCGCTCGCCTCGTAGAAGCTGCGCTCGCTATTTGAACGCCAATGTATGGCGCTATTTCTCCAGAAAGATTGGGCTCGGAAAATATCGTTTCGGGTGCTTGCCGGCGGAAATAATTTCGTGACGCCTAAGTCTTACACCTTGGATATTCACCAAATCGTGTCCCTCGGAAAGAAAATACCGGATCAGCGCACGCTCAATCAGCTTTAGGCAGTTCGGCTTCTGCTGACCAGGCTTAGGGACAAATCGCGCCGCCAAAACAACTCTCTTGCCCGACTTTGCGTTTTTGAGATGTTGCATCAAACGCACGTTATTTAGTTGCCCCTTCACTCTTCCCCGTATTCTGTTCGCCTTTCCTACGTACAGTGCTTCGAATTTGCTCCCGTATCGACGACCAAACACATAGACTCCAGATGCGATCGGCATCTTGTCCAAGGCGACGGAGTAGATCAGGTTTTGCTTTGAAGCATCCTTTAAGGGAATTGGTCGGCTCCAATCCAACGCTAAGATCATGTTCCACCCCCGCGCAATTGCTGCTCAATAATCCCGCCGGCATCACTACCTACTGCATCGGCAACATCGCACGTGCGATTCGCTTTTGCGTCGAGCGCGGCATAGTCACGTCGTCGATATCGCCACGCTCGGCGACAACGAAGGGTGACAAGTAACTCCTCCCCGCAATCACTTGGTACGCACTTAAATCCTGTCGGGATCGCCGACATCAGCGCGGCAGATAATCCCCCCGCGCCCCTTCCCCACGCAGCGCAAGCCGCAGCCGGTCCAAACGACCGGCTGCCGATAGATTTCCAGCAAAAAGCGGAAGCGTCTAGCCCTTCACCAGTTCGACCCG
>NZ_DATMRV010000054.1:0-31158 GCF_035565795.1 Pseudorhodoplanes sp.
CGGTCGTTTCGACCTTCGGCGTGATGTTCACCCCCGATCAGGATCGGGCGGCATCCGAGATGATCCGCGTCTGCAAGCGCGGCGGCAAGATCGGACTCGCGAACTGGACGCCGGACGGCTTCATCGGCCAGCTGTTCAAGACCATCGGCAAGCATGTCGCGCCTCCCGCGGGCATGCGTTCGCCGGCGCTCTGGGGTACGCGCGGCCGGATCGCGGAAATGTTCGATCCACATGCGACTTCGGTCAAAACCGCCCAGCGTCATTTCGTGTTCCGCTATCGCTCTCCGGAGCATTGGCTCGACGTGTTCCGGACCTATTACGGGCCGCTGCTCAAGGCCTTCGCGGCGCTCGAGCCCGCGAAGCAGAACGATCTCGAACAGGACATCCTGACCCTGATCGGTCAATTCAACCGCGCTGACGATGGCACCATGGTGGTGCCGAGCGAATATCTCGAAGTCGTCATCACGCGGCACTGAAGATCAGACATCTGTGTCGGGACGTGACGGCTGACCAAGGAAAGCGGCCCGTCACGTCCCTGCCTTCCGGCATTTCGGCAATATCAACCGGTAAAGGCGTCATTTGCGTGATCCAGAACTCAGCCTATCTGCATCGACGCTCCGGCAAAGCCGGAATATGGTAACGAACAGATCGCGGCGCCGCCGCCGATCGCAGAAAGGGAGAACTGACTTATGGCGACCAGCGTGAAGGCGATGATCGAGGCCGCAAACGCAAGTGTTCCGCGGGTCACGCCTGCCCAGGCCAGGGACATGATCGGCAATGGCGCCGTCGTGCTTGACGTGCGCGACGCGATGGAAGTGGCGCAGAGCGGCAAGGTTGCCGGCGCCGTCCACATCCCGCGTGGCCTCCTGGAATTCAAGGCCGATCCGGAATCGCCCGCGCACGACAAGAATCTCGACCGAAGCAAGCCCGTCATCCTGTATTGCGCCTCGGGCGGCCGTTCGGCGCTCGCCGGCAAGACGCTGCAGGATCTCGGCTACGAGAAAGTCTACAATCTCGGTGCGTTCAAGGATTGGGCCGAGAGCGGCGGCGATATCGACAAAGTATGATCGCCATCCGCTGACGATGACGAGCGTTCACGCATCATGAGGCAATATCCGCCTTCCAACTACCGCAATCCGAAGCAGGCTGCCGAACACCGCGCCTATCTGATCCGCGTCGTGCTGTGGCTTGCGGCGATTCCGCCGGTCCTCTTTGTGCTCATGGTCTTCGGCTATAGCGACCAGGCGCCGGCCGCACTCCGTGATTTCACGGCGCAGCTCGATGCGGCGCTGGGCCGCCCGGTCTGGTCGATCATCGCACCAGCACCGAAATAGGGATTCGCCGTCTCGTGAAGCAAAAAGGCCCGCATCGCTGCGGGCCTTTTTCGATTTCGGTGAGCAGTCCGAAGTTATTGCTGCGTGGGCTGCTGCGTCTGGCGCGGCTGCGCCGTACGCTGCACCGGAGCGCGGCGTTGCGGCTGCGTAGCCGGTGCCTGCTGGAAGCCCGAGAAGTTTGCTGCAAACGGATTGTTCGGCTTGCCACCCTTGTTGAGATCGGCCATCCGCGTGATGAAGGCCTGCGGCAGATACATATTCGGGTTCGGTGAATCGAGACCGATATGGCGCGCAATGTCCGCCGCGAATGCGTTGCAGTTATAGGTCGTCGCGTGCCACGTCTTCTTCGTCGCCTGCAGGGTTTTGATGTAGGCGAGCGCCTTGCGGTATTCGGCCTCGGTGAGAGTCACGCAGAAGCGCGCAGTGAGATATTGCTCGTCTTCATCACCCCAGGACGGACCGGTTTCGGATTCGACCGGCACCATCATGCCCTGCATGTAGACGTTGGGGTCGTCGCCCTTGGGATGCAATCCCGCGATCTGGTAGCTGGCGTAACGATTGCCCTCGCCAAGACGGCCGTGCACCACAAAGGTGTGGCCGTAGCTGACCGCCGTTCGTGAACGGAATTCCACGAAATAGGGCTTGCCGGGCGCACGCACCGATTTGCAGCCACTGGCGTTCACCGGAATCTTGATCGGCTCGCGATTGGGGCCCTGCCGCTTGACCTGCCGTTGCGCCGGCTTTTGTTGCGGCTTTTCGGCGTTCACATTCACGGCCGGCAACGTGCCGCTCGACGCAGCAGGTGCCTGCGCGGGAGCCGAAGCCTGCGCGGGAGCAGCTGCTGCGGCTGCCGCTTGCGCGCTGACACTCTGTGCGATCGCGCCGCTGCTGAATGAGATGGCCGCGGCAAGTGCGGCTGTACCGAGAAGGGCGCTGGGCCCGGATACGTATCTGCCTCTGGCCTGCATTGACGCTCTCCAAAATCCTCGTCGCGCATCACACGCGCCGGTGGATGCTCAAGTCAAGCGGCCGATACACACGGCCGACCGGCAATGCAATGTTCCTGACCGGGCGTGGCCGACACGCCTCAGATCGCGTTGCGAAAGCGTCACGCCGTGCTGGCCGACAGCGTTGCAGTGAGATCAACGCCCAGACATCGGGCCGCAAACACTGAGCTCAAAACGACGTTCAAAAAAGCAAAAAGGGCCTATGCGGAGCGCCCGCATATGCCCATTATCCTCACACCATGAGGCTCCGCCCAGATCAGGGACCTGGACAGCTAACGGAATAGATTTCGAAAGAGGCCGGTCCAGGGACCGGCCCTTTCTCGACCTAGGCCGATTAGTACTTGGCGACGACCGGCGCTTTGCCGACCGGTGCCTTGCCGTACATGGTGCAGCCAGCAGCGCTCAAAAGAGCAAGCACTGCAGCGGTTGCCATCAGACACTTCTTCATTGGGAGCCCCCAGGTGAATCAACGGAACCACGATAATGAGGTGTGACAACCCTCACTAGTGCATTCTTGCCACAGTTGGTTAACTAAATAATGAAAAATCGGATCTTTCCACCGCAAGGTCGGCACGCGAACTCATAAATCGTCAACACATTACCGCACCTGCGAACGACTCATACCGGCAACGAGTGCGCGACCCCGTCCGGACCACGCCCCGGACGTCCTTCCAGTCAGCCCCCCCGCCTCTCCTCCCGGCAGATGCCGGAATCGCTCTCGGAATCCAACAGACCTTTGCCTCACCCGCCCGGAACATGAGACAAATCAGGCAACCCGGTGTATCCGGACCGCCTCACGAACCGATGGCGCCGATGCGTTCCCGTCTCCTCCTGATTGCCTTCCTCGGGTTGTCCACAGCCGCGATCGCGTCCGAAATTTCGGTTCGCGAACTCCACAGCGACGACACCCTGCTTTCGATGGGCCGGCACCGTTTCGAGAATGGGCGCATCCTCAATCTGAATGTCGGCATCGGCAGCGGCGCATTCCACCATCCCGAAGACCCGCCGAACGTGATCTGGACCGTCGGCGATCGCGGTCCGAATCTCACCTGTAGCGAGTTCCGCTCGGCCGCGCAGGCGGAGCTTCCGGGCTGCCGCGACACCAAGAACGCCCGCGTCTTCCTTACGCCATCGTATTCGCCTTCGATCTATCGCGTGCTGCTCACCGAAGCCGGAACATTCCGGATCACCGATGTCGTGACCCTCAAGGACCGCGATGGCGTCCCGCTGTCCGGCCTGCCCAATCCGCTGACCAGCACCACGAGCGAAACCCCGCTCGACGGGCGGGGCAGGCCGCTCGAGCGGGATGTGAACGGCATCGACGCGGAAGCCGTGATCCGGCTAACGGACGGCACCTTCTGGATTGCTGACGAAAATTCACCCTCGATCCTGCACGTCGCTGCGGATGGACGGATCGTGACCCGCCATGTGCCACAAGGCACGGAGACCGATTACGCAGGCGCGCGCTACGACGTGGTCGGCTCGCTTCCGACGATCCTCGCCAAGCGACAGCTCAATCGCGGCATCGAATCTCTCGCCGTCTCGCGCGACGAGAGGTTCCTTTTCTTCATCATGCAGAGCCCGCTCGCCAATCCGGACACCACAGCGTTCCGGACCTCGCGAAACGTCCGGCTGTTCAAGATCGAGCGCACGTCGATGCAGATCGTCGGCGAATATGTCTACGAACTCGATGAGCCGAAGACCTTCCGACGCGATACCCCGAAAGACCAGGCCGATGTCCGCATCAGCGAGATGGTGACGGTCGGGCCGGACCGGCTTCTCGTTCTGGAGCGGACCGAAGCGACCACGAAGCTTTACGAGATCAATCTCGCCGATGCGACCAACATCCACGGCACGCCCTGGGACGAACCCTCGACCGAGCCAAGCCTTGAGCAGCAAGCTGTCCTGGCCGACGCGAAGATCGTCCCCGTGCCGAAAACGCTGCGGTTCGACACCGCCGACTACCCGAAGATTGCCGGCAAGACGGAAGGCGTCGCGATGCTCGCGGACGATACGCTGGTCCTGATCAATGATGACGATTTCGGAATCGGCGGCGCGCATACCCAGGTCGTGGTGGTGCACGGACTGAGTTTCCAGGCACCCTGATTGAGCCAGATCACGCTCATTGCGTCTTTGCTGCATTCGCCTCCATGACCCGCCGGCACCCCATGATGCCGGGACAGCATTCGCGGGCGCATGTACCTCTGCTGACGTCCAAACCGAAAGGACCTGACATGACAGCCTACAAGATTGCCGCCATCCCGGGCGACGGCATTGGCAACGAAGTGCTGCCCGAGGGCATCCGCGTCCTCGAAGCGGCCGGCAAGCGCTTCGGCCTGTCATTCACCTTCGATCATTTCGACTGGAGCTGCGAGCACTACCAGAAGCACGGCCGCATGATGCCGGAAGGCGGGCTCGACCTGATCCGCAAGCATGATGCGATCTTTCTTGGCGCCGTCGGCTTTCCCGGCGTTCCCGATCACGTTTCACTGTGGGGCCTGCTGATCCCGATCCGCCGCGAATTCAATCAATACGTCAACCTGCGTCCCTGCCGAGTGCTGCAGGGCATGAAAAGCCCGCTTGCCGGGCGAGGCCCCGCGGACATCGACTTCTTGGTCGTGCGCGAGAATGTCGAAGGCGAGTATTCGGAAATCGGCGGCCGCATGTTCCGCGGCACCGAGCACGAAGCCGCGATGCAGGAAGCGATCTTCACGCGTCGCGGCACCGATCGCGTGATGCGCTACGCGTTCGAACTGGCGCGCAAGCGGCCGAAGAAGCACGTTACGTCCGCCACCAAGTCGAACGGCATCGTGTACACCATGCCGTTCTGGGACGAGCGTTTCGCGGCGATGAAGGCGCTGTATCCCGATATCCGCGCTGACCAGTTCCATATCGACATTCTCGCCGCCCATTTCGTGCAGCATCCGGACTGGTTCGATGTCGTGGTCGGCTCCAACCTGTTCGGCGATATCCTGTCTGATCTCGGCCCCGCGGTCGCAGGCTCGATCGGCATTGCGCCGTCGGCCAACATCAATCCCGAGCGTGATTTCCCCTCGATGTTCGAGCCGGTGCACGGCTCGGCGCCGGATATTGCCGGCAAAGGAATCGCCAATCCGATCGGGCAGATCTGGTCGGGCGCGATGATGCTCGAGCATCTCGGCCACAAGGATGCCGCCGATGCCGTGATTGCAGCAATCGAGGTCGCGCTGGCCGATCCAAAAGCGCGGACGCGAGACCTCGGCGGCACCGCAACCACGGTTGAATGTGGTCGCATTATCGCGGAGGCTGTCTCAAAATAGAGCCTGACCCTGAAAAACAAGAAACGGCCGATAAAAACACCACGGAGGAAACGATGAAGCTGATGACACGCCGCACCGGCGTGGCCGTTTTTGCGGCCGCGCTGGCTCTCGCCGCCACGTCCCCGGCCCATGCGGAATATCCGGAACGCGCGATCACCATCCTCGTGCCGTTCGCTGCGGGCGGCACGACGGACGTGGTGGCGCGCATCATGGGCGATTCCATGAGCCGCATTCTCAAGCAGCAGGTGCTGGTCGAAAACGTGACCGGCGCCGGGGGGACCGTCGGCGTCACCCGCGCCAAGAATGCGACACCGGACGGCTACACGCTGCTCATGGGCAATCTCGGCACCCAGGCCGCCAGTGTCGGGCTTTATCCGAAGCTCGCCTATGATCCGCGCACCGACTTCGAGCCGATCCTCAATACCGGCGGCACGCCGATGCTGGTGGTCGCGAAGAAGGACCTGCCGGTCAAAAGCTTCAAGGAGTTCGTGGCATACCTGAAGGCGAACGGCGACAAGATGAACTACGGCACCGGCGGCGTCGGCGCGACGTCGCACCTGACCTGCCTGTTCCTAGATGCGCTGCTCGGCGTGAAGCCGACGCACGTGCCGTTCCGCGGCTCCGGTCCCGCGCTCAATGCGCTGCTCGGCGGACAGGTGGACTATGTCTGCGACCAGACCGTCGGTGTGGTGCCGAGCATCCAGGCGGGCACAGTCAACGGCCTCGTGGTGGCGACCGACAAGCGCATCGCCGTCACGCCGAATGTTCCGACATCGGTCGAGCAGGGTCTGCCGGACTTCCAGGCCATCGGCTGGAACGCGCTGTTTGCGCCGAAGGGTACGCCGAAGGACATCGTCACGAAGCTCAACGCGGTGGCGCGGCAGGCCCTCAACGAAGACGGCACCAGGAAACGGCTCCTGGATCTCGGCATCATCCTCCCGACCGAAGCCGAGCAGACGCCGGAGCATCTGGCTCAGCACGTTGCAAAAGAAATCGACAAATGGGTGCCCGTGATCAAGAAGGCGGGCGTGACCGTGTCGCAGTAATCGCTCTGTCGTTCCGGGACGCGCGCAAAACGCGCGGCCCCGGAATGACGACTGAGGAATGAGGATCGAACATGCGTATCCACAAGATCGCGGCCATCGGCGGCGACGGCATCGGACCGGAAGTGATCAACGCTGGCCTTGAGGTGCTTGCCGCATGCGCGAAACGCGACGGCGGATTTGAGCTCGATGTGACCCATTTCGATTGGGGTTCGGACTATTACAAGAAGCACGGCGTGATGATGCCGGAGGGCGGCGCCGATCAGCTCCGCAAGTTCGACGCGATCTATTTCGGTGCCGTGGGAGCGCCGGACATTCCCGATCATATCACGCTGTGGGGCCTGCGGCTCGCGATCTGCCAGCCGCTCGACCAATACGCCAATGTGCGCCCGACCCGCATCCTGCCGGGCATCACCAGCCCGCTTCGCAACGTCAGCGGGCCTGAACTCGACTGGGTCATTGTGCGCGAGAATTCGGAAGGCGAATATGCCGGCGTCGGCGGACGCGTGCACAAGGGACTGCCGGAAGAGGTCGCGACCGATGTTGCGATGTTCACGCGGCCCGGTGTCACCCGTATCATCCGCTTCGCGTTCGAACTGGCCCGCTCACGCCCGCGCAAGCTGCTCACCGTGGTGACGAAGTCGAACGCACAGCGCCACGGGATGGTGATGTGGGACGATATCGCGGCCGAGGTTGCGCACAATTATCCGGACGTGACCTGGGACAAGATGCTGGTTGACGCGATGACCATGCGGATGACGCTGCGTCCCGAGACGCTCGACACCATCGTCGCCACCAACCTGCACGCTGACATTCTCTCCGATCTCGCCGCGGCGCTCGCGGGCTCGCTTGGCATCGCGCCAACCGCCAACCTCAATCCGGAGCGACACACGCCGTCGATGTTCGAGCCGATCCACGGCTCGGCTTTCGACATCACCGGCAAGGGCATCGCCAATCCGGTCGGATCGTTCTGGACCGCCGTGATGATGCTCGAACATCTCGGCGAGAAGCCTGCGGCAGCGCGGCTGATGAAAGCGGTCGAGCGCGTCACCGCCGACCCTTCGCTGCACACACCCGATCTCGGCGGCAAGGCGACCACGAAGCAGGTGACAGAGGCGGCTGTGCGCGCAATCGAGCGGGAGAACGAGTAAAGGCGGCCTTCATTCAGCCGTTCGCCCCGCGAAGGCGGGGAACCCAGAGTCAGGAAAGCTGGAATCCCGCTTGCGCGGGAATGAACGGCGTTCGCGGCGCTTTTGCCGTGAAGGCCGCTACTGCGCCACCAGCACCTGGCGGCACTCGGCGGGAAGATCGCCCATCGTCATATGCTTGCGCGGACGATCCGCCGGCGGCTCCGGCGGCCGCAGGATCTTCGGCTGAAACCAATAGGCGAGTTCGGCGCCGCAACCGTCGCCTTCGCCCGTCGGGGGCTGCGGCTTGCAGGTCGGCGAGTCCTTCGGACATCCGATGCGAACGTGGAAGTGATAATTGTGCCAGTACCACGGCCGCACCTTGTGCAGCCATGAACGGTCGCCATTGGCGTCGCGGCACAATGCCTTCTTGATCGCGGCATTGACGAGGACGCGTTCGACCAGCGGGTCTTCCGCGGCGGCCTTGATGATCCCGACATGCGCCGGCGTCCAGATCTTGGGATCGACGTCGAGCTTGTCCTCGCGCACGACATTGGTCGATGACATCTCTTCGCGTTCGAGCCGTGTCAGTTCGCGGTTCGGCATCGGCATGAGCCAGATATCCGCATCGAGGCCGATCTGATGGCTGGCATGCCCGGTCAGCATCGGCCCGCCGCGCGCCTGCGCAATATCGCCGACAAGCAAGCCGTTCCAGCCGACCTTCGGCGCCTTGTCCGCGAGACGTTCCAGGAATGCGATCAGATCCGGATGCCCCCAGTTGCGATTGCGTGACAGCCGCATGACCTGCCAGTTCTTGCCATTGACCGGCAGCGCGACGCCGCCCGCGAGACAGCCGCGCGAATAGAACCCGATGGCGCGCGCCTGCAGATTGGCCGGCGTCGGCTTGCGGGCGAACAGATCCTTCGCCGGTGTCTTCGGATCGTCAGGATTGGCGAGGGGAGGCAACGGTTTCGGATCGACCGTGCCCTTGTCCTGCGCCGTTGCCGGCACTGCATGCGACAGCGCCGCGGCAAACACGACAGTGAACAAAAACACCCTCATTGGACCGCACCCTCTTAACGGTATTTTTGCGTGCTGACTTTACACACTGGCGCTGAGTCTGAAAGCCGGTTTGCGCGGTCCCGAGAAGGGGTTTGTCATGCGACTGTTTTCCGCCGTTGCCGCTATCGCTGCCCTTTTGGCGAGTTCCGCAGCTCAGGCCGAGATCGTTGTCCGCGTGGACAAATCGGCACAGCGCATGTCCGTGATCGTGGACGGCGTCCCGAGCCATAATTTCGTGGTCTCGACCGGCCTCGCCGGCGGGCCGCCGAACGGCACATTCAAGCCGCAGCGGCTCGAGCGTACCTGGCATTCCCGCCTCTTCAACATGGCGCCGATGCCCTATTCGATCTTTTTTCATGGCAACTACGCCATCCACGGCACCAACCAGATCAAGCGGCTCGGCCGGCGTGCCTCGAAGGGCTGTGTGCGGCTGCATCCGCGCGATGCCGCCGTGCTGTTCAATCTCGTGCAGAAGCAGGGCATGGCGAAGACGCGCATCATCATCGAGCCGACGAGCGCCCGCGCCGAGGAGCCGGCCGCAAAGCCGGCAGAGACCGCGGCGGCCGCGGCCCCGAAGGTGGAATAACCGGCACCTGCCGGGCGTCGTCTGATCGAAACGACCCTGACGTGTTGACAAGCCGGGCGCTCGCGCGCTCTGATTTCGCTGTTCGTTCGGTGTTTTTGATCATTCGTCCATTTTTATCGGCCCATGAGCAGCGATACGTTATCCGACGTTCTGCGCGCGGTGCGGCTGACCGGCGCCGTGTTCATCGACGTGAATGTGACGGCGCCGTGGGCGACCTTCGCGCCGCAGTCACGGCACCTCATCCCGCTGATCATGCCGGATGCGCAGCATCTCGTTTCGTATCACCTCATCACGGAGGGTGAGTGCTACGCGGTGCAGAAGGGGCACGATCCGGTCAAGCTGCAGGCCGGCGACATGATCGTGTTTCCGCACGGCGATCATCACACGCTGGCGACCGACCCGTCGTTGCGCGCGCCAGCCAGCTTCGACATGGCGGATGTCGATCTCTCGACACAGCGGCCCTGGAAGATCTCCGGCGGCGGCGGCAGCGATAGCCGCGTGAAGCTCGTCTGCGGTTTTCTTGGCTGCGATGTGCGGCCGTTCAATCCGTTGCTGGCGGCGCTGCCAGTTCAGATCCATTGCCGCGGCGACAACACTGACAGCGACGCGCGCCTGAGCCATTTCTACCGCATGGCCGTCGCGGAATCGTACGGCCAGCGCATCGGCGGCGAGAGCATCCTCGCCAAGCTGAGCGAGCTTCTGTTCATCGAACTTGTCCGTATGTATCTGGAATCGCTGCCGACCGAACAGACCGGCTGGCTCGCCGGGCTGCGCGACCGGCATGTCGGACACGCGCTGTCCCTGATGCATGCGCAACCGGCAAGGGACTGGACGCTGGAGACGCTATCCAGCGAAGTCGGGCTCTCGCGCTCGGCGCTGGCGGATCGCTTCACCGATTTCGTCGGGATGCCGCCGATGCAGTATCTTGCGAAATGGCGCATGCAGATCGCGTCAGGCCTGCTGACGCAAGGTCGGTCCAACATCGCCAAGATCGCGGTCGATGTCGGCTATGAGTCCGAGGCCGCCTTCAGCAGGGCCTTCAAGAAAGTGGTCGGCATGCCACCGGCGGCGTGGCGCAAGAGCCGCCAGACAAGCGCCGAAGCGGGCGCCTAGCGCAAGCCGAAGCAGTCACTTCCGATCACGATCGATCATACGATCGTGAGACCGGGCTTGCGCGGCGTTTCGATCAAATGCGGCGGACAGGCGATCATAGCCGGGGCAGCGGTCGGGACGCATATGCGGCGCATGAACCGATGGAGACTGCCATGACCTCCAACACCAATATCGTTTTTGCGCCACGTACATTTGCGCAGGCATGCACCCTGCGGACCCGGATGCTGGCCCGGCAGGTGCACGTCCTCGCGCGCCTGGCGGCTCAAGGCTTCCGCAATCTGAGGGCGAGGATCGCCCGTGCCGCGCAATACCGACGCGAACTCGAGCAATTGATGCATGCGGACCAGCGCATGCTCGCTGACATCGGGCTCACGCGATACGACGTCATTAACGCTGTGGAGGAAAATCGCGGCTGGCTGAACCGCCGTGACGCCCTTCAGGCGGTCGCCACACGCCGCGAGGACGCGATGGCCGTCGCCGCTGCCCGGCGCATCGGACTGCCACGGGTCGACGCGCCGTCGATTGAGCCGACGTTGCCGCACACGATGGAAATGTCGAAGTTCAGCTGAGATGGCCCGGATCAGGCCGAAGGTAGCCCGCATGACGCAGAGCGATATGCGGGCTACGCTTTCGCATCGGTGCGATGCGCAGGCAAACTAACGTCAGGCCTTTTTCTTCTTTTTCTTCGCGACCTTGGCCTTCTTCGCGGCTTTGACAGCCTTCGTGTTGTCCACGATGGTCGCGGCGGGTCCGTTCTTCAGGATCGACTTAATCGCGTTGTTCGCGGCGGCCTTCGACGAATAGCCTTCCGACGAGAACATCTTCTCGCCATTTGGCGCCTTGAAGCGCACGCGGAATTCTTCCTTCTTGTCCTTATAGATCTCGAATGAGTAGGGCATATCGCTCTCTTTAGTGGTGGATAATGCGCCGCACCCTTGTGTTCAGAGTTTGAGCTTGTCAAGCGCATTCGCTTACAAAACTTCAATCCGTGACGATTAGAGTCGCCTTCGACGCTTCACAGGAAGGCCGCTTCATGGATCAGAAAGCACAACGACTGACCTTCGGCTGCGAATGCCATTCCCTTTCGCGTCGTTCGGTCATCGCAGGACTGGCTTGCAGCCTGTCGCTGCCGTTCGCCGCAAAGGCGTTCAGCCCCGCATCAGCATCCGACGACGAGCGTTTCATGCGCGTCGCGCTGGACGAGGCGCGAAATGCGGACTTTCCGTTCGGAGCGATTATCGTTCGGGATGGCGCGGTGATCGCCCGCGGCGGCAATCATGGCCGAACCCACAGGGACCCCACCGCGCACGGCGAGATGGTCGCGATCCGCAACGCCGTCGAGACGCCCGGCGCCGACGCGCTGAAGGGCGCGACGCTGTATACGACCGGCGAGCCATGCGCGATGTGTATTGGCGCGATCATCTGGTGCCATATCGGCCGCGTGGTCTACGCAGCCTCGATCGCGCAACTGGCAACGCTGATGGACCAGATCATGATCACCAGCACCGACATCGCAGCGCGCGAGACCTTTGCTCCCGTCGCCATCACCGGCGGTGTGCTGGCCGACGAGGCCATGGCGCTGTTCCGCGAGCGGATGACGAAGATGCCCGCACCGGCGCAACGGCCATAGCGTTTGACGCATGGCGTGAGGCCGACATTCGCGCCGGCGATTCACCGCCTCTTAGGGTATCTCGCGGTTAGGTCGCTCGGCATCCTCCACGCGAGCCCTTTCATGCGCTTCCGTTGTCGCCTTGCTGCCGCTGTCGCCGCCCTTGCCATGCTCACCGGGCCTGTCGTGGCGCAGACACCCCTGCGGGGGCCGGATGGCGACGGCTTTTACATCGTGCCGCCGCTGCCGGCAAAGCCGCATGGCTCGGTGATCTGGGCGCGCCCGCTGACCGGCACGATGGCGCTGCCGAGCGCCGCACGGAACATTCTCGTCGCCTATCCTTCGGTTGATGGCCTCGGCGGCATCGCACCGGTCTCCGGTACAATCGCGATCCCGCAAGGCGAAGCGCCGAAGGGCGGCTGGCCGGTCATCACCTGGACCCACGGCACGACGGGGCTCAATGCAATCTGCGCACCATCGCGCGACACCGCCGGCGGACCCGAGCACCCCTATATCGAGACCATCCGCACGCTGCTGGATGGCTTCGTGAAACGGGGCTATGCGGTGGTTGCAACCGATTATGCCGGCCTCGGCATTGCGGGCTTTCATCCATTCCTGCAAGGCGTACCGACCGGACGCAACGCGCTCGACATGCTGCGCGCCGCGCGCGAGATCGAACCGGCGATCGGCAAGCGCTACGCCGTGATGGGGCATTCGCAGGGCGGACAGGTGGACCTGTTCACAGCTTCGCTCGGACCGACTTACGTTCCCGACTTCAAGCTGGTCGGCAATGTCGCCTTTGCGCCGGGCTCGCATATCGCGGACCGGCTGAACGCGGTGATGAAATCGGACAAGACCGAGCTGTCGCTGCCTTACGTGCTTTACACGCTGTGGTCCTACGCAAGGTCGGAACGCAGCATCGATCTTCAGCGCATCCTGACGCCGCAGGCGATCCGGCATCTGCCCGACCTTTATGTGCAATGCATGTCGCATGCGCTGTCGCAGGGCTACTGGTCGAAAGCGATAGCGAAGGATCAGTTTGTTGCGAAGCCCGACATTTCCATCTTTCGCGAGTTCGCCCAACTGAACGAGCCCGGCCGCCTGCGCATCACCGCGCCGACCCTGATCATTCAGGGAACCGGCGACGTGACGGTGTTTCCGGAAGCGACGGATGATCTCGCGCGGCAACTCTGCGCGCGCGGCAATGTCGTAGCGTACAAGCCGATCGCCGGCGCCGATCACAATGGTTCGATGAAGGAGGGCGCCGCGATGGCGATGGATTTCATCGATGCGCGGTTCGCCGGGAAGAAGGCGGAGAACCAGTGCAAGGCGCTGCCGAAGGCGGGGAAAAGGTAAGCCAGAGACCTTTAGGTTCGCGCTATTTCCGGCGGGGCTTGGCCGGGGAGAGTGCGGCGAGGCCGCACCCAATGATGGCTACACATCCACCTTGAGCGCGGCGATGAACGCTTCCTGCGGGATGTCGACCTTCCCGTACTGGCGCATCTTCTTCTTGCCTTCTTTCTGCTTCTCCAGAAGCTTGCGCTTGCGGGTGGCGTCGCCGCCATAGCATTTCGCGGTCACGTCCTTGCGCAGCGCGCGCACGGTCTCGCGCGCGATCACCTTGCCGCCGAGCGCGGCCTGGATCGGCACCTGGAACATGTGCGGGGGGATCAGCTCCTTCAGCTTCTCCACCATGGCGCGGCCGCGCCCTTCCGCGCGCGTGCGATGCACCAGCATCGCCAGCGCATCGACAGGCTCGGCGTTCACCAGAATCTGCATCTTCACGAGATCGGACGGACGGTAATCGGTCAGGTGATAGTCGAATGACGCATAGCCCTTCGACACCGACTTGAGGCGATCGTAGAAATCGAACACCACCTCGTTGAGCGGCAGGTCGTATTTCACCATCGCGCGGTTGCCGACATAGGTCAGCTCTTTCTGGTTGCCGCGACGGTCCTGACAGAGCTTGAGCACCGAACCGAGATATTCGTCCGGCGTCATGATCGTCGCCTCGATCCAGGGTTCCTGGATCTCCTCGATCTTCACCACGTCCGGCATGTCGACCGGATTATGAATTTCGATATGGCTGCCGTCGGTCAGCGTCATCTTGTAGATGACGCTCGGTGCGGTCGCGATCAGGTCGAGATTGAATTCGCGCTCCAGCCGCTCCTGGATGATCTCGAGATGCAGGAGCCCGAGGAAACCGCAGCGGAAGCCGAAGCCGAGCGCGGCAGACGTCTCCATCTCGAACGAGAAGCTCGCATCGTTCAGTCTCAGCTTGCCCATCGCTGCGCGCAGATCTTCGAACTGCGCGGCATCGACCGGGAAGAGACCGCAGAACACCACCGGGATCGCGGGCTTGAAGCCGGGCAGCGGTTCGGAAACCGGCTTGCGCGCATCGGTGATGGTGTCGCCGACTCTCGTGTCGGCCACTTCCTTGATCGAGGCGGTGAGAAAGCCGATCTCGCCCGGCCCGAGTTCGGCGACTTCGACCTTCTTGGGCGTGAACACGCCGACCCGATCGACGTCATAGACGGCGCCGGTGCCCATCATTTGGATGCGGTCGCCTTCCTTCAGCGTGCCGTCCACGATGCGCACCAGCACGATGACACCGAGATAGACGTCGTACCAGGAATCGACCAGCAGCGCCTTCAGCGGCGCGTTGCGGTCGCCCTTCGGGGCCGGCAGCTTGTGAACGATGGCTTCCAGCACGTCCGGAATGCCGATACCGGTCTTGGCCGAGATCGGGATTGCGTCCGACGCGTCGATGCCGATCACGTCCTCGATCTGCTGCTTCACCTTCTCCGGCTCGGCCGCGGGCAGATCGACCTTGTTCAGGACCGGCACGATCTCGTGGTTGTTGTCGATCGCCTGGTAGACGTTTGCGAGCGTCTGCGCCTCCACGCCCTGCGAGGCGTCCACCACGAGCAGCGAGCCCTCGCAGGCGGCGAGCGAGCGGTTCACCTCATAGGCGAAGTCGACATGGCCCGGTGTGTCGATCAGATTGAGAATGTAATCCTTGCCGTCCTTGGCACGATAGGTCAGACGCACGGTCTGCGCCTTGATCGTGATGCCGCGCTCGCGCTCGATATCCATCGAGTCGAGCACCTGCTCCTTGCCGGCCATTTCGCGCGCGTCCATCGCGCCGGTCAGCTGGATCAACCGGTCGGCGAGCGTGGACTTGCCGTGGTCGATATGCGCGACGATGGAAAAATTGCGGATGTTGTCGAGTGTTGCCGCTGTCATGGGCGGCGGGATAGCATTGCGGGGAATGGGCTACAAGCAACGATAACAGGCCGGGCCCGGGCCTTCGGGAGGCGTATTGGTGGCGACGATCCGGCCCGCGACGGAAGCCGATCTGCCGGCTATTCTTGCGATCTATAACGACGCCGTCACAAAAACGACGTCGATCTGGAACGAGGCGCCATCCGACCTCGAAAGCCGGCTGGCATGGTTCACGGTCCGGCGCAAAGCGGGCTTCCCGGTACTGGTGGCGGATGAAGGCGGCGTCCAGGGCTATGGCAGCTTCGGCGAGTTCCGGCCGTTTGACGGCTACCGTCACACCGTCGAGCACTCGGTCTATGTGCTGGACGCGGCGCAGGGTAAGGGCTTCGGCCGGATGCTGCTGGCGGCGCTGATCGAGGAGGCTCGCAGGATGGGCAAGCGCGTGATGGTCGGCGCGATCGATGCGTCGAACTACGCCTCCCTGGCGCTGCACGAGACGATGGGCTTTGAAGAAACCGGCCGGATGCCCGGCGTCGGCGAGAAATTCGGCAAGCGGCTGGATCTCGTATTGGTGCAGCTGAACCTGTAAGCGCGGCTACCCGCGCTTCCTGGCCGCCCGCCCGTTCTCATTCAGCGCCGCGGCTGCACGAACGAGCGCCTTGAATTCCTTCTCGTTGATCGTATCACCCTCCGAGAGATCGATCGCGCGCCGCGCATTGCCATCGAGGCTGGAGTTGAACAGACCTGACGGATCGAGCAGCGAAGCGCCTTTGGCGAAGGTCAGCTTTACCTTGTCCTTGTAGGTCTCGCCCGTGCAGATGATGCCGTCGCGCTCCCAGACGGGCACACCCGCCGGGTTCGACGGCTTCTGCCATTTCACGGTCTCGACCACATCGGGGCAAGCGTCCTTGATGATCTTGCGGACACGCGCAAGCGTCTCTCCGCGCCAGTCGCCGAGCGCGGCGATCTTGGCGTCGATGAGACGGGCAGGATCGTCACCTCCCGTTGCGCTTTTCGCGGCGCTCGTCGTTTTCTTCGCGGACACCGATTTCGCTTTCTTCATCGTTCACTCCGCCCACCCGGCATAGCTGCGCGCGTCTTGCGGGCTTGACCGTCCGATGCCTGGCGGTCCACGCACAGGAGTCGCAGCACGTGCTTCGACGCTGCGCCCGAAAACAGCCGCGCTTCGAGGCGGCTGCTCGGACCGCCATGATTGTGGATGACGAGCGGCCCGTTCGGATTGCCGACTTCGTCGCAGGCGAGACTGCGTCCGTCGTGGGTGGTGATCACCTGCATGTCAGCCCCAACCTTTGCCTATCAGGATCGCTTCACATGTTCTCGCCCGGCAGGGCGCTCGCCTGACCGGACTCTTCGCTACACCCCCGCCGGTGGATCAGCCTACCAAATAAAAAATGGCCGGGCATTGCCCGGCCATTTGCGTATTCCCGCTTCTCGCAGAAGCAATCAATACCGGTAGTGATCCGGCTTGTACGGGCCGTCCTGCTTCACGCCGATATAGTCGGCCTGTTCCTTGGACAGCTTAGTCAGCTTCACGCCGATCTTTTCGAGATGCAGGCGCGCGACCTTCTCGTCGAGATGCTTCGGCAGCGTGTAGACCTTCTTCTCGTACTTGCCGTCCTTGTTGTGCGCCCAGAGCTCGATCTGCGCCAGCGTCTGGTTGGTGAAGGACGACGACATCACGAAACTCGGATGCCCCATGGCGTTGCCGAGGTTCACGAGGCGGCCTTCCGAGAGAAGGATGATGCGATGCCCGTCCGGGAACTCGATCTCGTCCACCTGCGGCTTGACGTTGATCCACTTCATGTTCTTCAGCCCGGCCACGTCGATCTCGTTGTCGAAATGGCCGATGTTGCAGACAATCGCGCGGTCCTTCATCTTCCGCATGTGATCGGCGGTGATGATGTCCTTGTTGCCGGTGGCGGTGACGAAGATGTCGGCGCGCGTCACGGCGTCTTCCATCGTCGTGACCTCGTAGCCTTCCATCGCGGCCTGCAGAGCGCAGATCGGATCGATCTCGGAGACCAGCACGCGGCATCCGGCGTTGCGGAGCGATGCAGCCGAACCCTTGCCCACGTCGCCGAAGCCCGCGACCATCGCGACCTTGCCGGCCATCATCACGTCGGTGCCGCGGCGGATGCCGTCCACCAGCGATTCCTTACAGCCATAGAGATTGTCGAACTTCGACTTGGTCACCGAGTCGTTGACGTTGATCGCAGGCCACAGCAGCGTGCCGGCCTTCTGCATCTCGTACAGACGATGCACGCCGGTCGTGGTCTCTTCGGACACGCCCTTGATGCTGTCCGCGATCGCCTGAAAATAGCCCTTCGGCTTTTCCTTCAGCTGCTTCTTGAGCAGCGCGAAGAACACTTCCTCTTCTTCCGAACCCGGCTTGTCGAGGAACGCGGTGTCGCCCTTCTCGGCGCGGAGGCCGAGATGCACGTACATGGTGGCGTCGCCGCCGTCATCGAGGATCATGTTGGGATAGCCGCCGCCGTGCCAGTCGAACAGCTTGGCGGTATAATCCCAATAGTCCTTCAGGGTCTCACCCTTCACCGCGAACACCGGAATGCCGGCGGCGGCGATCGCCGCGGCAGCGTGATCCTGCGTTGAATAGATGTTGCACGAAACCCAACGCACGTCGGCGCCGAGCGCGGCCAGGGTTTCGATCAGCACCGCGGTCTGGATCGTCATGTGCAGGGAGCCCGCGATGCGCGCACCCTTCAGCGGCTGCGACGCGCCGTATTCGGCGCGGGTCGCCATCAGGCCCGGCATCTCGGTTTCGGCGAGGGAGATTTCCTTGCGGCCGAAATCGGCGAGCCCGATATCGGCGACGATGTAGTCCGAAAAGCCCGGCTTCTTGGCGGTTGCTGCAGTCATGACGCTCCCTTGACGCTGTCTGTCGTTGGATGTGCGGAAAAGTGGATGCCGCCCGCTGGGCGCAGGCCGCCTGTTCGGGCGCCGCTATAGCAGGCTCCAGACAAGGGCGCAATGCGGATATAAAGATTTCTTTATGTCTAATCTTTGGTCAACCGGTGCCCCTGGCCGATGACCCTTGGCGGGGCGGCGCTAACGCTTCCGCACGGCGCCAGCCGATGCAAACCATTCGGCGGTCTGAGGCTCCGGTTTCGCTTTGCGCGGCGCCGACTTTTTCGCCGGCTTTTGCGGTTTCGGGGCCGGCTCGGCGTCTCCCTTGACCAGTTGCAGGAGATGCTGCCGCCGCCAGGCGGGGTCGGAGCCCTTCAACTCCGGATGATACTTGTCGAGACGCGCGACGATCGCCTTCACCTCCGCGTCCTTCATCCCATCAATCAGGTGACGGAACAGATCCTTGCCCAGCGCCTTTCGCGCAGTCCGCAGACCGGGAATGCCGAGCGTCCTGGTCTTCAGGTATTTCACCAGGGCCGCACGCGCGGATTTCGCGGCCTCCGCGCGCAGCGACGCGAATGTGTCGGGACTCTCCGCAACCGCGCGCCAGGCTTCGAAGCCGTCAAATTCAAGAGCCATGAAGGGCCTCCCTCACCTCTTTGACGAGATCTGCGAGCATGATGTCGGATCCGTCGCGCCACTTCTGGGAAAAGGTCGGATGCACATCGATCTTGCCGAGGGCTTCAGCAATGGCGGCGCGCTCGAGTATCTCAGTCGTGAACACGGAGAATTTCGTGCCGTCTTTCGCAGCTTCGGCTCGAAGCCGCTCGCTGGTCCGGTCATGTTCGCGGATCGGCCTCCGCCGCGTGATCAGAACATGCGGCTGCCGCTTGGGCTTCTTCAGATTGCTCTGGTCGGCGATCGGCCCGCTCCAGAGATTGCTGCAGAAGGAATTGAGGCCATAGGTTGACAGGAAATCCGGGATCGTCGGCACGATCACGAGATTTGACAGCCGGATGCTCACCTCGGTCATCACCGAGATGCCGGGCGCGCAATCGAACAGAATGTAGTCGTAGGACTTTCGCGTCCGCTTCAGCTGTTCCTTGATGATGGTGTAAAGCGCCTCGACGACGCGATCGAGCGACATCCCCGTTTTGGTGAGCGTGAAGATCAGATCCCGCTCGACGAGTCTCAGCTCCGAACTTGACGCCAGCAAAGACAACGGCAGTTGCCTGCCGAGATGCGACACGCTGCTGATGTGCGTGCGGATGCGCGATCCGATGGTCGCATCCTTCTGCCGCTTCATGAAATGGTCTTCGATGAAGCCATCAATGGTATGGCCACCTTCGATGATCATTCGCAGGAATTGGTCGCCGGCGAGGCAGATCGAGGCATTGGCCTGCGGATCGAGATCGATCACCAGCGTTTCCGCGCCGCTCGCGGCAAGGCCTTCCGCAAGACCGATCACGGTCGCCGTCTTGCCAACGCCGCCCTTCATGTTGGCGACTGCGATGACCTTGCCCTTCATGCCGGGGCACCGTCGAGCAGCAAGCGAATCTGCCTGCGCTGCGCCTCCTGCAGCCGCTCGTCGAGAAACAGGTCGATCTCGGAGGCGGGCGTCGATTTGCGCGCGGGCTCGATCAGGATGTCCCAGGTATCGAATTGCTTCGGATCGCGCGCGCGGATGAAGCCGATGTCGTGCTGGCTGCATTGCTTCTCGATGCCGGCCAGCTTCTTCTCATATTTCGATCCTGCCGGAAGGTGCCAGACGAGATAGCCGAAATTGGTGAAGCGCGTCTGCGCCAGTGCCTCGAAGACGGCGAGGTCGGAAGCGCCGCCGCTTTCGGTTTTCAGTTCGAAGCTGTGCACATCGAATTCGATTCCGGGAAGGAATTTGAACTGCTTGACGCTGATCAGCGTGAAGTCCGGCCGCGCCCATTGCACGCCGGTCGGCCCCAGACTCGACGTATCGTAAGTGAGGCATTTCGCGCCGCGAAGGATGTCGAGGTTCCGCCGGATCGGACCTTCGAGATATTCCTTCAGGCAGGGCATCAGCCGCGCTTCTGTCCAGGCACCGGCTTCGCCATCCCGCCCTGCAGGCTTCCTTGCGCCACGCTGCAACAGGAAAACCTGGCCGCCCTGTCCCTGCTTCAGGCCGATCTGACCGCGACCGGACAGCCTTTCGCGGGCCTCGCGGTAGCGGGCTTCGTCGATGTCGGCCGACAATGCGCGCGCCAGCATGACCCGCATCACGCGGTTCAGAACCGGCGTCCCGTCGTCCGGCAGCAGCACCAGCAATTGCTTTGCGATGTCTTCAATCGATACCGGCACGCCCCGATGCCGTCGCAAAAAGCGCGGCCCTCCCGCCGGGACTATGGCGTGAGCGAGGCGGGATTTCTACTGTTGATTGCAGACGGCGGGACCACCCGCGCCGGCTATTTCTGCGAGGTCGGGGATTTGCCGAGCACCGACGTCTTGTCCAGGAGCGACAGCTTTTCGAGCATCGACGCCCTATCGGGAACCGGTGACTTGGCCGGCGTCGAAGGTTTGTCCTGAACCGGCGTCTGAACCGGCGCCGTGGCCGCCGACGCACCCGAAGGCTTCAACAATCCGGCCTGCTGCAGCGCATTTGCCGTCTGCTGCATCTTGTTGATCAACTCGATTGCAGCGCTGACAGGCAGCACCAGACGGCACGCCGGGTAGCGACGACCGGTCAGGGGCTGGTCCTGCTTCATTTCGTCCATGCGCGTGATGCCGAACTCGATGCGCATGGTCTGGCCGTCGAAAAATACGCTATTGATCGAATCGGCAAAGGTCTCGCGGCATTCCGGCTGATCGACGTGACGAATCGTGGCGGCCTGTTTGGCATTCGGCTTTGCTGAGTTGTCCATGATGTCGCTCCCTCAGGCAAAATCGATCGATACAGCGATCTGGTTCGGGCGCCGGCCTCAATCGTCTTCGTCGAAACGTCCGCCAATCAGGCTTTCGATCGCATCCATGACGGCGGCGGCATCCTTTCCGGTCGCTTCGACGGTAATGGTCGAACCGGGACCCGCGCCGAGCATCATCAATCCCATGATCGAATTGCCGCCGACCGTCTCACCGCCGCGCGTCACCTTCACGTCGGCATCGAAACGCTCGACGGTCTGCACGAACTTCGCGGATGCGCGCGCGTGCAATCCCTTCTTGTTGCAGATTTCCAGCAGCCGGACGATCGCGCCGTCGGCAGTCATTTTCCGGCCAGCACCCGGCTCGCGATGGTGACGTATTTGCGGCCCGCATCCTGGGCGGCCGTCACCGCCTCGGGCAAGGGCTGATCGCCACGCACCTTCGCCAGTTTGACCAGCATCGGCAGATTGATGCCGGCCACGACTTCGACCTTGGGCCGGCTCATGCACGAAATGGCGAGATTTGAAGGGGTGCCGCCGAACATGTCCGTGAGGATAGCAACGCCGTCGCCGGTGTCGACACGTTTTACCGCCTCGATGATGTCCTTGCGGCGCTGCTCGACGTCGTCATCAGGCCCAATCGTAATGGCTTCGATCTGCTTCTGCGGACCGACCACATGCTCCAGCGCCGAGCGGAATTCCACGGCAAGGCGGCCGTGGGTGACGAGAACAAGGCCGATCATCAAGGACTCCGGCGGGCGCTAATTGCTTTGCGTGCGCCGCACGAAAGGGCGCTCATCTTGACCATCCGAAAACCCATTGCAAGGCCCGCCAAGGCATTTTCAGGGTCATGTTGCATCGCGGTAAATAGGATAGCCACTGGATTTTTTCGAGGGCGGCGATCCGGCGGTGCGGGGATCAGGCCGTCAGAGCCCGGAAGTTTCATTTCCACGCTTGAGATACGCGAATACCCGCGCCAATGCATCGGGGCCCGGTGCGACCGGAAGCCGCGCAAGCCGGACCCCCTCGATCACGGTCGTAAGATCCCCGGGCTCGGGCAGCCGTGCCGGATTCTCCGCCTGAAGATCGATGACGACATGAGCGAGGGCCATGGACTCGAACGGAAAGCGGACGATGCCGGTCCCGCGAATCTCGATCAGGCCCTGCAGCGCCGCCGACGGCCGCATGAGCAGCCGCCCATGCACGGCCTCGAGATGGATGCGGTCGTCGCCGACCAGGCACGCAAAACCATCGTTGGCGGATTGGAGAAGCTGCAACGCCAGCGCGGACTTGCCTGACCCCGATGGACCGCGGATCAGGATGCCGCGGTGCCCGAACAGAACGGCTGAGGCATGAATGGTCGGCGCCGTCATTGCTGGAGATGGCTGAGGATCACGCCGCCGGCAATTGCACGATAAATCGCGCACCGAGGATCAGCGGCTCGGCGCCGTCATGGGTCGGAACGCCGCGGCGATTCTCGGCCCAGATCTTTCCGCCATGCGCCTCGATGATCTGCCTGGAGATCGAGAGCCCAAGCCCCGAATTGTTGCCGAAGCCCTGGTGCGGCCGGTCGGTATAGAAACGTTCGAAGATCTTCTGCATCGCATCGGGCCGGATGCCGGGACCATCGTCGTCGACGACAATCTCGACCTTGTCGCGTGTCCGCCGCGCCGTGACACGAACGCTCCCGCCCGGCGTCGAGAACGAACGCGCGTTCGCGATCAGATTGTCGATTACCTGTCCGATCCGGGAATCGTGACCGGGCACCACGAAGGCCTGCGGACCGCCGCCCTCGAATGACAGTGCGACGTGCACGCCATCGTCCTGACGAACCTCGTTGGCAACCGTGACCACCGTCGTCAGCAGCGTGTGAAGATCGACCGGCGCGGATTCCTGCCGCTGCAATTCGGCGTCAAGGCGGCTCGCGTCGGAAATGTCGGAGATCAGCCGATCGAGCCGGCTGACGTCGTGCTGGATCACCGCGAACAGCCGCTCCTTGCTTTCCTGCGTCCGGGCGAGCGGAATGGTTTCCACCGCCGAACGCAACGATGTCAGCGGATTTTTCAATTCGTGCGCGACGTCAGCAGCGAAGCTCTCGATCGCCTCGATGCGGCTGTACAGCACGTTGGTCATTTCGCGCAACGCGCCGGACAGATCGCCGATCTCGTCACGCCGGTTGGTGAAGTCCGGGATCTCGACACGCGTACGCACGCGGCGGCGTACACGCTCCGCGGCATCGGCAAGACGCCGCACCGGCCCTGCGATGGTTCGGGCAAGGAACATCGACAGCAGCGTCATCACCACCGCCGCGACCAGGAAAACTTTCAGGATCGCGAGACGCTCGGCCGAGACGCTGTCCTCGATATCGGCGCCCTGCGTCGACAGCAGCAACACGCCGCGCACAGCACGAAATCGCTGGACCGGCGTCGCCACCGACACGATCACCTCGCCGCGCATGTTCATGCGAACGATCGAACTCGTGGATCCGGTCAGCGCGGCGACGACTTCCGGATAGCCCTTGCCGTTCTGCGATCCAAGTTCATGATAGATCGGCAGATCGCCGCGCGTCAGACGCTTCTGAAGCGATATCCATTGCCGCTCGAAGAAGCCCGGCCGCTCGTCTTCAGGCGTCGGCAGATCGAATCGCAGCACATCGCCGCGGCCATAGAGATTGCGGCTGTCGAGCAGCAGCACGCCCTCGCGGTCATAGATGCGCGCGCGCGTGTTGGTCGGCGAAATGAGTCGCCGCAGCACGGGGGCGACCTGCTCCGGATTGATCGGAAATTCGAGCGTCGATTCGTCCGGCCCCAGCGTCTCGCCGAGTTGCAATTCGAGCAGGCGATCGGGGTCGATCGTGATCGCATCCGTCTCGACGGCGGCAGATGCCGCGATTGCGCCGGCGATGATTTCCGCCTGCACCTGGAGGCTGCGAATGCGCGCTTCGATAAAGAATTGTCGCGACTGCGACAGATACAGAATGCCAATGAACAATACGACAAGGCTGGCAACGTTGAGGAAGACAATCCGCCGCGTCAGGCTCGATGAGCCCTGATTGACGAAATACTCCCAGTATTCGCTGAGCCGGCGGATCATTCCGCGGCCGGCCGGACGTGCGTCGGCTTCGCCGGCCGCGCGGTCGTCGGCCGGACTTTCCGGTGTCAGCTGCTTGGTTCGATCGAGCACGTTACCTGCGCCCTCTCCCGGCAGGCCTCATGCCCGCGGGTCAGCCCCAGTCTTCAGCCCCAATCTAGTGCAACGCGGCCGGAATGTCAGACCGGCAACGGTCCGCACCAGCCATTGGCCGCGGCTCAGGCTTCCTTGAAGCGGTAGCCGACGCCGTACAGCGTCTCGATCATGTCGAAGTCGTCGTCGACCACCTTGAACTTCTTGCGCAGCCGCTTGATGTGGCTGTCGATGGTGCGATCGTCGACATAGACCTGATCGTCATAGGCCGCGTCCATCAGAGCGTTGCGGCTCTTCACGACACCGGGCCGGCTCGCCAGCGCCTGCAGGATCAGGAACTCGGTGACGGTCAGCGTGACCGGCTCGCCCTTCCATGTGCAGGTGTGACGCTCGGGATCCATGCGCAGGAGCCCGCGCTCCAGCACTTTCGCAGTGTCGACCTCTTTCGGAGCGGTACCGTCTTTCGGCTGACCGCGGCGGAGCACGGCCTTCACGCGCTCGACCAGAAGACGCTGGGAGAACGGCTTACGAATGAAGTCGTCCGCGCCCATCTTCAGGCCGAACAATTCGTCGATCTCCTCGTCCTTCGAGGTCAGGAAGATCACCGGCATGTCGGTCTTCTGGCGAACCCGACGGAGCAATTCCATGCCGTCCATGCGCGGCATCTTGATGTCGAGAATTGCAAGATCAGGGGGTGACGACTTGAACCCGTCCAGTGCGGACGCGCCGTCGGTATAGGTCATGATCCGATACCCCTCCGCTTCGAGAGCGATGGACACGGAGGTGAGAATGTTGCGATCGTCGTCGACGAGGGCGATGGTCGGCATAACCCCTCTTTTCTTCAGCTCGGTGAATATCCCCGAGGGGCTTGAAGCCCGTAAAGCTGGGCCGAAATGTGACTATTCGGCAACAACTCCATGATTCTGCTTGAATGACGAACATATCCCTCTTTTGTTCCCGGTACCAGCACCGGGGGATCTCACGATCAGTCGCTGCGTGAGCACCACCCATGCGCGAAACAACGAGAATGCGATGAAGCCGCAAGCCGATTTCGACCCGAAGATCGCCGCGAAGAAACTCATGCGGGAAGCCCGTTCGGGCGCGCTCGCGACCCTCATGGCCCCCTCGGGAGATCCCTATTGTTCGCTGGTCAATGTTGCGACCGCATTCGACGGATCGCCGCTGCTGCTGATCTCCAGACTTGCGATTCATACAAAAAACGTGATCGCCGACAGCCGCGTGTCGCTGATGCTCGACGAGCGGAAGGAAGGCGATCCCCTGGAAGGCGCACGCGTCATGCTGATGGGCCGCGCCACGGTGACGACGGACGAGCACGACCGGCGCCGCTATCTCGCAAGGCAGCCGGAAGCCGAAATGTTCGCCGACTTCGCAGATTTTGCGTTTTACCGGATCGAGATTACGGCCGCGCATCTGGTCGCCGGGTTCGGCCGCATCGTGGACCTGAAGCCAGCAGACATTCTGGTCGACCCCGCCGGAGCAGACGACCTCCTCGCTGCGGAGGAACGCGCGTCGGCGCATATGAACGAGGATCACGCCGACGCCTGCCGGCTCTACGCGACCGCCCTCTACGGTGCTCCTGACGGGGACTGGCGCTGTGCCGGATTCGACCCGGAGGGCATGGAGCTGCAGAACGGCCGGACCGCCCTGCGCGTCCCCTTCCCCCAGCGGGTCAGCGGCTCCGGCCCGCTGCGAGCGGTGCTGGTGAAGATGGCCGAACAGGCGCGCCCGGCCAGCTGACTGAACCCGCGGTCACGGCGACGCGACCAATGTGTGAACCAGGGCGGCCCGCGGAGTCTCTGCACGCCTCCGGGCCGCTATGATATGTTTGCACGATTGCTGCCCGACCGAGGGGAAAGTTATGACGCGCACCACGCAATTTATTGCCGCCGGCATCGCAGCTGCATTCGTCTTCGCGAGCGCCATTCCGTCCTATGCGCAATCGAGCCGGATCGAAGAAGCGCTGACCCCGAAAAATCCGCCGAGCAAGACGCGCAGCCTCACCCGCTCGCTCAACGCATCTCCCGCCGACGCCGCCGAACAGAAGGTTCTGCAGAAGGCGCGCACGCGTGCGATCTCCGTCGAAGCGGTTGCGCCCGCCACCAAGGAAGAGCGCGAGGAAATCGCCAAGGTGATCGTCGACAAGCCGAAGATCGATATCGCGATATTCTTCGACTACAATTCCGACGTGATCGGTCCGAAGGCGATCGCGGCCGTGAACGAACTCGGCGTCGCGCTGCTGTCGGAAAAGCTGAAAGGCTCGGTCATCATGCTGAACGGGCATACCGATGCTGCCGGCAGCGCGAACTACAATCTCGATCTGTCGCACCGCCGCGCACAGTCGGTCCGCAAATACCTCATTCACACGTTCAAGATTCCCGAGGACAAGCTTCTGGTCGCGGGCTTCGGTTTCGAGCGGTTGAAGCTGCCCGATCAGCCCCTGTCGGGTGAGAATCGCCGCGTCGAGGTGGTCAACGCCTCGAACTGATCCCTCCCGGAAAGTTCAGTAAAGGGCGGCCGTTCTGGCCGCCCTTTTTCTTTGAGGGCGCCGGACACGGTGGGCCGGTCTGCAGCGATTCTTAACGACGCTTCGTTCGAGACGACGCGCACTTGTTGCGCTGCAACGAAGCCACAGAAACCATTCAGTCGCAAAATACTTGGCATGACGCCAGCGCAGTTCTAAGAGACCACGTCGGTCCGCCGGGGCCGTTTAAGTATTTTACAAAGGCCACGCTGATATCGGCGTGTGACTGAAAGGCGGGCGGTTTACCGCGGCCACATCATGATTTCGGAGGATTCGGTGCAGGAAACGGGTGTAAGGAACAAAGCTTACGGGGCTGAAAAATTTGGCCTGACGGATCTTCAAGCTGTTCATTGGAACCTGACTGATGCGCCGCTCTATGAGCACGCCATCGTAAAGGGCGAAGGCAACATTGTCGCCGGCGGCGCGCTCTGCGCGGAAACCGGCCACCACACCGGCCGCTCACCCAAGGACAAGCACACCGTGGAAGACGATCTCACCCGCGATAGCGTGTGGTGGGACGGCAACCGCAAGATGTCCAAGGAGCATTTCGACAATCTCTATGCGGACTTCCTCGCGCACTGCAAAGGCAAGCAGCTCTTCGCGCAGGACCTTTATGGTGGCGCCGACAAGACCTATCGCATCAAGGTCCGCGTCTTCACCGAACTGGCCTGGCACTCGCTGTTCATCCGGACCCTGCTGATCCGCCCCGAGCAGTCCGAGCTTCCTAGCTTCGTTCCGGACATGACCATCATCGACCTGCCGTCGTTCAAGCCGGACGCCAAGCGTCATGGCGGACGCGAAGGCTCCGACACGATGGTGGCGATCGACTTCACACGGAAAATCGTTCTGATCTGCGGCTCGTCCTATGCAGGCGAGATGAAGAAGTCGGTCTTTACCACGCTCAACTTCTACCTGCCGGCGCAGGGCGTCATGCCGATGCATTGCTCGGCCAATGTCGGGCCGAATGGGGACAGCGCGCTGTTCTTCGGTCTCTCCGGCACCGGCAAGACCACGCTCTCCGCTGATCCTAACCGCACCCTGATCGGCGACGACGAGACCGGGTGGGGTCCCGACGGCATCTTCAATTTCGAAGGTGGCTGCTACGCCAAGTGCGTCGATCTCACTTACGAAAAAGAGCCGCTGATCTGGGACGCGACCAATCGTTTCGGCGCCGTGCTTGAGAACGTCGTGTTCGATCCGGTCACGCGCATTCCGGACTACACCGACATCTCCAAGACCGAGAATACGCGTTCGGCCTATCCGCTGGAGTCGATCCCGAATGCGTCGCGCACTGGCTGCGCCGGCCATCCGAAGAACATCATCTTCCTGACCGCCGACGCTTACGGCGTGATGCCGCCGATCGCCAAGCTGACGCCGGCGCAGGCGATGTATCACTTCCTGTCAGGCTACACCGCGAAGGTGGCCGGTACGGAAAAGGGTCTCGTCGGCGTGCAGCCGGAATTCTCGACCTGCTTCGGCGCGCCGTTCCTACCGCGTCCGCCGGCCGAATACGGCAACCTGCTGCGCGACTACATCGCCAAGCACAATGTCGATTGCTGGCTGGTCAATTCGGGCTGGACCGGTGGCAAGTACGGCGTTGGCCGCCGCATGCCGATCAAGGCAACGCGCGCGCTCGTCACCGCCGCGCTCGATGGTTCGCTCAAGAACGCATCGTATCGCACCGATCCGTATTTCGGCTTCTCGGTACCGACCTCGGTGCCTGGCATCGAGCCGCATCTGCTCTATCCGATGAAGACTTGGCAGAACAAAAAAGAGTTCGACGAAACCGCGCGCGCGCTCGTGAAGATGTTCCAGGACAACTTCACCAAGTTTGAGGACAAGGTCGATGCCGAAGTCCGCAAGGCTGCCCCGGAAGTGCAAATCGCCGCGGAATAACAATCGAAAGACTTCGCACAGGAAGCAAAGGGCGGCCACGAGGCCGCCCTTTTGTTTTCGGCGCGCCTTATCGCGTCATCAATCCATCGGCGAGCAGCGACGTCAGATGCTTGGCCGCTGCGTTGGCGTCGCGACGCAGGCGCAGGCTGAATTTTGCATGCGGGAGCGCCGGGAGTGCGAGCCGTTTCGGCGCACGTTGTATTCCGGACTCGATTGAATGCGCCGTGCGTGCGGTGATGGCGATGCCGCTGCGCACGGCGGCCCGCAATCCCGACAGGCTGGCGCTGGTTGCGGCGATGCGATAGCGGCGCCTCGCCGTGTCGAGTGCCGCGATAATCGCGTTGCGAAAGCCGCACGGCGGATCGAGCAGCGCGAGCGGCAGTTCGTCGTCGCGGCCGATCGCGAAATCGGGCGCAGACAGCCAGATCATCGGCTGCTGCAGCACCGCATCGTCTTCCGCGCCATCGGTGCGCATGGTGATCGCAATATCGATTGCGCCCTGCTCGAATGCGGTCGTCAATTCCGCGGAGCGCCCGATGCGCAGATCGAGCCGCACGCGCGGATGCGTCCGCGCAAAGTTGCGAAGCAGGCCGGGCAACGTGCTGTCGGCAAAATCCTGCGTGCTGCCGAGTGCAACACGTCCGTTGGTGCGCGCGCCCTTCAGGCTCATCAGCGCATCACGATGCGCAGCGAGGATGCGGCGCGCATGTACCAGCAACTCTGCGCCCTCCGGGGTCAGGACCCGGCCACGGCCGGAGGCCTCAAGAAGCGTCGTTCCGGTTTGCGTTTCCAGCCGCTGCATCTGCGCCGTCACCGCCGACGGCGAGCGGCCGACGATTTCCGCGGCGCGCGCCAGCGATCCGCTGTCAGCGAAGGCCACGAAGGTCCGGAGGAGCTCGGTATCGAGGCTTTCCATACTTCGATGATATCGAATTAATGCTAAAAAACAATTCTATTTTTTTGACCGATGGTTTTTGTCAACCTGGCGACCTCACCTGCCGACAGGAGCACGCCATGCCCATCATCAACATCGCTGTCACCGGCAAGCCCGATCCGGCGCTGTCGCAACGCCTCGGCAGCGAAGTCACCGCGCTGACCAAGGCGCATCTGCGCAAGGACCCGACCGTCACTGCGGTCGCCGTCAATTACGTGGATCCCCGGCACTGGTTCGCGGGCGGCAAATCGCTCGCGGCGCAGAACGCGAACACGTTCTGGCTCGATATCAAGGTCGTCGACGGCACCAACACCAAGCAGGAATTGTCCGACTATATCGAGCGCGTCTTTGCGGCGCTCAGCGAGATCCTCGGCAAGATGCACAATGAAAGCTACGTGCTGGTGCATGAGGTTCCTGCCCCCGCTTATGGCTATGGCGGCAAGACACAGGAATTCCGCTTCGTCAGTGGCCGCCTGCAGGCGGCCGCTTAGGGCATCAGTTCGCGCGCTGCGCCTGACGGCCGAGAGTATTGAACTGCGCCTTCTGCTCGCTGGTCAGCGACGCATAGAACTCCTCGAGCGCTGGCCGGATCGTCTCTGCCGCATCAACCATCGCTGTCAGCCGCTTTTCCATCGCCTCAAGGCGTCCGGTCGGCGTCAGCGGGATTGCATCCGGGCACGCCGTCGCAAGCGCATCGATCGCCGCATTGGTGGAGTCATCGAGCTTGTCGAGCAGCGCTTTCTGCTGGTCGTTCGGATTAAGCCGCTCGCGCAGCGTCTCGATCGGCACTGCCGCAAGACCTGCCTTGTCACCGCCGCAGGCGTTTGCATCGGCCGCCTTGTTGCGTGCCGCCCTCGCCTCCGCCCGGCCGAGATCGGGTCCGATCGCATCGAACCGGGCGCGCTGCTCGTCGCTGAGCGAGTTGTAGAACGCTTCAAGAGCCGGGCGCAGGATCGCCAGCGCATCGAGCGATGCTTCAAGCCGCGATGTCATCGCATCGAGACGGCCTGTCGGCGTCATCGCAAAGTCAGTCCGGCAGGAGGACTTGAAGGTCGCGGCGGCTTCGTCGGCCGCGACCTTCAGTTCCTCGAACAGCTTTTTCTGTTCAGCCGTCGGCCTCACGGCAGCTTCGATCTGACGGAACGGCCACGCGGTTAGCGCCTGCGTCGGATTACAGACCTGTTCGACGGTACGGCGCACTTGCGGCCGCATCGATGATCCTTGCGGCGATACTGAACCGGTTGTTGCCGGAGGAACGAACTGCGCGAGCGGCGCCGCGCCGGGATCGTCGGCATACGGACTGCCATAGGCGAAGAACACGCCGTCGATGAAGTCATCGTAGGCATACGCCCAATAAGCGTCGTCGTACGCATAAGGGAAGAACGTGTAGTCGAAGAAGTCCGAATACAGATACGGATAGAAGA
>NZ_DATMRV010000055.1:0-8023 GCF_035565795.1 Pseudorhodoplanes sp.
ACCGTCTCCGGATTTGATCGCAGCTATCTCCGAAGCCGGGGCCTTCCCGGTGATCGAAGCGTCATGCGCGCAAGCGAGCGACGCGATTGCAGCCGTCGATCCGTGCGCGATCATTCTCGCTGACGCGCGCGCCGCAAACGATCACGGCCTCGGCGAAAGCCTGACCCGCATCGTGACCCGCAGGGCTCCCATCATCCCCGTTGTCGCCTGCGGTGCAACCGAACACGTCCTGCCCTATCGCGAAGCGCTTGCGATGCCAGGCGATGCGACGCCGGATGCTGTCGCCGCGCGGCTGTCTTCGGTCCTGCGCGTGCGCGCGCTCCATGCCAGCGTGCTGCGCCGCGCCGAAGCGGCGCGCTCGGCCGGTCAGCCCATTCCAACGTCCCCCGTCAGCGATCCGCTCGAGGACGCAACCGTCATCCTTGTCGGCCGCGGCCGTACCTTTCCGGGCCTGTCGGTCGCGCTCGGCGAACAGACCGGCCTGATCGGCGTCCTCACCATTGAAGCGGCCGCACGCTATCTCAAGTCGCGTGATATCGATGGACTTGTGATCGGCGACGGCTTCGTCCCGCACAATGTCGACGCACTCCTCACCGTGATTGCCGAGGACTCGCGCTTTCGCGATCTTCCGGTCGGCGTAATCGGCCGGCTGATCGACGTCGACACACGCAGGCTCCCCCATCTCGTTGCGGCGCACGAGCCGCAATGCCTCGTTTCGCGGATTCTCCCGCTGGTCCGGTTGCACGCCTTCGAAGCGCGGCTGCGCCGCACGCTCGATGCGTTCGTAAAGGACGGAGTGATCGATCCCGCGACCGGACTGATGAACGAGCACGCTTTCGTCGCCGAACTCGAGCGCGTCATGCATGACGCGAGCCGCCGCTCCGGCGGCCTGTCGGTGGCGCGCCTCATGTTCGATACCGGTGTCGAAGCGCGGACACTGAACGATGCCGCCCGCGTCATCGCCAAGCTCGTGCGCGGGGCCGATTTCGCCTGCCGCGACCATGACGGCTCTATCCTCATCGCCTTCGTCGATACGGCGGCCCGTCAGGCCCAGATCGTGGCGAAGCGGCTGGTCGGCGTCCTGCGAAATACCACTCTGCCCGGTGGCCGGGGCCGGTCGGTCGCCCCCGACGTCGCACTGACCGCGTGGCGATCCTCGGACACGGCGGAAAGCCTGCTCGCCCGGATCACGCCATCCACGGTTGCGGCGGAATAGCCGTCGGCCTACATCTTGCGGCACAGGCGCGGGCACCGCGCATTCGCACGCCAACAAGGCAGGTTTTCCATGACTGATCCGGTTCGCGTCGACGTCGTGTCCGACGTTGTCTGCCCGTGGTGCTTCATCGGCAAGAAGCGTCTCGAACAGGCGATCGCCCTCAATCCGGATGTCCCGGTCGAGGTGCATTACCACCCCTATTTCCTCAACGACTGGATCCCGCCGGAGGGCATCTCCCGGGAGCAATATCTCACGACAAAATTCGGATCGCCCGAACGCTACAAGGAGATCGCGACGCGCGTCTCGGCCGCGGCGGCGCAGGACGGCCTGCTCTACGCCATCGACAAGGTGAGCCGCCAGCCCAACACCACGGACTGCCATCGCCTGATCCACTGGGCCGACCAGATCGGCAAAGCGCCGCAGATGAAGCAGCGACTGATGGAGCTTTATTTCTCCGAAGGCGCCGATCTGTCGGACAAGGAGGTGCTGGTGAAGGCTGCCGCCGATATCGGCCTCGATGCCGATGAGGTCACAAAGAAGCTCGCATCGGACGATGACCTCGCCATCGTCTCGCAGCGCGTCGAGCAGGCCAAGTCCGCCGGCATCCAGGGCGTGCCGTTCTTCATTTTCGACAATGCCTATGCGGTCTCCGGCGCGCAGGCGCCCGAGCAGCTGGCCGGCGTCATTCGCAAGGTTGCCGACGAGCGAAAGCAGAAGGCGGCGGGATAGCCTCGCCGCCTCTACAAACTCCCGCATATCCCCGCAAAGGCGAGAATCCAGTAATTGTGCGAGGCCTCACTAGAAGTCGCGCTGGGTCCCCGCCTGCGCGGGGACGAGCGGACGGTTTGGTGCTCTGCTAAGCCGCCTTCTTGCCTTCCGCGATCTTCACGAGGTTACGCAGGATCTTTGTCGTACCGAGTAGCCGTTGCACCGGCTTCGGCCAATCGTCCAGGAACACGACCTTCATGTCCGGACGAACCTTGGCGATCGGCGCCTGGCTCGTGATGTAACGCATCAGGCCTTCCGGATTGGCGAAGCTGTTGTCGCGGAATTGCAGCACCGCACCTTTCTGGCCAGTGTCGATGCGCTCGACATTCGCGCGCTTCGACAGGAGCTTGATGACGACGATCTGCATGAGGTGCTTGACCTCTTCCGGCAACGGACCGAAACGGTCGACCAGCTCCGCGGCAAAGCCTTCGATCTCCTGTTCGCTCTCGACCGTCGCGATGCGGCGATAAAGTCCGAGCCGCACTGAGAGATCGGCGACATAATCCTCCGGAATGAGCACCGGCGTGCCCACCGTAATCTGCGGCGACCACTGATCCGCCACCGGTTCGGCGATGCCGGCCTTGAGCGCGGTGACCGCCTCTTCCAGCATTTGCTGATAGAGCTCGAAGCCGACTTCCTTGATGTGACCGGACTGCTCCTCGCCGAGGAGATTACCCGCACCGCGAATGTCGAGATCGTGCGAGGCGAGCTGGAAACCCGCCCCCAGCGTGTCGAGCGATTGCAGCACCTTGAGCCGGCGCTCCGCCTGCGCGGTGATGCGCTTCTCGGACGGCAGGGTCAACAACGCATAGGCTCGGATCTTGGAGCGTCCGACGCGCCCGCGAAGCTGATAGAGCTGCGCCAATCCGAAGCGGTCGGCACGATGCACGATCAGTGTATTCGCCGTCGGGATGTCGAGCCCGGACTCGACGATGGTCGTCGAGATCAGCACGTCGAACTTGCCGTCGTAGAAAGCCGACATGATGTCTTCCAGAGCGGTCGCCGGCATCTGGCCATGCGCAACCGCGACCTTCACCTCCGGCACGGTCTTGTCGAAGAACTCCTTGGCGCCCGCGAGATCCTCAATGCGCGGGCAGACATAGAAGGATTGCCCGCCACGATAGCGCTCGCGCAGAATCGCCTCGCGGACCACGATCGGATCGAACGGCGATACGAAGGTCCGGACCGCCAGCCGGTCGACAGGCGGAGACGCGATCAGCGACAGGTCGCGCACGCCGGTCAAAGCAAGTTGCAGGGTGCGCGGGATCGGTGTCGCCGTCAGCGTGAGCATATGGACTTCGGCGCGCAGCGTCTTCAGCTTTTCCTTGTGCGCCACACCGAAATGCTGCTCCTCGTCGACGATGACGAGCGCCAGATCCTTGAACTTCACATTCTTGCCGAGCAGCGCGTGCGTGCCGACGACGATGTCGAGCTTGCCTTCGGCGAGATCCTTGCGGGTCTGCGCGGCCTCAGCCGGCGTGACCAGCCGCGACGCCTGACCGATCTTGATCGGGAAACCGCGGAAGCGCTCGGTAAAGGTTTTGTAATGCTGGCGGGCCAGCAGCGTGGTCGGCACGACAACGGCAACCTGCTTGCCGGCCATCGCCGCGACGAAGGCGGCGCGCAGCGCCACTTCGGTCTTGCCAAAACCGACGTCGCCGCAAACGAGGCGATCCATCGGGCGTCCCGATCCGAGGTCATCCAGCGCGGCGTCGATCGCGTTCTGCTGGTCCTCGGTCTCTTCATACGGGAAGCCGGCGCAGAATTCGTCGTACATGCCAGCAGGGACAGTGAGTCTCGGTGCTTCGCGCAGCTTTCGCTCTGCGGCCACTTTCATCAGCTCATGCGCAATTTCGCGGATGCGGTTCTTCATCCGCGCCTTGCGCGTCTGCCAGGCAGTGCCTCCGAGGCGGTCGAGATCGACCTCGAGGTCTTCCGACCCGTAGCGCGACAGCAGCTCGATATTCTCCACCGGCAGATAAAGCTTGTCGCCGCCGGCATAGTGCAGTTCGAGGCAGTCATGCGGTGCGCCCGCGGCCTCGATGGTCGCGAGCCCGACAAACCGGCCGATACCGTGATCGACATGCACGACAAGATCGCCGGCCGACAGGCTCGTCGCCTCGGCGATGAAGTTCTCGGCTTTCTTTGAAGCGCGTCGCGGCCGCACCAGGCGGTCGCCCAGGATGTCCTGCTCACCGATGACCGCGGCCTGTGCCGTCTCGAAACCGGACTCAAGCCCAAGCACCGCGAGCGCCACATCGGTCTTCGGCCGCGACAGCGCTTCCTGCCACGAGGCGACATTGGCGAGATTGGCGAGCCCGTGATCGCGCAGCACGTGGCTCATGCGATCGCGCGCGCCATCGCTCCACAATGCGACGATGACCTGTTTGCCCCCGCGCTGCAGGCCCGCAACATGCTGCACGACAGCGTCGAAGACATTGGCGTTGGGCTCGGCACGTTCGGCGGCGAAATTGTGCCCCTGTCTCGTCCCGATATCGAAAACCGACGCGCCCTCGCCCTCCGGCACGGCGAACGGCGTCATGCGTGCGACCTTCATGCGCGCCAGTTGGGCGCGCCATTCGTCCTCGGCAAAATACAGGCGCTGCGGCGGCAGCGGCTTGTAAGGGACACCACCAGCACCTTCGGGCACGTTCTTGCGCGCGTCGTAATAGTCGACGATCTGCGTGATCCGCTCATGCGCGGCATCATCGGCCAGCGGCTCGAGCACGACCGGCGTGCGATCAAGATAGTCGAACAGGGTGTCGAGATGACTATGGAACAGCGGCAGCCAATGCTCCATGCCGGGATACCTTCGGCCCTCGCTGACCGCCTCATAGAGCTGATCGTCGCGGGTCGCGGCGCCGAATGCTTCGACATAGCCGAGCCGGAATTTCCGGATCGTCTCCGTCGTCAGCTGGAATTCCGCCACCGGCACGAGATCGAGCGCGCGCAGATCGTATTGCGTGCGCTGCGTCTCCGGATCGAACGCGCGGATGGTCTCGATCTGGTCGCCGAAGAAATCGAGCCGCACCGGCTCGCCCATTCCCGGTGCAAACATGTCGAGGATGCCGCCCCGCACCGCGTAGTCGCCGGGCTCGCGCACCGTCGAGGCGCGGGTATAGCCGTTGAGTTCGAGCCAGCTGGCGACGCGCTCCATCGGCATGACATTGCCGGGCGCGGCCGAGAGCGATTGCCCCATCACCAGCGTCCGCGGCGGCACGCGCTGGAGGATGGCGTTGATGGTCGTCAGGACGACCGCCGGCTTGTCGCGCGCCTCGACATTGGCGAGGCGGGACAGCGTGGTCATGCGCTGGGCCAATACGCCGGCGTGCGGCGACACGCGGTCATAGGGCAGACAATCCCAGGCCGGGAATTCCAGCCGCTCGATTTCGGGAGCGAAAAAGGCGAGCCCGCGCGCCAGCGCCGCCATGCGCGGTCCGTCGCGGCAGATCACGAGCAGGCTGACGGCGGGGGGCTCGCGGCCGGCCGCAATCGCGCGGGCCATATCCGCGACCACCATGCCTTCGGCGCCATCGGCAACGCCGGACAGCGTCAACGGCTTGCCGCTCTTGAGCAGTTCAGCAGGCGAGTGCGGCATTAGCGGCCGCTCCCATTATGGAAGCGCACGATGCGATCGAGCAGGTCCGAACGGTACTCGTCCGGGATGGTCAATTCCCCGCTCACCCACGCGTAAAGATCGTGGTCGGGCACATCGAGCAGCCGCTCATAGGTGTCGAGATCGCGGTCAGACAGATCGGCAATATGCACATCGGCGAAACGGCCGAACAGCAGATCGGTTTCACGGATGCCCCGATGCCAGGAGCGGAACAGCAGCCGCCGCTGCCGCTCGTTCAATCCTTCGCTCGATCGTGTCGACCCGGTCATTCCGAAATCCTGCAAACGCCAAAAGCCCGGACGGGCCGGGCGGGCGTATATAGGCACGATCGCGCCGCCTGAAAACCGGTTTTCAGGTGAGCATCGCGCTGAGGACAACCGCCGCAGGAGCCCCGTCGGCCCGGCTTGTGATACTGCTTCCCCCATGCGGCCCGCTCTGCTCGATCCATTATTCGCGGCGATCACCACGCTTCCCAGCATCGGCCCGAAGCTCGAAAAGCTGTATCGCCGCCTGCTCGGCCGCGACGACGAACCGCGAATCGTCGATTTGCTGTTCCACCTGCCGGCGGGCGCCATCGACCGCAGGGCGCGCCCCAAGCTCCGCGAGGTCGAACCCGGCGCGGTCGTCACGGTGAAGGTCACGGTGGACCGGCATCGCCCCGCCCCGCCCGGCCGCGACCGCGCCCCGCACCTGATCTATGCGAGCGACGAGACCGGCGACCTGGTCATTACCTATTTCCGTGCGCGCAGGGACTATCTCGAAAAGCTCTTCCCGGTCGGCGAGACCCGTTACGTGTCGGGCACGACGGCGTTCTACGACGGCATGCTGCAGATGGTGCATCCCGATCGCGTGGTCGACGAAAAGGGTCTCGCCGCGCTGCCGATGATCGAGCCGGTCTATCCGCTCACCGAAGGCATCACCGCGAACATGATCGTGAAGGCGATGGACGGCGCACTCGCCAAGCTCCCGGCCTTGCCGGAATGGCAGGATGCGGCCTTCCTGGCCAGGAACGGCTTTCCGGCCTTCACCGACGCGCTCCATACGGTGCACCGGCCGCGCGAACTGGACGACATGGCGCCCGAAGGCGCAGCCCGGACGCGCCTCGCCTATGACGAACTGCTCGCAAGCCAGCTCGCGCTTGGCCTGATGCGCGCGCATAACCGGAAACGCGCTGGCCGCGCCCATGCCGGCGACGGCCATCTGCGCCGCGCCATCATCGCGGCACTCCCCTATTCACTCACGCTGTCACAGCATCGCGCACTCGACGCCATCGTCGCCGACCTCGGCAAGCCGGAGCGCATGGTCCGCCTCCTGCAGGGTGATGTCGGCTCCGGCAAGACCGTGGTGGCGCTGCTCGCAGCCGCAGCCGTGATCGAGAGCGGCCGGCAGGCCGCGCTGATGGCGCCGACCGAAATCCTCGCGCGTCAGCATTTCAACACCATCGCTCCGCTCGCCGAGGCCGTGAACATCCGTGCGGCGATCCTGACCGGCCGCGAACGTGGCAAGGAGCGCGCCGCGCTGCTCGACAAGCTGGCCGCAGGCGACATCCACATGCTGGTCGGCACCCATGCCCTGTTTCAGGATGACGTGGCATTCCGCGATCTCGCGCTCGCGATCGTGGACGAGCAGCACAGATTCGGGGTGCACCAGCGGCTCGCGCTCGTGAACAAGGGCGAAGCGGTCGACATGCTTGTCACGACCGCGACCCCGATCCCGCGCACTCTGGTGCTGACCTATTTCGGCGACATGGACATCTCGGAATTGCGTGAGAAGCCGGCCGGCCGTCAGCCGGTCGACACCCGCACCATTCCGCTCGAGCGCTTGTCCGAGGTGGTCGACGCCGTCGGCCGCGCGCTGCAGGACGGTCAGCGCGTCTATTGGGTCTGTCCGCTGGTCGAGGAATCCGAAACGAGTGACCTCGCAGCCGCAGAAGATCGCTTCAAGGCGCTGCGCAAGCGCTTCGGAACCGCTGTCGACCTCGTACACGGACAGATGAGCGGCTCGGAAAAAGACGAAGCGATGCGGCGCTTCTCCATTGGCGAAACGAAGCTTCTGGTCTCGACCACGGTCATCGAGGTCGGCGTCGACGTACCGGAAGCAACCGTCATGGTCATCGAGCATGCCGAGCGCTTCGGCCTCGCCCAGCTTCATCAGCTGCGCGGACGCATCGGGCGCGGGCACGGCAAGTCGACGTGTCTCCTCCTCTACCGGGCGCCGCTCGGCGACACTGCCAAGGCGCGCCTCGCCATCATGCGCGAAACCGAGGACGGCTTCCGCATTGCCGAGGAAGATTTGAAACTGCGCGGCGAAGGCGACGTGCTCGGTACGCGCCAGAGCGGCATGCCGTCCTTTCGGCTCGCCTCGTCCGAAGTGCACGGACACCTTCTGCCGGCGGCACGCGACGACGCGCGCTTGATCCTCAC
>NZ_DATMRV010000056.1:0-47066 GCF_035565795.1 Pseudorhodoplanes sp.
GCGTCAATTTGCGAATATTGCCGCCGCATGTTTCTCTTGATTGCTGCAACGACAACAAATTTCAAGGGACGAAATGCCGGTAGAACCTGTTGAAGTGGCTGTCATCGGCACCGGATGGTGCGGCGGCATTCGTGCAGAAACCTTGTCGCGCTATCCGTTGGTCAAGAAGCTGCATGTTTGCGAGATCAGGCCGGACCGGCTGAAGGAAATCAAGGAACTCACCAACGCCGCGGTCGCGACGGCCGACTATCAGGACATCGTGAAGAACGACGATGTCCGCGTCGTTTACATCTCCACCACGCCCGAGAACACGCATTACCCGATCGCCCGCGATTGCCTGAAAGCCGGCAAGCATGTGCTGCTCGAAAAGCCGATCGCGCTCGAACTCTACGAAGCCGACGAACTGATCGCCATCGCAAAGCGGAACAACGTCAAGTTTACCATCGGCTATTCGCAGCGCTTCAACACCAAGTTCGCCTACGCCAAGAAAAAGCTGAATGACGGCACGCTCGGCAAGCCGGTCTCGGTGATGGTGAGCCGGCATCTGTCGCGCAGCCTTGGCAAGAAGATCGCGAGCCGCGTGCGTCTGTCGCCCGCCGCGATGGAATCCACCCACGATCTCGACATCGTGTTCTGGTTGCTCGAGCCGGCAAAGCCCGTCAGCGTCTATTCGCAGGGTGCGTATGGTTACATGCAGCCGGTCAACGGCTCCTATGACGTCATGTGGTCGACGGTGAAAATGGACAACGGCGTGCTCGTCGCCATCGGTGGCGGATGGAACCTGCCGCCGAGCTACCCGAATTACTGCGCCACTACGATCGAGATCACCGGCACCGAGGGCTCGCTGTTCCTCGACGACACGGCGCGCGACCACTGGTTGAATACCGTGAAGGACGGGATGCAATACCCGATGTCGACCATGCCGGGAGAGCAGGTCGACCACGTTTTCGCCGGCCAGATGGGCCCGGAGACCATCCATTTCCTGGAATCGTGCATCATGGATCGGCCGCCCATGGTGTCGCCGGAAAGCGCGCGCACCGTCATGGAGTGCTATCTGGCCGCCGATCTGTCGGCCGAGCGCAACCAGCCGGTCGACATTCCGTTGACAAACGAGACGCTGGCGGGCATCGCCGACATGATCAGGGCGCAGCGCGCCCCTCTTCCATAAGGCTTCCTGCCCGCTTATCACCCTTCGCATGGCTGCTGATTCGGACCCTTCCCACCACGGCCCCCGCGTCGAGGACGACGCCCTCATCCGCGGGCGCGGCCAGTTCGTCGACGATGTCGAAAAGCAGGGCGTGGCCCACGCCGTGTTCGTGCGCTCGCCCTATGCGCATGCCGGCATCGTGTCGATTTCACTGGATGAGGCGCTGAGGGCGCCCGGCGTCCTCGGGATTATGACCGCGGCCGATCTTGAGGGGATCGGTACGGTGACTCGGCATCCACCGATTGCCGGCCGCGGCGGCGCCAAGATCGCTTTCTCGCACCGGCCCTGCCTTGCGGAACGCAAGGTCATGCATGTCGGCGAAGCTGTCGTCATGGTGATCGCCGACAGCCTGACCCAGGCCCTGGATGCGGCCGAGCTTGTCGCCATCGAGTATGAGGAATTGCCGGCGGTCGTCGATGCGCAGAAAGCGCTGAAGCCCGATGCGCCGCAATTGTTCGACGGCATCGCCGGCAATCTCGCCATCGATTTCCCGGGCCCGGTCGATGATCCGGCCAATGTTGCGGCGGTTGACGAGATCATCAAATCTGCCGCGCATGTCGCGCGTGTCAGCGTTGCCCAGCAGCGCATGGTCATGGCGACGATGGAGACGCGCGGCGGCACGGCGAGCTTCGATGCAAAGACCGGCCGCTACACATTGCGCGTCTGCTCGCAGGGCGCCGGCCCGATGCGCGACATGCTCGCGGCCATTATGGGCATCGAGAAGCAGGCATTGCGCGTGCTGACGGACGATGTCGGCGGAGCCTTCGGGCTGAAGAGCGGCGCGTATCCGGAATATCCGGTGCTGCTCGCCGCGGCGAAGAAATACGGCCGCAAGGTCCACTGGATGGCGAGCCGGTCGGAAGCGTTCAACAGCGACAACCAGGCGCGCGACAACGTTACCGTCGGAGAGCTTGCGCTCGATGCCAACGGCAAGTTCTTGGCACTCCGCGCGCGTCAGGTCCAGAATCTCGGCGCGTATGTCGCCTCTGCCGGCATTCAGCTTGCGACCAACAATTTCGCGCGCTGCTTTCCGGCGATGTACGACATCGGCAAGATCGATATCGGCGTGCAATGCGTCTACACCAACACCCTGCCCACCGGCCCCTATCGCGGTGCCGGACGACCGGAAGCGAATTATCTGATCGAGCGGCTGGTCGACGAGGCCGCGCGCGTTACCGGCATCGACAAGATCGAGATCCGTAAACGCAATCTCATTCCGCCGTCAGCCATTCCGTTCAAGACGGCAGTCGGAACCACATTCGACAGCGGCGAGTTTCCGCAGATCTTCGAGAAGGCGCTGGCGCTGGCTAAGGTCGACGGGTTCGAGCAGCGCCGTGCGCAATCGCGCGAGAACGGCAAGCTGCGCGGTCTTGGCATCTCCTGTTTCCTGGAGCATTCCGGCGGCGTACCGAACGAAGGTGCGTGGCTCACGTTCCCTGGCAATGGAACGCTGGTCGTGAATATGAATGTCGGCAATACCGGGCAGGGCCACGCGACGGTCTATACGCGCCTCGTCGCCGACAAGCTGGCACTCGATCCCGCGCTGGTAAAGCACCGGCAGGGCGACAGCGATTTCGAGATCAAGGGCTGGCCGTCGGTCGCGTCACGTTCGACGATCACCGCAGGCACCGCGGTGGTGCGTACCGTCGAGGCGATGCTCGAAAAGGGCAAGGCGTTGGCCGCGCATATCCTTGAAGCCGACGAGAAGGACATCGCGTATCGCCGCGGATTGTTCGAAGTGGTTGGCACCGACCGCGCCATTGGCCTGTTCGATCTCGCTGCGAAAGCTGCCGAGATGAAAGACAAGGGCGAAATCGCGGAAAGCCTCGACACCAAGCGCGACGTCGACACGCCGCAGACCTTTCCGAACGGGTGCCATCTCGCGGAGGTCGAGGTCGAACCGGAGACCGGCGAGGTCGCGGTGGTCGGCTATTTCGCGGTCGACGATTGCGGCACCATGCTCGACCACAAGCTGGTGCATGGCCAGGTGCATGGCGGCATCGCGCAGGGTCTCGGGCAGGTGCTGTTCGAGCACGCGGTCTATGATGCCGCCAGTGGTCAGCTGGTGACCGGGTCGTTCATGGATTACGCGATGCCGCGCGCGCACAACATGCCGTCGCTGCTGCGCGACGACTCGCATCCCGTTCCGGCAACCACAAATCCGCTCGGCGTGAAGGGCGTCGGTGAAGCCGGCACCACCGCATCGCTAGCTGCGATCATGAATGCTATTGCGGATGCGGTTCCTGCCGCGGCGCACATGGACATGCCGGCGACGATGGAGAAGGTCTGGCGCGCGTGCCAAGGGATGGAGATCATCCGTCCCGAAGAGGTGGACGCCTGAAAAGGAAATGCCCCGCAAAAGCGGGGCATTGAGTTTCTCAGCACACCCTCGCCCAGTTTCGCAGGCGACGATGACGTCAACCCTGCGAGATGAACTTGCGGTTGGTGTAAGCTTCAAGTCCTTCGATGCCGCCCTCCTGGCCGTAGCCGGATTCCTTGATGCCACCGAACGGCGTCTCCGGCGTCGAGATCGCCACCGAATTCACGCCAACCATGCCAGACTGCAGCGCGTCACCGATCATCGTCGCCGTCTGCGCATTGGTCGTGAAGGCGTAGGACGCAAGACCGAACGGCAGCGAGTTGGCGCGCTCCACCACCTCGTCGAAGGTCTTGAACGGCACGATCGGCGCGACCGGGCCGAACGGCTCCTCCGTCATGATCTTTGAATCGTCCGGCACGTCGGTGATCACGGTGGGCTCGAAGAAATAGCCCTGGTTGCCGTGGCGCTTGCCGCCGGTCACGATCTTGCCGCCACGGTTCTTCGCGTCGTTCACGATAGCTTCCATCGCGTCGAGGCGGCGCGCATTGGCGAGCGGTCCCATCGTCGTGTCCTTCTCGAGACCATCACCGAGCTTCACGTTGTTGGCGAATTCAGTGAAGCGCTTGAGGAAGCGATCATACACGCCCTCCTGCACATAGAAGCGCGTCGGCGAGATGCAGACCTGGCCGGCATTGCGATACTTGAACGCCGCGATGGTATCGGCAGTCTTTTCCGGATCGGCGTCGCCGAACACCACGACCGGCGAATGGCCACCAAGCTCCATGGTCGCGCGCTTCATGCCCTTCGCCGCAAGTCCGGCAAGCAGCTTGCCGACAGGCACCGAACCGGTGAACGAAATCTTCTTCACGCTGTCGGCGCCGATCAGATGTTCGGAAACCTCCGAAGGCACGCCGAATACGAGATTGAGCACGCCTTTCGGCAGCCCGGCATCGACGAAACACTTCACCAGTTCGACGCAGGAACCCGGAGTTTCTTCCGACGCCTTGATGATGATCGAGCATCCGGCGGCGAGCGCGCCCGCGATCTTGCGCACCGGGGTCAGCGTCGGGAAGTTCCACGGCGTGAAGGCGGCAACGACGCCGACCGGTTCCTGCACAACGAGCTGACGCACGTTCTTGCCACGGCCCGGTACGATACGCCCATAGGCGCGCCGGCCTTCTTCCGCCATCCAGTCGATGATGTCGGCGGTGACGATCACCTCGCCCCTGGCCTCGACCAGCGGCTTGCCCTGCTCCTGGACCATCACGCGCGCGATTGCGTCGGCGCGTTCGCGCACGAGGTCGGCGGCCTTGCGCATCACCTTGGCGCGATCATAGGCGGTGGTGGCGCGCCACACCGCGAGCCCCTCGTCAGCGGCAGCCACAGCACGGTCGAGATCGGCTCCCGATGCATGCGGCAGCGTGCCGAGCGACTTGCCGGTGGCGGGGTTGATCACCTCCTCGCCCTTGCGGCCGGCTCCGTTAATCCATTCGCCGTCGATGTAAAGCTGCAGATCGGTGTACATGATTGCCTCGTGCACGGAGCGAAAAAATCGAGGCGCGCGTCTTAGCAGCTTTGGTTCGGCGCGGCCACCTTGCCCCGGGCGATGGCCGCATTTCACGAGGCGAAATTCAGGATAGCCCAGGAGTTCTAGACTCCGCGGAATACCGGTTTGCGCTTCTCCATGAATGCGGTGCGGCCCTCGATATAGTCCTTGCTGCCGAAGCAGCGATTGACCGCAGCGACGACGCTGTCGATGTCGCGCTCGGGTTCGTCCTTCAGCAATTCGCTGATCGTATGCTTTGCCGCGCCGATCGTGAGCGGTGCGTTCGCGGCGATCATGCTGCCGTAATCCTTCACGTAGCTCTCCAGCTCCTCGTCCGGGACTACGCGGTTCACGAAACCCATCATGCGCGCTTCCTCGGCGTCGAATTGACGTGCCGTGAAAAAGATTTCTTTCGCGAAGGAGGGGCCGACCACATTCATCAGCCGCCGGACGCCCTTGTGGTCGTAGCCGAGGCCGAGCTTCGCTGCAGGAATACCGAACTTCGAGCCCGGCGTTGCGATGCGAATATCGCAGCAGGTCGCTAGCGCCATGCCGCCGCCGATGCAATAACCGCGAATCATCGCGATCGTCGGCTTCGGGAAGTCATGCACGCCGGAAAACGCCTGTTCCGTCGTGGCATTGTATTTCGCAACGGCTTCTTCGTTCGAGCGTTCGGCGCCGAATTTCGAAATGTCAGCGCCCGACACGAAGGCCTTGCCGCCGGCGCCGGTCAGAACCACGGCGCGCACGTCCGCATCGTCGCGGAACTGATCGAGGATGGTGCGCGTCGCCGCCCACATCTCCATCGAAACGGCGTTGTGACGCTCCGGGTTGTTGAAGATCACGTAGCCGATCCCGCCTTCTTTGCGCGAGAGCATCTTGTCGGTCATTGACTTAATCCTTTCCGTGTTCGTCATGGCCGGGCTTGACCCGGCCATCCACGTCTTGGTGTTGTTGCGAGACGTGGATGCCCGGCGCGAGGCCGGGCATGACGGTGACAACTAAACTGCGCCGGCTTTCTTCAGCGCGTCGATCTCATCATTGCTGAATCCAAATTCGGCCAGCACCTCGTCGGTGTGCTCGCCGCGCTCGGGTGTGTGCATCGCGATCGTGCTCGGGGTGCGCGACAGCGAGAACGGCTGACGGATCACCTGCAGCGTGCCGCGGTCGGGGGTCTGCATGTCGGTTGCGATACCGAGGTGCTGTACCTGCTTGTCCGCGAAAACTTCGTCCATCTTGTAGATCGGACCGGCGGCGACGCCTGCGGCATTCAACCGTTCGATCCAGGATGCGCTGGTATCGCTTGCGAGCGCCTTCTCGATATCGGCGTTGAGCGCATCGCGGTTCTTCAGCCGCAAAGCGTTGGTGGCGTAATCCGGATGCTCGATCAGATGCTCGCCCTCGATCGCCTTGCAGAAGCGCACCCAGGTCGGCGAGCCGGTGGTGGCGATGTTGATGTGTCCGTCCTTCGTTTTGTAGACGCCGGTCGGTACGCTGGTCGGATGGTTGTTGCCGGCCTGACCAGGCACTTCCTTGTCGATCAGCCAGCGCGCCGCCTGAAAGTCGAGCAGGAAGATTTGCGCGGCGAGTAGCGAGGTCTCCACATACTGCCCCTCGCCGGATTGCTCGCGTTCGAGCAATGCGGTCATCACGCCAAGCGCGGCGAACAGTCCGGCCGCCATGTCGGCGACCGCCGCCCCTGCGCGCACCGGTCCCTGGCCCGGCAGTCCGGTGACCGACATGATGCCGCCCATGCCCTGTGCGATCTGGTCGAAGCCCGGCCATTTCTCGTACGGGCCGTCCTGGCCGTAGGCCGAGATGCTGGCATAGACGATGCGGGGGTTGATGGCCTTCAGGTCCAGATAATCGATCCTCAGACGTCTTTTGACGTCCGGACGATAGTTCTCGATCACGACGTCTGCGTGTTCTACGAGCCTTAACAACGCCGCGCGGCCGGCCTCGCTCTTCAGATCGAGCGTGATCGAGCGCTTGTTGCGGTGCAAATTCTGGAAATCCGCGCCGTGGCGCGCCCCGCCGATCGGGTCCCCGCCCTCCAGCCGCTCCGGCGCCTCGATCTTGATCACATTGGCGCCCCAGTCCGCCAATTGTCGCGCGCATGTCGGTCCTGCCCGCACGCGGGTCAGGTCGAGCACGGTGAAGCGGGCGAGCGCTGTCGAAGCGCGGGGTATATCGTTCGAAGCCGGCAAGGATTGATCTCCGGAGGCAGGCAGGGGCGCGACAATCTCTGAAGCCGCCGACAAATTCAACTTGTCCCGGGTGCCTGCCGAACTGCCTTGCGGATTCGGAACGTCAGCACGTCATTGGACCGTTCGGTGCTCTCAAGGACGTCTCCGGTCTGGTTGATCAGATTCGGGATGTCGATCGCGGCCAGAGGATCGGTGCATTCGACCAAGATCACCTCGCCCGCCGTCAGGCCGCCCAGCACCTTGCGGGTCCGAAGCGCCGGGAGCGGACATTTCAGGCCGCGCAGATTGATGGTTTTTTCGCTCATCCCCATAGGCTCAAGCTATGCCGGTACTCGTTCAATATGTCTGCAAACCAACAACTATTTCAGTAACTTGACCCAGTATGGGCGGTTCGTCAGAAACGCAACCATGAATGCGGATATAGCATCTCATCAGCGCATCGCGCGCCTGACACCTCTCGCGGATGTCCTAGCATCTATCGCGGGGATCGAACCTGTCGCGCCGCGAGCGATGGCGGTGGCGGAAGCACAGGGCTGCGTTCTTGCCGCTGATCTCATTGCGGAGGACGCCTTGCCGCCGCGGCCGTTGGCCGCCCGCGACGGATTGGCCGTTTCATCCGACGCAACGCGTGACGCCGGTCCTTATGCGCCGCTGACGCTGCAGCCGCCGCCCGAACGCGTTGATGCGTTTGCCGTGCTGCCCGTCGATACCGATGCGGTCGCGCCGCTCGACGCCGTGACAGTGATTGGCGGGCTGATGCAGATCATGGCGCCGGTCGCGCCGGGCGAAAGCGTTCTGCCGGCTGCCGGTGACGTCGAGGCAAATGCGTTGTTCTGCGCCGCCGGATCGCGATTGCGCGCAAGCGATATCGCCGTGCTTTCGGCCGCGCATGTATCCGAGATCCGGGTCAGGCAACCTCGGCTTCGCATCGTCAACACGCGCCCGGACGATGCAATTCTGGGAGCGGCGGCTGATTTCGTCGCGCGAGTGGCCGCGTCCGCAGGCGCGACGATAGATGTGTCGTCAGATATTGAAGAGGCTCTGCGCGCTGGTGAAAGCGACGCGATCATTGCCATCGGCGGAACCGGCGCTGGGCGTGACGATCGCTCCGTCATTGCCCTGTCACGCGCGGGTGTCGTGACGTGCCACGGGATCGGGCTTGCTCCGGGCGAGACATCGGCATTCGGGATGGCGAATAGCCGTCCGGTGCTGCTCATGCCCGGTCGCCTTGATGCTGTGCTCGCATGCTGGCTGACGATTGGCCGGCCGCTTGTCGATCGGCTCACGGCCGCCACTTCTCGGGATATTCCGGTCAAGGCGGTGCTGACGCGAAAGGTGACATCGACAATCGGACTTGCCGAGGTCGTTCCGCTCCGCAGTGGCGGTGACGGAGTCGAGCCTCTCGCCACCGGTTATCTTTCGCTGCAATCTGTCGCGCGCGCAGATGGCTGGATGCTGGTTCCCGCAGAGAGTGAAGGTTATCCGGCCGGCACTGCGATCGACATGAGGCCGCTGCCGTGACCCGCCTGACCAAGCCGGAACATGCCCTCATCGACGCTGTGCGCCGCGCGGCGCGGCAAGAGCAGTTCCTTGAAGTTGTGTCTGCGGACGAGGCAACGAAGCGCTTCCGGCGTCATCTCGATCTGTCGCCTCGCGGCAGTGAAAGCGTGTCGCTCACTGCGGCGCTCGGGCGCGTGCTCGCGCATGATATCGCGGCGCCGATCGATGTTCCGCCGTTCGACCGCTCGGGTGTCGACGGTTTTGCAGTGCGGGCAGCCGATACAGTGGGCGCCACCGACAATGCGCCGCGCCGCCTTGCACTCAATCGCGAAGTGATCGCCTGCGGGCATGCCCCGCAGGTCGAAGTGATGCCGGGAACGGCAACCGCGCTTGCGACCGGAGGCGTGATTCCGCGCGGTGCCGACGCGGTTGTCATGCTCGAAAACACCGAGCTGCTCGACGACGAGCATGCGCCGGGCATTGAGATACGCAAGGCCGTCGCGCCCGGACAATTCATCGCCTATACCGGTTCGGATATCGCGCGCGGCGAGACATTGCTGCGCAAGGGCACCGTGATCGGCTCGCGCGAGATCGGGATGCTCGCGGCCTGCGGCATCGCGCAGGTCGAAGTCATGCGGCGTCCGAAGGTCGCCGTGCTCTCGACGGGCGATGAGCTCGTGCCGGTTGGAGAGGCGCTGCGACCCGCCGGCATCTACGACAGCAACGGAGCGATCGTCGCGGCGGCCGTGACCGAGGCCGGCGGCCAGGCGGTCGGGTATGGTGCATTTCCCGATGACGAGGCCGCGCTCGCCGCTGCCATGCACAAGGCGCTCGCCGAAAACGACATGCTGGTGCTGTCCGGAGGCACGTCGAAAGGCGCGGGCGACCTTTCACACCGGATCGTATCGGCGCTTGGCGAGCCCGGCATCCTGGTGCACGGCGTTGCGCTGAAGCCCGGCAAGCCACTGTGCCTCGCGGTCGCGGATGGCAAGCCGGTGGTCGTGCTGCCGGGATTTCCGACATCCGCGATCTTCACCTTCCACGCCTTCGTCGCGCCGGTTATCCGCGCGATGGCGGGTTTGCCCGCGGAGCATTCACGCAGGGTCCAGGCGCGCATTCCGATGCGCGTGCCGTCCGAACTCGGACGCAAGGAATTCGCGCTGGTCGCCCTGGTGCAGGGCGAGGATGGCGTGATCGCGTTCCCGTCGGCGAAAGGGTCGGGCTCGGTCACCGCCTTCTCGCAGGCGGACGGCTTCATTGAGATCGACGCACTCGCGAGTGCGCTTGATGCGGAAACGACGACCGAGGTGACACTGATCGGCGCGGACGTGCGTGCCCCCGATCTCGTGATCATGGGAAGCCATGACGTGGCGCTGGACGTTGTGGTCGGAGCGCTTGCCGATCGCGGATTCCATGCGCGCGTGATTGCGGTCGGCAGTCTCGGCGGCGTTGCCGCTGCGCGTCGGGGCGAATGCGACATCGCCCCGGTGCACCTGATTGATCCAAAAAGCGGGCGCTACAATACGCACCTCGTTGAGCAGGGGCTGTCGCTCCTCAAGGGCTGGCAGCGTTCGCAGGGGTTCCTGTATCGAAAGGGCGATGCGCGGTTTGAAGGCAAGGACGCAAACGATGCGATAGCGGCTGCGCTCGCCGATCCGTCCTGCCTGATGGTGAATCGCAACGCCGGTTCCGGCACGCGTGTGCTGATGGATGAAAAGCTGAAGGGCGTGCGCCCGCCCGGCTACACCAATCAGCCGAAGTCGCATAACGCCGTCGCGGCGGCGATCGCGCAGGGGCGCGCCGACTGGGGCTTTGCGATCGAGCCCGTTGCGCGCCTCTATGGTCTCGGCTTCATACCGGTGGCGCCGGAAGAGTATGACTTCATCATGGTCGAAAACGGGCGCGATCGGCCCGCGGTCAAAGCGTTTCGCGAGGTGCTGCGTGAAGAAACCACCCGGAACCGCATCTCAGCGCTGGGCATGCGCCCGGCGGATCAATAACCTAGGCGACGGCACAATCGTTCGTTCCTGCGGATGCAGGGACTCAAAGTCTGGATCGCGTTTCTGCATGCTCGTGCGCGCCACCTGTGCGGTCGTCCTCGCAATACTGACCGGCGTTTCCGCCAATGCGCAGATGCGCGGGCACGGTGGACCGGTACGCGCGGTTGCGGTGTCGTCCGATGGCGCCAGCGCAATCTCGGGAAGCTTCGATACCTCCGCGATCAGATGGTCGCTGTCGCGCAATGCAGCCGAGCAGGTGTTGCGCTTCCATGAGAGCGCGGTGAATGCGGTTGCCATCCTGAAAGACGGACGCGTGGTGACGGGTGGCGAGGACGGAAAGATCGCCGTCTGGAAGCAGGGCGCATCGCTGCCCGAGCGGACATTCGAAGGACATACCGCGCCGGTGGTGGCGCTTGCGGTGTCGCCGGACGGAGGAACGGTGGCTTCGGCTTCCTGGGACCGCACCATCAGGCTCTGGCCGTTGGCGGGCGGACCTCCTCGCGTGCTCGAGGGACACACGCAGAATGTGAACGGTGTCGCATTCACAGCGGACGGGAACTCGCTCGTCAGTGCAGGTTACGACGCGACCATACGAATCTGGCCATTGTCGGGTAACGCAGCGCCTGTCGTCGCCACGCTGCCTGCGGCGCTGAACGCCGTCGTGGTTGCTGCCGATGGCGAGATCGCTGCCGCCGGTGCGAATGGTTCGCTTTACTTCGTGTCGCCGAAGGGTGAGCCGACGGGCAGCATGGATATCACCGAAACACCGGTCATCTCGCTTGCAATGTCACCGAACGGCGCACTTCTCGCTGCAGCGGGTATTCGTGGCTCTGTGGCCGTCGTTGACCGCAAGGCGCGCATGATCCTGCGCAGTCTTGTCGGGCCGGGCTTGCCGGTCTGGTCCGTAGCATTCTTTCCGGACAACAAGATTCTCCTCACCGGTGGCGCCGACCGCATGGTGCGCCGCTGGAATACGGAAACCGGAGAACCTGTCGGTGCGGTTCCGCTCAACGAAGCTGGCGATCCGCTTGCCGCCTATGCCGGCGACCGTGGCGCCGAAATCTATCGCGCCTGCATCGCCTGCCACACGCTGTCGCCCGATGAAGGCAATCGCGCGGGGCCAACGCTTTCGGGCATTTTCGGGCGCAAGATCGCGACGCTGCCGGGTTACAGCTTCTCGGAAGCGCTCAGGAAGCTCGACATCGTCTGGACGCCGGAGACGGTTTCAAAATTGTTCGAGATCGGGCCGGCCGCCTATACGCCCGGCACCAAGATGCCGGAACAGACGATCGGTTCGGCGGAGGATCGCAAGGCCCTGATGGAATTCCTGCAGAAGGCGACAGTCGCGAAGTGACGGTCTAGCTTTGGTGCTTCTCGTCTGTCTCACGCAGATAATCGTCTGTGGTCCGTGGTCGCGGACGCTCGGGGATGCCGGCGCCATACGGGTCGAAGGCCTGCTCGGTCACCGCGATCACGCGGCAATCCTCACACATCTTCAGCACGTTCAGCCGGTCGGCCTGGCCCTTGAACATCCAGTGCTTGCCTTCGAGCTTTGCGGTCACGCGCTCGATCGTGCTCTTCACACCGAACGGCTTGCCGCAACGGATGCACTCGAACGGGTCTTCCTGCTTCATGACGCGCGCGGACGCGGTTGCCGCGCGGAAGTCGAGTTGCGGTCTGAGCGTAATGACTTTCTCCGGACACGTCGCTGCACAAAGGCCGCATTGAACGCAGGCGTCTTCCGTGAATTTCAGCATCGGACGATCGGGATCGGCCGACATCGCGCCGGTCGGACATGCCGAAACGCAGGCGAGGCATAGCGTGCAGCCTTCGGCATTCACTTCGACGGCACCGAACGGCGCGCCTTGTGGTAGCGCAATCACGTCAACCGGCTGCGGAGCAACGCGATGCAGTTCGCGCAGGGCAAGCCGCTGAACGTCGCGCTTGCTGCCCGCCGGATGGAAGCTTGCGTGTGCGCTTCGCATCTGGCTGGGCTCGATCGCGCGAAGCGCCGCATCGAGAGCATCGGGATCGTCGGTCTCGATCGTTGCGACGCGGCCCTCGCCGTATCCAAGTCCTGCGAGAATCGGCTCGGCGAGCGCGATTGTGTTGCGCAGGCCCGTCAGGTCATGCCGAGGCCGCGCGCGCAGCAGGAAGCGAACGGCTGTCGCGCCATAGGCGAAAGCGGCGGCAATCGCCTCCAGACCAACCTGCGTGGTCTCGTTCACCGCAAACGGAATGACGTTGGCCGGCAAGCCGTTGCCATGCCGTGCGAGCGCGTCGATCAGATCTGTTCCATGTTCGGCATCATGCAGCAGCATGATGGCGTTGCGTCCGCCTGCTTCGCGATACGTGGTCAGCAATGCGCGCAACTTGCGCATCAGCGCATCGGCGGTCGGCAGCGCATAGCTTGCGGCGCCGGTCGGGCAGGCTGCAGCACATTGTCCGCATCCGGCGCAGATTTCAGCGGAAATCGCGACATGGTCGCCCGCCGGGGTGATTGCACCTGTCGGGCAGAGATCGAGACACCGGCGACAGCCGACAATGCGAGACCTGGAATGCGCGCAGATGTCGGCGTCGTAAGTCACATAGCGCGGCTTGTCGAAGGTGCCGGTCAGATCGCGCGCTTTCATCACGGCGCGCAATATCGCGGCGGCGTCACCGGGATCGACGCGCAGATACCCGTCGCGAAGATCGGCGGCTGGGAAGAGCGGCGTGCCGCCCGACAGATCAAGCACGATGTCGCATTTCGACACCGCTCCATTGCGGGCTGCAGCAAATTTCAATTCGTCGCGGGACGACGGAGCCGGTTGCGCAAAATCGTCGACGGTCAGTTCGAACGCGCCGAGCCATCCCTGCGCAGCGCGTATCGTACCCTTCACGACGGGAAATTCGGTCTTGCGTGGCGGTGCAAGATGTTCCGGTCTGGATAGCACCACGGTGACGTCGAGATGATCCCTGAGCAGTTCAGCGGCCTCGATCGCGCGCTCGTCGCGACCATAGATCAGCACGACGCCATCGCTTTGCAGTCCGACGAAGGGGATGCTGGGAAGCGGTTCCGCCGCGGCCGCGAGCAGTGCAGCTATTTTCGGCGTAGCCTGGCCGGCGTCGCGCGACCAACCGGCGCTTTCGCGGATATTCACGAAAGTCGGCGCGTCGCGCCCTGCCTCCGCGGCGGCTTCCTCGAAGACCGGCGTTTCCTGCGTGCAGGCCACGATCGTGTCGCCGCTGTCCGGCAAGAGCGCACGGAACCGGTCGAGTTCGGCCCGGCAAAACTGACGGCCCGCAGTGATTTCTGCGTCCCGGCAGCTTTTCCTGATTGTGTCGACGTCGAGCGGCATCGTGTCTTCGCACGAACACACCACGATCTGCCGCTTGGTCTCGGCCATTTGGTCTCCGTTCCGGCCTGACTGTCCGGACTCGTCACCCGGTGGGACGATGCTATATGCAGATAGACAGAAACTATAATTGCTCCAAACAAAAAGTAAGGCCGGTACGTCCTGAGCCGATCGCCACCGATGCTGACTGACGCCGATATCCGTCTGCCGCCGCCGTTCCGCCTCGTCACGCTTCGAGAGGTCGGCGATGCCTTCGCATATGCGAAGACCAACGCGACCGAAGAGGGCGCGGGCACGCTGGTCTTCGTTGGCCGGTTTGACCTCTCGGAATTTGCGTTGGTGCTGGAACCGGACGAACCCCTGCGAATGGCGCGTCGCACCTTCTATGCCTGCATGGCTGCGCTCGCCGAGACGCTATCGGCCCATGCGCCGCCGGACACCGACATCCGCATCGACTGGCCGGATTCGATCAGCGTCAATCGCGGGCTTGTCGGCGGCGGCCAGATGGCATGGCCGGCCGGTGCCGATGAAGATCAACCTCCGGCCTGGCTCGCATTTGGTGCGATGGTTCGCCTGGTCTCGATGTCCGGGATCGATGCCGGCCTGCATCCGCTCAGCGCGGCGCTGGAGGACGAAGGCTTCGACGAGTTCGGGGCCGAACGCCTGATGGAATCCTATGCGCGGCATTTCATGGTCATGCTCGATGCCTGGCAGGAGCAGGGCTTTGAGGCTGTAGCCAAGAGCTACCTGCAACGGCTGGCGCCCGAGACGGGCATCCGCCGCGATCTCGACGAGAATGGCGATCTGCTGTTGCGGAGGACGGGACAAGCGGAGGTCGAACGCCGCAGCCTTGAAGCGGCGCTCGCAGTTCCAAAGTGGCTCGACCCGAAGACGCGAGGGCCGCGACTGTGAAGCTGCTCAAGACCATACGGCTCGATGCTTCGGACACCTTCGTGTTCGAGCGCGCTGCGGAACCCGGCGAATGGGCCGTGACTGGAACCTTCGCATTCGCCGATGCCGATCCTGCAATGCTGCAAGGCAAGGAGCGGTCCGCGTTTCGATCCGGCTTCCTCGGTGTGTCATCGTTCGGCTGGTCGACCCTCGTGCAGATCGTGGAAACCGATGCTGACGGCCGCGCCGATGCGGTCGAGCAACTGGCGCAGCGGCTGGTCGAAATCTACGGCGCTCCGAACATGGAGGCGGCGCGGGCGGCGGCGGATGAAGAACTGACCTTCGCGGAATCGCTTTGTGATCACGAGCCCGACACGCTTGTCGCGCTTCATCGAACGGCGGATGGCGGCGAAATCCGCGAAGCGTTCCGCACGCTGAAGCCGCGGGCCGATCGCAAGACATTCCGTGCCTTTGCCTTCATGGATGTGGAAGGAGAAGATGACGAACCCGGCGAACGCGTCGACCTTGTGAATCTCGCGCAGGGGGAGCGCAAATGAGGGCTTCTACGTGAAGGATTTCTGGATCGCCTGCGGACATCATCTGCTGGACCGCAACGAGTCCGGCGGACTCGTCGTGACCGACGATTTTCTCAAGGTCTACCTCGCGCGGCCCGAACTTGTTCCGCCGCCTGACGCCTGCGAGGCGGAGAAGGCGCTTTACGCCGCGCTGATGGCGCAGCCGCAGCGGCGCGTCGCGCCAGATGAGATCGCGGCCATTGCCGATGCCGATGCGCGCGAGAACTGGGCCTTCATGCTGGCGTTTCGCGATCATCTGCTGCGGCATCCGACACTGGAGGCCGCCTATGTCGATCTCGTCCGAAATGGCGCCGGACGGATACCGCCGATCTTCATCAATCAGCTGGTGCACGTGATCCTGCGCAACGCGCTCGACGGCTGCGAGGATCCGTATGTGCTCCGGGCGGCAGAATTGTTCTTCCGCCCGCAGCGCCTCACGCTGCATGAAGGCTCGCTGATCGCGGCCGATGAGGAAACCATCAGCGGCACCGGCGCGACGCCCGCATCGCCGCTTGTCTCCATGCTCGGCATTCCGGCGCAGGCCGATATCGACGTCATGAACGACGACAATGCGGAGCAATATTTCGAGCACAGCGATCTGTTTCACAGCGCGATCGATCTGACCGCCGGCCGCCGCGGGCTCGAGGCGCTTGCGCAGGTGCTGACGCGCTGGATCTCGCATCTGCTCGCGGTGGATGTCACGATCGAGCCGCTGGTCGAGATGCGGGACGTCAACCTGGTCTGGTATGTCGGCCTCGATCAGGATGCGACCAGGATCGGCGATGCGCTGTGGAATGGCGATGAGCTCGATGAAGCAACGCGTGGTCGCGTGGTCGGGCTGTTCCGTCTGACGTTCCGCGATCCGGCGTCCGTGATCGAGAGGGTCGGCCGCGAACCGGTTTATCTCATTCTCGCCATGTCGCCGGACAAGATCATCCGCATGAAACCGCAAAACCTGGTCGGCGGATTGCCGATCCGGCAGATCGAAACGGTGTCGTGATGGCTGCACTCGTCGCCATTCCCGTCGGCGTCGTGGTCGAACGCGTGAAGGCCGAGAGCCAGTGGATCGATTACATCTGGCAGCCGAGCGCGGTGCTGGTCGGTGAGCCCGAGGCCAATCCATGGACTGCGCTGTCCGGCGATGATGATCGCATGTCGTTCTACGCCGGGAGTACGGTGGTCGAATTCTACGCGTCCGAGACCGCGCACTATCGCGATAATCTTATAGGCGATTGCAAATTGTGGATCGTGATGGCGCCGACGGAGTCCGATCCACCTTATCAACTCACCAAGGTGACGGCTGACCCGGCCGAGGGAGAATCCTATACCGAGACCGGCGTCAATCTCGTGGAAGCCGTGCCGATGCCTGACGCCATTCGCGATGCGCTTGTGGCGTTCGTTTCGGCGCACCACGTGAAAGACACGACCTTTTTCAAGCGCGCGCGGGATCGCGCTGACCCGGAGGCGCTGGGGCGACGAAGCCCGATCGATCGAAGGCGTGGCAATGACTGAACGCGAAGATTTCCTCACGCGATGGTCACGGCGCAAACGCGAGGCGAGCGCCGATCCTGCGGTTGAGTCGGAGCGAGATCACGCCGCTGCGCCGAACGCAGCCGGCAACGAGCCAAAGGCGCAAGAGCCGCCCGCACAATCCGAGGACGCCAAGCGCGAGGACATCTTCGACCTGTCGAAACTGCCTTCGCTCGAGTCGATCGGACCTGCGACCGATGTCCGGGCTTTCTTGCAGCCGGGCGTGCCTGAAGCGTTGTCCCGTGCGGCACTTCGACGCGCGTGGTCGGCTGATCCCGTCATCCGCGATTTTATCGGGCTCGCCGAAAATTCGTGGGACTTCACCGCAAACGACGCCATGCCCGGTTTCGGCGCTCTCGATCCGGAGGTGGCGAAGAGATTGTTCGCGGAGTTGATCGGCCAGGGTGAGAAGAAAACCGCGGCTACCGAGGTTGCTGGCCTCCAGACCCAGGACGCACCCGGTGACGAGAAATCGCAGCAAGAGAGCGTGAGGCAGTCCATTCACGCCTGCGAAACCTCAACTCCCGCAGCCGATGTGCACTCCGCAGTCGATGAGGGAGCCGACATTTCCGAACGAGGTCTGACCGATTCAGGTCGAGGCCCGACTGATGTTGCGCCGCAAGATAATGGTGCGCCGCAGCAAAATCAGCCTTCGCTGACGCGACGTCACCACGGGCGTGCGCTGCCGCAATAGGGCGCTAGCCGAGGTCCGTCATAGCTTCGAACTATTGACCAATTCGAGATCGCGGACCTATTGTTTTGAATGCCTCTCAAGAAGGCGGATGTGCAGCTTTTTTCGGCACAAGCAGTAACGAAAAGAATGCGCGACACGGGACTCGAAGAAGCGATCCGCGCGGCTGGCGGTGTCAGTGAGCTGGCACGCCGCATCGGTATTTCGCAGCCCTCTGTCTCCAATTGGGACCGGGTGCCCGCGGAGCGCGTGATCGCAGTCGAACAGGCCACGAATGTCAGTCGCGCCGTGCTGCGTCCGGATCTTTACGGCGAAGCCACTGAGGTCAGCGTCGACGAGATCGATCTCGCGCGCGCGCAGGAATATCGGTTGCTTGCCGCGCTACTTGCGCGCGCACCTGATGCAGCTTTCCTGAAGAAGCTCTCGACGCTGCGTGGCGATGCCTCGCCGCTGGGCCTTGCCCATATCGCGCTTGCCGAGGCTGCGAGCACAGCCAGCGTGGATGTGGTCGAGCGTGAGTTCTTCAATCTCTTCATCGGCGTCGGGCGCGGGGAACTGATGCCCTACGGCTCGTATTATCTCACCGGTTTCCTGCACGAACGCCCGCTTGCTCGTCTGCGTGACGACCTCAACGCGCTGGGCATCGAGCGCAACGAAGGCAACGCCGAGCCGGAAGATCACGCCGCCATGCTGTGCGAGATCATGTCCGGCATTGCGGATGGGACCTTTCCGGCAGAGGCCGGAAGCGACAAGCGAATTTTCGAGAATCACCTGGCGCCGTGGATCGGACGGTTTTTTGCCGATCTCGAGCAGGCGGAAGAGGCGAACTTCTACCGCAAGGTCGGGGCGTTGGGACGCGTATTCGTGGACATCGAAGCCGAGGCCTTCGCGCTGCCGTCGTAACGGTGCGTGAACAGGTCACGGCGAGAGAGACAGGAGGAACGGCAGATGACAGAGCAACGCAAGACGTCGGTGGGACGTCGCGATTTTCTGCGTGCGCTCGGCGCAGGCGCTGGCGTCGCCGTAACGGCCGCCGCGCCCCTCGCGACGCCGGCTCACGCCGACACTGAAACGAACGATGAAAAGCGCAAGGCTCGCTACAAGCCAAACTCGCCGGAAGTGCAGACCTACTATCGAGTCAATCGCTATCCGGGCGCAAAGTAAGGGAGGCATGCCGTGCTGATCAAAAGGACAGAACGCGAAAAGCGCCGCGGTCATCTCGCCGCCCAGCTTGCCGACAATTCCGTGCGGGGCATCGACCGCCGCACTTTCCTGCGCCGTTCCGGTCTCGTGGCGGGCGGTCTTGCTGCAGTCGGCGCCTTGCCGCTGACGGGCATGCGCAAAGCCGATGCCGCGACCGCGGGCCAGCCCGGAGGCGCGCCGATCACCATCCGCAAGAATATCTGCACGCATTGCTCGGTCGGCTGCACCGTCATCGGTGAAGTGCAGAACGGCGTGTGGGTCGGACAGGAGCCCGGATGGGATTCGCCGATCAATCGTGGATCGCATTGTGCGAAAGGCGCGGCGACACGCGAACTCGTGCACGGCGATCGCCGGCTGAAATATCCGCTCAAGCTCGTCGACGGAAAGTGGACGCGAATTTCCTGGGACACCGCGATCAACGAAATCGGCGACAAGCTGTTGCAGATCCGCGAAAAGTCGGGGCCCGACTCGGTCTACTGGCTTGGTTCGGCGAAGTTCACCAACGAGGGTGCCTATCTCAATCGTAAGATGGCGGCCTTCTGGGGGACCAACAACTCCGATCACCAGGCGCGTATCTGCCATTCGACGACCGTCGCTGGCGTAGCCAATACCTGGGGCTACGGCGCGATGACGAACAGCTACACCGATATCCGCAATTCGAAGACGCTGTTCTTCCTCGGCGGCAATCCGGCTGAGGCGCATCCGGTTTCCTTGCAGCATCTGCTCGAAGGCAAGGAGATGAACCGCGCCAACTTCATCGTGGCCGATCCGCGGATGACGCGCACCGCTGCGCACGCCACCGAATATGTGCGGTTGCGACCGGGCACCGATATCCCGGTGCTTTGGGGCATGCTGTGGCACATCTTCAAGAATGGCTGGGAAGACAAGCAATTCATCGAGCAGCGCGTCTACGGCATGGACGACATCCGCAAGGAGGTCGAGAAGTGGAATCCGGAGGAGGTCGAGCGCGTTTCCGGCGTCCCCGGTAATCAGCTTCGGCGCGTCGCCGAAATGTTCGCTAAAGACAAGCCTTCGTGCCTCATCTGGGCGATGGGCCAGACCCAGCATACCGTCGGAACCGCCAACGTTCGTGCAAGCTGCATATTGTTGCTCGCCACAGGCAATGTCGGCGGACCGGGTTCGGGTGCGAACATCTTCCGCGGCCACACCAACGTGCAAGGTGCGACCGACCTCGGTCTCGATATCGTGACGCTGCCGCTCTACTACGGCCTGGTTGAGGGCGCGTGGCGGCATTGGTCGCGGGTCTGGGAGGTTGACTATTCCTGGTTCGAGGGCCGTTTCGACACCATCACCGGTGCCGATGGCAAGCCCGTGAAGATGATGAACACGCCGGGAATTCCGTCGACCCGCTGGTTCGACGCGACATTGTCCGACAAGAAGGATGTGTCGCAGAAGGATACGATCAAGGCGATGATGGTGTTCGGTCACGGCGGCAATACCGTGACCCGCATGCCAAAGGCTCAGGAGGGAATCGAGAAGCTCGATCTCCTCGTCGTTGCGGATCCGCATCCCACGACCTGGGCGGCACTCGCGCCCAATCGCAAGAACAATACCTATCTGCTTCCGATCGCGACCAGCTACGAAACGGCCGGGTCGCGTACAGCGTCCAACCGCGCGATTCAGTGGGGCGAGCAGATCGTCAAGCCGATCTTCGAGTCGAAGGACGACCTCGAGGTTCACTATCTGTTGGCGAAAAAGCTCGGCTTTGCCGACCTGATGTTCAAGAACATCAAGGTCGAGAACAACATGCCGGTGGCGGAAGACGTCCTTCGCGAGATCAATCGCGGCGGATGGTCGACGGGTTATTGCGGCCAGTCGCCCGAGCGGCTGAAGATGCACATGGCCAACCAGAAAGACTTCGACATGCTGACGCAAAGGGCATCGTCGGGGCCGGCCAAGGGCGATTATTACGGCTTGCCATGGCCGTGCTGGGGAACGCCGGAATTCAAGCATCCCGGCACGCCGCTCCTGTACAACACCAACCTCTCCGTCAAGGAGGGAGGCGGTACCTTCCGCGCCCGCTTTGGTCTGGAGCGCGAAGAGAAGCTGCCGGATGGCACGACCCGCAAGGTCAGCCTCCTCGGTAACGGCTATTACTCCAAGGATTCCGAGATCAAGGACGGCTATCCGGAGTTCACGCTCGGCGTTCTCAAGAAGCTCGGCTGGGACAAGGATCTCACCGAGGCCGAACTCGCGGTGATCAACAAGATCAATCCTGCGAATCCGGATGCCGTGGCCTGGTCGATCGATCTGTCCGGTGGTATCCAGCGCGTGGCCATCGAGCACGGCTGCATCCCGTACGGAAACGGCAAGGCGCGCGCCAACGCGTTCGGTTTGCCGGATGCCATCCCTGTGCATCGCGAACCGATCTACACGCCGCGTCCGGAACTCGTCGCGAAATATCCGACCCTGCCGAACGCCCGGCAGTTCCGCGTACCCAATCTCGGTTTCGATGTTCAGAAGTCGGCGGTGGATCGCGGTGTTGCGAAGCAATTCCCGCTGATTCTCACGTCCGGCCGTCTGGTCGAATATGAAGGCGGCGGTGAAGAAACGCGGTCCAACAAGTGGCTCGCCGAGCTGCAGCAGGACATGTTTATCGAGATAAATCCTGCCGATGCGGCGGAGCGCGGAATCACTGACGGAGGCTGGGTCTGGGTGACCGGCGCCGAGCATTCGTCCAAGGCGCGCATGAAAGCGCTTGTCACGGAGCGTGTCGGTAAGGGCGTGACCTGGTGTCCGTTCCACTTCGCCGGCTGGTTCCAGGGCGAGGATCAACGCGGAAACTATCCGCAGGGTACCGACCCGGTGGTGCTGGGTGAGAGCGTCAACGTGCTCACCACCTATGGCTACGATCCGGTCACGGGCATGCAAGAGCCCAAGGCTACCCTCTGTCAGGTTCGTGCGGCTTAAGGAGACGCAACCATGGCTCGTATGAAATTTCTTTGCGACGCCGATCGTTGCATCGAGTGCAACGCATGCGTCACAGCCTGCAAGAACGAACACGAAGTGCCGTGGGGCATCAACCGCCGGCGTGTCGTCACCATCAATGACGGCAAGCCCGGTGAACGTTCGGTGTCCATGGCCTGCATGCATTGCACCGACGCGCCCTGCGCTGCGGTGTGCCCGGTGAACTGCTTCTTCACCACCGCCGACGCGGTGGTGCTGCACTCGAAGGATCTTTGCATCGGCTGCGGCTATTGCTTCTACGCCTGCCCGTTCGGCGCGCCGCAATATCCACGAGTCGGCAATTTCGGTTCGCGCGGCAAGATGGACAAGTGCACCTTCTGCGCCGGCGGCCCGGACAACGACTACACCGTCGCCGAATATCAGAAATACGGCTCCAACCGATTGGCCGAGGGCAAGCTGCCGCTTTGCGCGGAGATGTGCTCCACCAAGTCGCTGCTGGCCGGCGACGGCGACATCATCGCCCAGATCTACAAGGAGCGCGTGGTCCGTCGCGGCTACGGTTCCGGTGCCTGGGGATGGAAGACTGCCTACAGGGAAACGATCGCATCCTGATTGTGCGTGATGGGCCGGCGGGAAATCTTCCGGCTCCCTCGCAACGACACGAATAAGAGGAGACGGGGATGCAGACGCTCACACGGACGCTTCAGACCTTCGCCAGCGCGCTTGCGCTGCTTTGCATCGTGCTTGTGGCCGTACCCGCTGCGGCGCAGACGCGTAATTCCGACGGCTCCGTGAACCCGACCGCGAGTGCGGTTCAGGAAGGTCAGTTGCTTCAGGAACTCCAGAGAGTGCAGGGGCGGGTCAGCATTCCCGACAAGAAGGAAGGCGTGTTGATCCAGCCGGCCGGCCGTGATTGGCGGTACTTCCACGAAGTGACGCTGCGCTGGATCGGCGGCATCGCCATCCTCGGCATGCTTCTGCTGCTGGTCGGCTTCTATCTGGTGCGCGGCATGGTGCGGCTGAAGAGCGGACGCTCGGGACGCACGATCGTGCGCTTCAGCGCGTTCGAGCGCTTCGTGCACTGGATGACAGCGGCGTGTTTCATCATTCTCGGCATCACCGGTCTCAACATCACGTTCGGCCGCCCCTTGCTCATGCCGCTGATGAGCGCCGAGGCTTTCACCAATTGGTCGCTCGCCGCGAAATACGCGCATAACTTCGTGAGCTTCCCGTTCACGATCGGCGTCGTCCTGATCTTCCTGATGTGGATCGCCGGCAACATTCCAAATCGCGTGGATGCCGAGTGGGTCAAGCGCGGCGGCGGCATCATCGGCGATGACCATCCGCCGGCCTACCGCTTCAATGCCGGCCAGAAGATGATCTACTGGATCGTGGTTCTGGGCGGCGCGGCGTCGGCGATTTCCGGCTATCTTCTGATGTTCCCTTTCTATGGAAACTTCACGATATCCGGGATGCAGACCGTGCAGATGGTACACAGCATCGTCGCAGTCCTGTTCGTCGCAGCCATGCTGGCACATATCTATATCGGCACCATAGGCATGGAGGGCGCCTTCGAGGCGATGGGTACCGGCGAAGTCGACGTGAACTGGGCGCGCGAGCACCACAGCCTCTGGCTGGAAGAGGAGCAGGCGCGCGCGCGTGGCGCCGCCCCCACGGGCGCCAGGGCGACGCCCGCCGAATAGCGGCGGCTCCGCATTTACGATCCGAAGCGCCCGGTGGTACCCCCGCCGGGCGCTTTGCTGTAAAAGCGCCGCATGCGCATTATCGGCCTCGCCGGCTGGAGCGGCTCCGGCAAAACCACTCTTCTGACCAAGGTCCTGCCGCGCCTGATCGCGCGCGGCAAGCGCGTCTCCACGCTCAAGCACGCGCACCACAATTTCGACGTCGATCGCCCGGGCAAGGATTCGTTCGAACATCGCTCTGCCGGTGCGACCGAGGTGCTGGTGGTTTCCGGCAACCGTTGGGCATTGATGCACGAACTGCGCGGCGATCCGGAACCGCGCCTGCCGCAACTGCTCGCGAAGCTGTCCGACGTCGATCTCGTGCTGGTCGAAGGGTTCAAGCGCGAGAGCTTCCCCAAGCTCGAAGTCCATCGCGTGGCGAACGGCAAGCCGCTGCTGCAGGGTGAGGATGGCTGGATCGTCGCGATCGCATCGGATACGCCGCTGCCGCAGGCGACCGTACCGGTTGTCGACCTGAACGATATCGAAGGCATCGCCGATCTCCTGCTTGCAAAGGCGATCCCGATCGCCGAAATCAGCGCGCACGCGGATGCGATCTGATGGCGCAGCTGACCGATGATTGCTTCGCGTTTTCCGGGCCGCTGCTTCCGGTTGATGACCTCGAACGCATCATCGACGAACGCATCGCTCCGGTGGCCGAAACCGAGATGGTGACCTTGTCCGCTGCGCGCGGACGTACATTGGCGGCAGACGTCGAAGCGTCGATCAGCCTGCCACCCTTCGATAATTCCGCCGTCGATGGCTATGCCGTTCGCCATTCTGATCTCGACCCGGCGTCCGATACGACCCTCGCTGTTGCCGAGCGCATCACCGCAGGTCGTGCGGCAGTGCATCCGATCGCTCCGGGCACGGCCATTCGCATTTTCACCGGCGCGCCGATGCCGGACGGTGCCGACACCGTGTTCATGCAGGAAGATGTGCGGGTCGAAGACGGCAAGGTGATCGTGCCGCCCGGTCTGAAGCGCGGTTCGAATCGCCGGTTTGCCGGCGAAGACATTTGCGCGGGCGCCGTGGCGTTACCCGCCGGGCGCATTCTGTCAGTCGCAGACGTCGCGCTTGCATCTGCGCTCGGCCTGACCGAGTTGCCGGTGCGTCGTCGCATTCGGGTCGCGCTGTTCTCGACCGGCGACGAATTGACCGAGCCAGGTTTGCCGCTGGGCCGCGCCACGCTCTACGATGCGAACCGGCGGCTTCTTGGTGGTTTGATCGAGTCGCTGGGTGCGACTGTAACCGATCTCGGGATCCTGCCGGACGATCCTGCGCAGCTTGCACCGGCGCTGAAAGCTGCAGCCGACGGGCACGATCTGGTTCTGACGTCTGGCGGCGTATCGACTGGCGAAGCTGATCACGTACGCGATGCGGTCGAAGCGATCGGCCGTCTGGTGTTCTGGCGCGTCGCGATCAAGCCGGGGCGGCCGGTTGCGATGGGTGTGATCGCGGGCGCCACCACTGGTGCGAACGCTGCCTTCGCCGGGCTGCCCGGAAATCCCGTCGCGGCATTCGTCACCTTCGTGCGTGTGGTGCGGCCGCTGATCTTGAGACTCTCGGGTGCGATGGCGCCGGCGTTGATCACGCTGCCGGTGCGTGCGGCGTTCAGCTATCGCAAGAAGAAGGGCCGCCGCGAATATGTGCGTGTCGCATTGAAGCGCGCCGCGGACGGCGTCGTAGAGGCGTTCCGGCATCCGCAGGAAGGCGCGGGTGTGCTGACGTCGCTGACCGAAACCGACGGGCTTCTGGAACTTCCCGAAAACATAACGACGGTCGAGCCGGGCTCGACCGTCGAATTTCTGCCTTACGCCATTCTCACGCGCTGAGCGCAGTTGGGCGCGTCAGGAGCAGGTCGGATTCTCTTCCGCCGCGTCGCCGAAATCGATGGCGATCCACTTCCAGGTGGTGGCGACACTGCAATCTTCGCCGGCGTCGCCTTCGGGGACCTGATGAGCGACGGTCTGCGGACCCGGCCGGTTCAGCATCTTGCGGTAGCTCCAGCTCTGCTTGATACGGGCGCCTTCGGTCGCGAATGTTGTTCCGCTCGCACGCTGCGCCATGCTCATCGCGAAATAGCCGCACACCGCCAGAACGACGACGGCCAGACAGGACATCAGAAAAACCCGCATCATAGCCTCCCCGGAAGACCTGATAGGCCCGCGCTATATGCGGCCCAACATATTAGAATCATTATGGACTTTGGGGGCAAGAGATCAAGCGGCTTGGTGCCGCATCGGCGCTATTGGAGCGCGATATCGTTGGCGCGGGCGCGATCTTCCGGCGTGTTGACGTTGAAAAAGGGGTCGACCGGCCGGTCCGGCCATTCCGCGATGGCGATGCCGTGACGGGCGGTCCAGACCTCGATCTTGTGCAGGTCTTCGTCCACCAAAGCGCGCCGCAGGTCCGCCCGGAGCGAAACCGCCCACAATCCGGCGACCGGATGCCGCCAGTCTCCGGACTTGGCGCAGGCCAATGGCGCGCCGGACGCCGAGCGCGCCGCGTGCAACTTGCCGACGAGGTCGGCGGGCAGAAAAGGACAATCGCCGGGGACGCTGACCATCCAATCGATTTCCGGCCGATGCGCAGCGATCCAGTCGAGACCCACAAGGATGCCGGCGAGCGGGCCGGCAAAATCAGGAATGTCGTCCGGCACGACGGGGAGCCCGAAGCGCGCAAATCGTGACGGATCGCCGTTGGCATTGAGAATGAGACCCTCGCATTGCGGCGTCACGGTCTCGATCACACGCTCGAGGATTGTGCGGCCACCGATTTCGATTAGTGCCTTGTCGCCACCTCCCATCCGTCGCGCGAGGCCGCCGGCGAGGATGAGGCCAAAAGTTCTCTCAGTCATTTGCTGCAGCGTTCAATCGTCGTGCATCGCCGCCTTGCGCCGATGCTTTGCGCTCTCGTCCTCGATGTAACTGAGATCCTGATCGAAGATGATGCGATCGATGCCCGCGAGCGCCGTGAAACGCTTGCCGCGCGCGCGGCCGATCAGCGTGAGGTTGGCCTTGCGGGCGAGCTCGACGCCCCATGCGGTGAAGCCTGAGCGGGACACGAGGATCGGAATCCCCATGCGCACGGTCTTGATCACCATCTCGGAGGTGAGGCGGCCAGTGGTGTAGAAAATCTTGTCGTGTGCGGGCACCTTCTGCTGGAACATCCAGCCCGCGATCTTGTCGACTGCGTTGTGACGGCCGACGTCTTCCATATAAACAAGCGGGCGATCTTCCTGCGCCAGCACGCAGCCATGGATCGCGCCGGCCTCCAGATAGAGCGACGGCGTGGTGTTGATCTTGTGCGTCAGCGCGTAGAGCCATGACGTGCGCAAAGGCACTGCCGGCAGCGTGACATTCTCCAGCGCTTCCATCAGATCGCCGAACACGGTGCCCTGCGCGCAACCGGATGTCTGAACCTTCTTCTTGAGCTTTTCTTCATAGTTGGTCTCGCGCTCGGTGCGCACGACGACGACCTGCAATTCCTCGTCATAGTCCACGCCGGTCACGATATCGTCCGGCTGCAGCATGCCCTGATTGAGCAGATAGCCGATGGCAAGATAGTCGGGATGATCGCCGATCGTCATCGCCGTCACGATTTCCTGCGCATTCAGGAAGATCGTCAGCGGACGTTCAACCGTCACCACAGTTTCGATTTCTGCGCCGGTCTGGTCCACTCCGCGCACGCGCTCGGTGAGCCGCGGATCGTGCGGATCGGGCCGGATCAGATAATCGTCGTCCGCAATCGTCATTCGGTCGTTGCTATCCGAACGGCAGCTTGAACCCGCCGGGCAGCGGCAGGCCGCCAGTGAGCGACTTCATCTTCTCCGCCATCACGCTTTCGGATTTCTTGCGTGCATCCGCATGGGCCGTGACAAGAAGATCCTCCAGGATTTCCTTTTCGTCCGGCTTCAGGAGCGAATCGTCGATCTTCACGGCTTTGAGATCGCCCTTGCCGGACAAGGTGATCTTGACCAGCCCGCCACCCGATGCGCCCTCGACTTCGACTGTCTCGAGTTCTGCCTGCATCGCCTGCATCTTCGACTGCAGCTCGGCGGCCTTCTTCATCATGCCCATGAAATCGGCCATGTCTTACCTTTCGCTATCACTATCGTCGTCGTCATCCGGAAGATCCGGTATGAAATCGCCGTCAATTCCGGCTGGCGGCGGCTCGTTTTCGCGCGGTCGCACTGCGACAATTTCCGCGCCGGGAAAGCGTTCCAGAACGGCCTGAACCAGCGGATCGGCGCGCACGCCACGCTTCAGTTCGGCCTCGCGCGCATCCATTTGCGCTTTCAATGTCGGCTGGCCGGGTTCGCGCGACAACACGACGACCCATTGCCGGCCGGTCCACGACTTCAGCTTGCCGGGCAATTCGTTGACGATGGCCTGCGATGCGCCGGTTTCGAGCGCAATTTCGAGCTGTCCGTCCTCGAAGCGGACCAGCCGTATATCGCGCTCCAGTGCTGCCTTGACGCGCAGATCGCGTTTGTCAGCTGCGAGCTGCACAAGCTCTTCGAAGCTGCCAATTTTCAAGACTTCGGCAACCGGCGCCGCGGCCGGGCGGGGCACCGCGCTCAAGGCCGGCGCCACCATCGCGCGCGGTCCGCTGCGTGGCGCCTCGCTGCGTGGCGTGGCGATCGGCGCTACGGCTTGCGCAGTACTGAAGGACGCTGTCGCGCCGCCGCCATTGCTGCGCGGGGCGGAGATCGCAGCCGTATCCATGACTCCGCCATTCGCGAGCGAACGGATCGCTTCATCGGGCGTCGGCAGATCGGCGGCATAGGCGATGCGCACGAGCAGCATTTCCGCTGCGGCGACCGGGCGCGCAGCCTGCTGCACTTCCGTGAGGCCCTTGAGCAGCATCTGCCAGGTCCGCGACAGGATGCGCATCGAGAGCTGCGCTGCGAAGGCTTTGCCGCGCACGCGCTCGGCTTCGCTGAGCGACAGGTCGTCGGCAACGGAGGGAACGAGCTTCACACGCGTCACGAAGTGGGTGAATTCTGCGAGATCGGAGAGAATGATCGCGGGGTCAGCGCCGGAATCATACTGGTCGCGCAATTCCTTCAAAGCGTCTGCGATCTCGCCCTTGAGCAGCATCTCGAACAGATCAACGACGCGCGCGCGGTCCGAGAGGCCGAGCATTTGCCGCACGTCATCGGCGCGCACTTCGCCGGCGGCATGCGCAATGGCCTGATCGAACAGCGACAGCGAATCGCGCACCGAACCTTCCGCGGCGCGCGCAATCAGCGCGAGTGCCTCGGTCTCAGCCTTGACGTCTTCTTTTTCGGCGATGCCGGAGAGATGCCGCACCAGCAGGTCGCCATCGACACGGCGCAGGTCGAAGCGCTGGCAACGCGACAGAACCGTGATCGGTACCTTGCGGATTTCGGTGGTCGCGAAGATGAATTTCGCGTGCGGCGGCGGCTCTTCCAGCGTCTTCAGCAGCGCGTTGAACGCCGCCGTCGACAGCATGTGAACCTCGTCAAGGATGTAGACCTTGTATCGCGCACTGACCGGTGCATAGCGCACGGCATCATTGATCTGGCGGACGTCATCGACGCCGTTATGCGAAGCGGCGTCCATCTCCAGCACGTCGATGTGGCGGCTTTCGATGATCGCCTGGCAATGCTCGCCCATCACCGGCATGTCGATGGTCGGGCCTTTGATCGATCCGTCCGGCAATTGATAATTCAGCGCACGCGCAAGGATGCGGGCGGTGGTCGTCTTGCCGACACCGCGCACGCCGGTCAGGATCCAGGCCTGCGGGATGCGGCCGGTCTCGAACGCATTCGAGATCGTGCGCACCATCGCGTCCTGTCCGATCAGGTCGGCGAAGGTCGAGGGCCGGTAGCGGCGCGCTAGGACGCGGTAGGCGCCCGCACCCTGCGGTGCGCCCTGTCCCGGCGTCTCGTTGCTGGTCTCGCTCATCGCGCTTCCGGGTTGGAGGCGCCGGCGCGGCCCGGACACCTGCATTTGCGACGAAAAGGGGTGGGAGGCTGACGAGCGACCCGAACCGAAGCTCGTTAGGGCTGCTTCCTTCCGGACCTGACCCGGTTGGCGAGTGGCTCGCCCACCGCCAACCTCCCATGCGTTATATCGGGCCTCGCCGCCCCGAAAGCAAGCAAAACGGCAGGGGAGGTGATAACCTGTGCTCTCCCGCAATGCCTTGGACAATCACATGAATTCGGATGGATGGTCGCTGCACCCGCAACTCGTGCGGGATACGATAGAACTCGGCGATCTGGCGCTCTCGCGTGTCCTGATCATCAAGGACGCGAATTACCCCTGGCTGCTGCTGGTTCCGCGGCGGCCGAACATTGTCGAGATCATCGATCTGGACGAGGTCGAGCAGGCCCAGCTGATGGTAGAGATCGCTCGTGTCGGCCGGGTGCTGAAAGATGTCACCAAGTGCGACAAGCTGAACGTTGCCGCTTTGGGGAATGCGGTCCCCCAGCTTCATGTGCATGTCATCGCCCGCCGCAAGACCGATAAGGCCTGGCCGAAGCCGGTCTGGGGCGCAGCAGAACCGCTCGACCACGACTTCACTGAGCTCGACCGGTTCATGGATGCGATGAAGAAGAAACTCTGGGTGTCCTGACGATGCAGAAAGCGCTCCCCTTCGGCCCCTGGCCGACGCTCGGCTATGTCGACAGCCAGCTCGATCGCGCCGCCGTGCGGCGGATCGATCCGCAATTTCTCGATGCCTGCGCCGCACAGGAGACGTGCGGCTTCTATCTCGTCGGCGGCGAGATGGTTGTGCTGAAGCGATCGGGTGATGGCTTCTATCCGATGTTCTCGGCGAGGGAGATCTCAGCCCTGGCCCCGGCGGCCGAGCGCGTGTTTCTGGGTCTTGTGCGTGACGCCGGCCGGTTCGGTGTGGCACTGCCGCATGATGCGATCGAGACCCTCAAGGCGGACGAACGGTTTCACGTCACCGATCTGCGCTCGATCGCGGTTCAGGGCCTCGTTCCTTCCGATCATCTCGCGCCGCTCGCGGAGGCGAAGGCGCTGTTGCACTGGCATGCGCGGCGACACTTCTGCAGCAATTGCGGTCATCCGACCGAGGTGGTGCAGGCTGGCTGGCGGCGCGATTGCACGCACTGCAAGGCGCAGCATTTTCCGCGAACCGATCCGGTCGTGATCATGCTGGCGGTCAGCGGCGATCGATGCCTGCTCGGCCGGCAGTCGCGCTTTGCGCCGGGCATGTGGTCGTGCCTCGCCGGCTTTGTCGAGCCGGGCGAAACCATCGAAGAGGCGGCGCGACGCGAAACCCTGGAAGAAGCCGGAATTCGCTGCGGGCGCGTCCGCTATTTCGCCTCGCAACCCTGGCCGTTTCCCTCGTCGCTGATGATCGGTTGCCATGCCGAGGCGACCTCCCATGACATCGTCGTCGATTACGACGAGCTTGAGGATGCCCGCTGGTTCTCGCGCGAGGAAGCCGCAACGATGTTGATGCGGACGCATCCGGAAGGTCTCGGCACGCCGCCGCCGGTGGCGATCGCCCATCACATCATCCGCGCGTGGGTAGAAAAGGGCGATGGCGTCTTCACCTAACTCCACCGGTGGAAAGCTGATCGTTTGCGCCGGCATGTCGGTGATCGATCATGTGTATCGCCTGTCTGCATTTCCAGCTCCCGGCACCAAGACCCGCGCGGAGGATTTCTTTTCCGTGCTGGGCGGATGCGCGGCGAACGCCGCGATTGCAATCAGCCGGCTGGGCGGACGCACGCGTGTAATCTCTCCCCTCGGAGGCCCGCCCGGGCGCGATCTGACCGGCGACAACGTTCTGGCCAAGCTTCAATACGAAAACATCGATGTTGCGCATGTCGTGCGCGTGGACGGGGCGGTCTCGTCGCGGTCCTCGATCTTCATCGACGGTGATGGCGAACGAACCATCGTGAGTTACCGCGATCCAAGGATCGAGGTTGCGCGGCCACACGATCCGCAAAACGCGATTGCGGGCGCCGATGCCGTGCTGATCGATAATCGCTTTCCGGAATTCGTGCTGCCGGTCGCGCGCGCGGCCGCGGCCGCAGGCAACATCGTCGTTCTCGACGGCGACAAGCCGACGCGGCTGACCGACGATCTTCTGACGGTGGCCACGCATATCGTGTTCTCCACCGACGGGCTGCGCACGACAGCGGGTACTGACGATCTTGCCGCCGCGCTCTCGCTGGTCGCGGAGCGAACCGATGCCTTTCTCGCCGTCACGCACGGGCAGCAGGACATGCTGTGGCTCGAAAAAGGTGCGATCCGCCGGTTGCCGGCCTTCCGGATCGAGGCGGTCGATACATTGGGCGCGGGGGATGTTTTCCACGGGGCCTTTGCGCTCGCTCTGGCCGAGGGCCAGGCCATCCCGGCGGCGATGCGCTTTGCCGCGGCCACGGCTGCGATCAAGTGCAGCCGAATGGGGGGTGGTGCGGCAGCGCCGGAGCGGGATGAGGTGGAGCAGTTTCTTGATGCGAGGTCCGAAAAATAGGCTTCCATGGAGAACAATGTTCCATGTATAGCATCCTGTGACCCTTAAAATGGAATAATATTCTAGGTGCTGCATGGATGCCATTGATCGGAAAATTCTCCTGACATTGCAGGAAGATGCCTCACTCTCGGTTGCCGAGATCGGCCAGCGGGTGGGCTTGTCGTCCACGCCTTGCTGGAAGCGCATTCAGCGCCTCGAGGCCGAGGGCGTGATTCAGAAGAGGGTCGCGATCGTCGATCAGGACAAGGTCGGGCTCGGTATCAGCGTCTTCGTCTCGGTCGAGACCGACGATCATTCCGAGGGCTGGCTCAGCCGCTTCGCGAGCGCGGTCAGCGCAATGCCGGAAGTGATGGAATTCTACCGGATGGCCGGCGATGTCGATTACATGCTGCGCGTCGTCGTGCAGGACATGCAGGCCTACGACACCTTCTACAAGAAGCTGATTGCGTCTTCGCCGTTGAAGAACGTCACGTCGCGGTTCGCGATGGAGAAGATCAAGTCGACGACGAGCTTGCCGATCCCGTGACGACCGCTTCGGGGGCGCGCATGACGCGCGACCCCGCGCGATGGCATCAGATCTTCTGGATCGTGTCGGACAGCCGCGGCCGCATGTAGATCTGATCGCTCAGGTTCATCGTCCCGGTGACGACATAGCCGATCGACGGCTTATATGTGTAGGAGGCTTCGCCCCAAACCAGGGAGGTCGATGGCACATTCAGCGCCGCGGGCAGGGTCACGCTGGAGCCGACCGCACGCGCGGTGCCGTTCTTGGTGGCGCTCCATTTGATCTTGGCGTTGCCGTTCGCGTCGATATCGATCACCGACACCGTGACCTTCACACTCGAGTCGGGGTAGGGCGCCATGACGGCCGTGGATGCGCCGAGAGCCGCGTTGATGCCCGCGGTATCGATGCTCGCGACCTGAGCCACAAGGTCGGCGACGGTGCGCGCGGTCAGCGTCACCTTGCGATCGATGCTGATCCCCTGGGACACCTCCACGCCGCCGAGATATAGCGTCAGCATCAGCGGCAGCAGCATTGCGAACTCGACTGCGGAGACACCGCGCTTGTCGCGCGTGAACTCGGACAGGCGCCGGGTCACAAGCCGGGCGAGAATGCTTTCGATACGGCCGATCATGACGTGTTTCATTGATAGGGCTCGTTGCGGAATGCAGCTGTCGCCATCAGCAGACGTTTGCCGCCGGACAGGTCGGCGAGATTGAGTCCGAGCAGCGACACGAAAACCGGCCACTCGTAGAGCAGGCGTACGACCACGATGTCGCCCGGTGTTCCCGGCTGAAACATCGGCGTAAAGGTGACGTTGCCATTGGCGTCGATCGGCTTCGACATGTTGGCCGAACTGAAGGACGAGTAGGTGCGCACATCGACCTTGATGCCGGTGTTGCAATCAAACAGGCCGAAAACGCGGTTGCACACCTCTTCCTTGAACTTTGTCTCGTTGAAGCCGTTCTTCTGCGCCTGGCCCGTCATGATCAGACGCGCGGAGTCCGACGCGGCTGTCTCAAGGACCTGGCCAGCAAAGAAGACCAGTGCGGTTTCAAGGATCGCGAAAACCAGCGCAAGGAAGGGCGCCGCGACCATCGCGAATTCGACCGCGACAGCGCCGTCTTTCTTGCGGGCAAAGCGGCGAAGAATGCGCGGTGTAAACCGGCGTACAAAGTGCGATGTCGCACCTTTTCTCACGGCCTTCGACATAACGCTCACCCATTGATCGGGCGCACGACGCCCGCACCAACAGGTTCTAGCAAAGACGCGTTTGTGAATGGTTGCCCGGGTTCCGGACAAACAACAGTGTGCGATTCACACTTCGGAAACCACGACGCCGATGGCGCTCGCTGTGGATCAGCGCGGGGCGGACATCGCGCTCGCCTGTGTGCTCCGGGCCGTGGTCTGAACCAGCGCCTGATTGAAGAACTGCTGGGTGTCGCCTGGCGCAATGACGGGCTGGCAGTTCGGCGCACAGCTATAGGTTTCGCGGTTGACGCCCTTGTATACGACCACGGTGTCGATCGCGCCCCGCACCTCGATGATCTTTTCAAGGAGAGCATTGCCTTGGCGGTCAAGTGCGATGAAGTTGGTCGCGCCGTAACCTTTGCCGGTCAACACCACAAGCCCGCCCGGCTGCAGCGACGCGTCGGCGATCAGTGGATTCCCGACCACGATGGTGGCCACGCGATCCGGCAGCCGGATCAGCTTGGCCTCGTCCATGCTGACATTCAGGATTTCGCTTGGGGGAATGTCGCCGGCCTGCGCCGCTGTCATCAGAAGTGCGAGCGCTGTCGCGCTAAAAAATGCGGAGCGGAAAAAGCTCCGAACGCCAGAACGCGCCGCCATCACGCTACTCCGCACACATCAACACTGGTGGACGCCGGACAGGACGATCCCACAGAGACAATTCACCGCAAATTGGTGAATCTTTCCCGAACGGGATGTCACAGAATGACTGGCGGCTCGCCTTTCTCGCGCGCTCGTCCGCCAGGAGGCTTTGCGACGTTCCAGACAGTGCTTTCCAAATTTGCTTCAAATCTTCCTTAACCTCAGATTCAGACGGCCAGCCCGAAAAATCGGTCAAGACATTGGTCCGGCCGGTCTCGGCGTTGCTTCCCGTTACCGGGGATGGGGCCGCGGCCAGAGGGCCTTCGCCGCAGGGCTGACTGTCGGCTTCGATTCGAAAAACCTGCATTTCATCGATGTTTCCGGCGCAAGCGCCGCGTGCCGGATGCGGCATGTTCGGCGGTCTTCCCGACGCCGGCCTCGTGCCCATCGCGTCCATCGGCGAGATCATCGCTAACGGAAGATGAAGCCAACCTCAAAAACGGGGATCATCGCCCTTACGGATTTTTCAATCGCGCCCGGTAGGTTCGCGTCACTGCCGGCCACACCGGTTGTCTGGTTCAAGTCTGGTTCAAAAACGCTGTCTCAACGGAGCTATAACAATGGTGACCTTCAAGAAGTTCATTGGTGACGAGTCGGGTGCGACTGCCATCGAATACGGCCTGATCGCGGCTGGCATTGCCGTCGCCATCATCACCGTCGTGCAGGGCCTCGGCACGAAGCTGACCTCGACCTTTACGTCGGTCCAGGGCGCCCTGAAGTAATTGGTGGCCGAGTGCGAAGCCGCGTCCCGAGGTCACCCCTCGGGCGCGGCTTTGCCTTTTCCGGAACGGTATGCGGCGATAACTGAACCGCAAGGGCCGGCTGCTAGTTTCAGAGTCAGGTTGGTGTTGTGAGTGCGGCCATGACTGTGATGATGACAGACGCCATTCGCCTGTTTCTGTTTCCGGCGCTTATGGCCTTCGCTGCGTTTAGCGATCTGTTTACGATGACGATCTCGAACCGGGTGTCGCTGCTTCTGATCGCCGGGTTCTTCGTCATGGCGCTTTTGATCGGGATGGGCGGAGCCGAGCTGCTGTCGCATCTCGGTGCGGGGCTGACGGTTCTGGCAGTCACCTTCACACTGTTCGCATGCGGCTGGATCGGCGGCGGCGATGCCAAGCTTGCCGCGGCGACTGCGCTCTGGCTCGGTTTCGATCCCCTGATGACCTATCTGATCTATGCCTCACTGTTCGGAGGCGTCCTGACCCTTGCGATCATGCGTTATCGGCTGATGCCGCTGCCGGCCATGCTGGAGGGGCAGGACTGGGCGTTGCGGCTGCATCGTGCGGACGCCGGCGTGCCTTACGGCATCGCACTCGCCAGCGCCGCGATCGCGGTCTATCCCTATACGATCTGGATGAAGCCGCTTCCCATCGGCTGACGGGTTCCGTTTCCCGAGCCAGATCAAGACAAAATTAACTTGGTTTGCAAACCGCTCATTAACCACGAATTGACCTTTGGGTGGTGAAACTCACCCTCACGGCCATGTCCCGGCCGAATGCGTCATTCGTGGAAAGTGAAGCGTATGAGAGCCGCGCGACTCATTGTCCTTGGGGTTGCGGTCGCAGCAGGTGGCCTCGCGGCACTGCTGGCAGGCCGATCGGCCGTTCAGGCGCCGCCGCCGGCCCCGGTGGCGAAGCTCGAAACCGTCGACGTCCTCGTCGCGAATAGCGATATCGGCCAGGGCACAGCCGTCAAGCCGGATGAGCTGCGCTGGCAGATGTGGCCGGCTGCGTCCGCCGGTCCGAATTTCATCCGCAAGAGCGACCGGCCCGACGCGATCGAACAGATTGCCGGCTCAATCGTGCGCGGCGGCACTTTCTTTGCCGGCGAGCCGATTCAGGAATCGCGCCTGGTGAAAGCGAACGCCTCGGGCTACCTGTCGGCCATCCTCCCCGCCGGCATGCGCGCAGTCGCGACCGAAATCAGCGCCGAAACCAGCGCGGGCGGCTTCGTCATTCCGGGTGACTATGTCGATGTGATCCTGGCGCGACGGGACCGCGAAGCGGAGAAGCGCAACGGCATCGAATCCTACACCAGCGAGACCATCATCGCGAATGTGCGCGTGCTCGCCGTCGACCAGACGGTGGAAGACAAGAACGGCCAGAAGGTCGTGATCGGCAAGACCGTCACGCTCGAGCTGACGCCGGTCCAGGCTGAAACTCTCGCAGCCGGCAAGCAGGCCGGCGTCCTGTCGCTCGCCCTGCGCAGCGTCGTCGATACATCAAAGACTGCCGCCGATGCCGAAGAAAATCCGGCAGCGCGGCGCACTGGCGTGAACATCGTGCGGTTCGGCGTGTCTACGACCGCCACGTCGAAATAGGTTGAAGGAAGGAAGCCGCTTCATGGCGAACCAGACGACGATCCGGACGCTTTTCATCGTGGCCGCGCTGGCCACGGTGGCGACGACCGCCGTACATGCCGCCGAGCCAGATCTGTACCGTACGCCGGTGATCAGCGTGGTTGGCAGCGAGACAAGTTCACGTCCCGTGTCGCTCGGCGTCGGCAAGGCGGTGGTCATCGATCTGCCGCGTGACGCAAAGGATGTCCTCGTCGCGGACCCGACGATCGCCAACGCGGTCGTCCGTTCGGCGCGTCGCGCCTACATGATCGGCGTCAAGGTTGGTCAGACCAGCATCTTCTTTTTCGACGCCGAAGGCCGCCAGATCGCGGGCTTCGACCTCGCGGTCAAGCGCGATCTCAACGGCATTCGTGAAGCCATTCGGCACGCCGTGCCCGACAGCGATATTCGCGTCGAGGCACTTGGGACCGACGGTGTCGTGCTGAGCGGCATCGCCGCAACCCCGGCCGATGCACAAACCGCTTTCGCCGTGGCTGGCCGGCTTCTCAATGCCGGCACCGCCGGGATGACCGCCGCAGGCGACAAGGTGGTGAACGCCATCACCGTGAAGGGCCGCGATCAGATCAATCTGCGCGTCACCGTTGCCGAAGTACAGCGCGATGTCATCAAGCAGCTTGGCGTCAATCTGAATGGCACCGTGGGCGTCGGCTCGGCGGTGCTCAACTTCAACAACCAGAATCCGTTCCCCGTCCACGGCTCTGCACTCGTTCCGGAGAACTTTGTCGCGGGCACCTTCACCTCGGGAAGTGGCAATCGCGTCAACGCGATCCTGCGTGCGATGGAGCGTGCCGGTGTCATCCGCACGCTCGCCGAACCGAACCTCACCGCGATCTCCGGTGAGTCCGCGAACTTCCTGGCGGGCGGCGAGTTTCCGATCCTCGCCGGCTATTCCTGCGATAACGTCACCGGAGGCGCCGCAAGCTGCCAGCCGCAGATCCAGTTCAAGAAGTTCGGTATCAGCCTCGGCTTCACGCCCGTGGTGCTGGCGGAAGGCCGCGTCAGCATGAAGGTGACGACCGAAGTGTCCGAACTGTCGAACGAAGGCGCCCTGCAATTCGGTGTTGGCGAGAATGCCCGTCAGATCCCCTCGCTGAAGGTGCGCCGCGCCGATACCACGGTGGAGATTCCATCAGGCGGCGCGCTGGCGCTCGCCGGCCTGATCCAGGAGCAGACCAAGCAGCAGATCAACGGGCTTCCGGGCCTGATGCAGCTTCCAATTCTGGGCGCGCTCTTCAAGAGCCGCGACTACGTCAACCGGCAGACCGAACTGATGATCCTTGTCACGCCCTATGTCGTGCGCGCGGTCGCGCCGAAAGATCTCTCGCGCCCCGATGACGGCTACGCCGACACATCGGATCCGTCGAGCTTCTTCATGGGACGGCTCAACAAGATCTACGGCATCCCCGGCAAGGTCGATCCGAACCGCATGTATTACGGCAAGTATGGTTTCATCCTGGACTAAGGGCGTACGAGGAGACGATCGCATGTCACAGATCTTTACGATCGGCCGCGTACGCGACGGCAGGTTGATGCTCAAGGTCGCCGGAATTGTCCTGATCGGTTCGGTTCTTGGCGGATGCATGCTGCCCAACGACACCGTCGGCTACCCGAATGACTATCGCAAGCGCCACCAGATCGCACTGCGTGATGGTTCGCGCACAGTCGAAGTGTTCATCGGTCAAAGCCGGGGCTCGTTGACGCCGACGCAACGGGCCGAGGTGCTCTCCTTTGCGAAGGTCTGGAAGAGCGAAGCGACCGGCGGCATCGTGATCGATGTTCCGTCCGGGACGCAGAACCAGTACGCCGCGTCGCAGGCGATGCGCGAGATCAAATCGATCTTCGCGGCGTCGGGCGTTCCGATGCAGAGCGTCGCGGTTCATCCATACACGCCGGACAATCCGGAAAAATTCCCGACGCTGAAACTCAGATACTCGACCATTGTCGCGGAAGCCGGCCCCTGCGGCTTGTGGCCCGCCGATCTCGGGCCGACGCTGACCGCCGCGTATAACGACAACCTGAATTACTGGAATCTCGGCTGCTCCAACCAGCGCAATCTCGCTGCGATGGTGGCCAATCCGGCAGACCTCGTACAGCCACGCGCCGAAGCGCCGACTTGGACGTCGCGGCGCACGATGGTGCTCGAGAAGTACCGGCAGGGCCAGAGCCCGGAGACCAACTATCCGAACCAGAACGCGGGTAAAGTGAGCGACGTCGCGAAATGATGAGAAGCGCCCCACAATCGGCAATGGACGCAAATCCGGCGCAGCTGCCGGCGCGCGATGAACATATCGCGCCGGCGCCGCGCATCTCGATCCAGGCGTTCTGCGAATCCGTCGAAACCGCAGCGGCCGTCCAATCGGCCGGTGAAGACCGGCGGTTGGCCAAGGCCCATCTGAAAATTCAGATGGGCGGCATGACGGCCGCGACCGAGGCTTACCGCTCCGCGCCAACACCGAACGTGATCATCCTCGAATTCGAATCGCGCCCGGAAGTCGTTCTGGCTGGCCTCGATTCGCTTGCCGAAGTGTGTGACCCGGGCACGCGGGTCGTTGTGATCGGTCGGCACAACGATGTGACGCTCTATCGTGAGCTCGTTCGCCGCGGCGTCAGCGACTACCTGATAGCGCCCGTCAATACGCTCGATATCGTGCGCTCGGTCTGCGGGCTGTATTCGGCTCCCGATGCCAAGCCTGTCGGCCGGATTCTGGCCGTGGTCGGCGCCAAGGGCGGTGTCGGCGCATCGACCGTCGCACATAACGTGGCGTGGTCGATTGCGCGCGATCTGGCGCTCGACTCGGTTGTTACTGACCTGGACCTCGCCTTCGGCACGGCCGGTCTCGATTACAACCAGGACCCACCGCAGGGGATTGCGGATGCGGTATTTTCTCCCGACCGCATCGATACGAATTTCGTCGATCGGCTGCTGTCGAAATGCTCGGACAATCTGAGCCTTCTTGCCGCCCCGGCGACGCTCGATCGCGTTTACGATTTCGGAGCGGATGCGTTCGATGCGATCTTCGATTCGCTGCGCGCCACCGTGCCATGCATCGTGCTCGACGTGCCGCATCAATGGACCGGTTGGGCGAAGCGCACGCTGCTCGCTGCCGACGACATCCTGATCGTCGCGGCGCCGGACCTTGCCAACCTGCGCAATGCGAAAAATCTCGTCGATTACCTGAAGGCCTCGCGCGTCAACGACCATCGCCCGTTCTACGCGCTCAATCAGGTCGGCGTGCCGAAGCGGCCGGAAATCAAGCCTGCGGACTTCGCGAAGGCACTCGATGACGATCCGGCCGCCATCATCCCGTTCGAACCGCAGCTCTTCGGAACCGCCGCCAATAACGGTCAGATGATTGCGGAGGTCGCAGGCAGCCACAAGGTCGCGGACATGTTCCGGAACCTTGCGCAGCTCACGACCGGCCGATCGGAGGCAAAGAAAACGAAGTCGAGTCTGTTCAGTCCGCTGCTTCAGAAGTTCCGCAAGAACGCCTAGTTCAGGAGTTCGTGAGTCGTGTTTGGCAAGCGTAACGTGTCGGGTCCTTTACCGGGTGCACATGTCGGGGGCGCTGCGACATTGGCGCCACCGCCCGCACCCCCGCCTGCGGCGCCGCAGCCCGCTGCTCCGCCTGCGGCCATGAGCAGCGAAGGCCGGGCCCCGCTGCCGTCAACCGGGCTTGGTGCCCAGATCCTGTCCGCACCAACTACGCCCACGAAAGCGCCGGTGCTCGCGACCGACAGCCGCCGATCCGAAAGCTATTACGAAGTCAAGGGAACCATCTTCGGCGCGCTGATCGAGGCCATCGATCTCGCCCAGCTGGCTCGCCTTGATGCGGACGCCGCGCGCGAGGAAATCCGCGACATCGTCAATGAAATCATTGCGATCAAGAATGTCGTCATGTCGATTTCCGAGCAGGAAGAGCTGCTCGACGACATCTGCAACGACGTTCTCGGCTATGGCCCCCTCGAGCCGTTGCTGGCGCGCGATGACATCGCCGACATCATGGTGAACGGGTCGGGCACGGTCTATATCGAAGTCGCCGGCAAGATCCACAGAACCGGCATCCGCTTTCGCGACAACCAGCAGCTCCTCAATATCTGTCAGCGCATCGTCAGCCAGGTCGGCCGGCGTGTCGACGAATCCTCGCCGATCTGCGACGCACGCCTGCCGGACGGCTCCCGCGTGAACGCGATCGTTCCGCCACTTGCGATCGATGGGCCCGCTCTCACGATCCGCAAATTCAAGAAGGACAAGCTGAGGCTCGACACGCTGGTCAAGTATGGATCGATCACGCCGGAGGGCGCCGAGATCCTGAAGATCATCGGACGTTGCCGCGTCAATACGATTGTGTCGGGCGGCACCGGTTCGGGCAAGACCACGCTTCTGAACTGTCTCACGCAGTTCATCGACGACGACGAACGCATCATCACATGCGAAGACGCCGCGGAATTGCAACTGCAGCAGCCGCATGTTGTGCGACTGGAAACGCGGCCGCCGAACCTCGAAGGCGAGGGGCAGGTGACCATGCGCGACCTGGTCAAGAACTGTTTGCGTATGCGACCCGAGCGGATCATCGTCGGCGAAGTGCGCGGACCGGAGGCCTTCGACCTGTTGCAGGCGATGAACACCGGTCACGACGGATCGATGGGAACGCTGCACGCCAACTCGCCGCGCGAGGCGCTGTCCCGTATTGAATCGATGATTACGATGGGCGGCTTCTCGCTGCCATCGAAGACGATCCGCGAGATGATCTGTTCGTCGGTCGACGTGATCATCCAGGCTGCCCGTCTTCGCGACGGGTCGCGCCGCATCACGCACATCACCGAAGTCCTCGGGATGGAAGGCGACGTGATCATCACGCAGGACCTGTTTGTCTATGAGATGGTCGGTGAAGATGCGCAGGGCAATCTGATAGGTCGCCACCGCTCAACCGGGATCGGCCGTCCGCGCTTCTGGGACCGCGCTCGCTATTACAATGAGGAGAAGCGGCTTGCCGCGGCGCTCGATGCGAGCGCTCGCGCCGAAGAAGAGGCGATGGCCTGATCATGTTCGCCCTCGACAACCAGCCTCTGATGATGGCGATCCTCGCGACCGTGGCGGTCGGCGGGCTGGCCTGGGTGTTCCTGTATCCGCTGCTGTCGGGCGAACGGAACGTCGAACGGCGTGTTGCGACGGCGGCCCAGACACAACCGGCGCAACGCGCCGTTCGGGGTGCTCAGAAATCGCGGCGCGAGCAGGTCGAGGAATCGCTGAAAGACCTCGAGCTGCGCCAGCGCAAGAATGCGAGGCCGACACTCGCGCAGCGCATCCAGCAAGCCGGGTTGAGCTGGACGACGCGTCAGTACACCTTGATCTCGGTCGGAATGGCTATTGTGGCGTTCGGCTTGGTGTTTGGCATGGGCTTCGGCCCCCTGGCAGCGCTTGGCTTTGGTTTTGCCGCAGGTCTCGGCTTGCCATTCTGGATCCTGCTGTTTCTCAAGAAGCGACGGGAAAACCGCTTTCTGGCTGTCTTCCCCGATGCGGTCGACGTCATCGTGCGCGGCATCAAGGCGGGTCTGCCACTCCTGGACAGCATGAAGATGATCGCCGCCGAGGGGCAGGAACCCGTCAAGAGCGAGTTCAAGGCGATCATCGAAACCCAGACCATCGGGCTTCCGCTCGGAGAAGCCTGCGGCAAGCTCTACGAGCGCATGCCGTTGCCGGAAGCGAATTTCTTCGCGATCGTGGTCGCGATCCAGCAGAAGGCGGGCGGCAATCTCTCCGAAGCGCTCGGCAACCTCTCGAAGGTCTTGCGTGAGCGCAAGAAGATGAAGGCGAAGATCCAGGCCATGTCGATGGAGGCCAAGGCTTCCGCCGCGATCATCGGCTCGCTGCCGCCGGCAGTCATGGGCCTCGTCTGGATCACCAGTCCGACTTACATCGAGCTTCTGTGGACCCATCCGACAGGCCAGTTGATGCTGCTCGGCAGCGCGATGTGGATGTCGATGGGCGTCATGGTGATGAAGAAGATGATCAACTTCGACTTCTGAGCGCGTCATGACCCAGATCATCATCGGCATCTTGCATGATACCCGGCTGCTCGCGATGATTCTCGCGAGCATCGCCGCCGTCGCCACCGTGCTGACACTTGCGATGCCGCTGCTGGCGACCAATACGCTGCCGAAACGCATGAAAGCGGTCGCAATCGAGCGCGAAAAGATCCGTCAGCGCGAGCGCGAGCGGATGGCGCGCGGCGAAAAGGTTACGTTGCGGCAGACGCCCAAGCAATTCATGCAGAGGGCCGTGGAGAATTTCCAGCTCAACAAATGGGTCGGGCAGGAAGAGGCGCGCGAAAAGCTCGTTCAGGCCGGTTACCGCGGTCAGGCGCCGTATGTCACCTATCTGTTCTTCCGGATGGTGACGCCGATCGTGGCGCTCGTCTTCTCGGTGCTCTATGTGTTTGTCATTCTTCAGATCGACAAGCCGTTGACGGTCAAGATCGGGATGTGCCTGTTTGCGACCTATCTTGGCATGCAGGCGCCGCTGCTGTTTCTGAAGAACAAGATCCAGAAGCGGCAATTGTCGATCCGCCGCGCGTTCCCGGATGCGCTCGACCTGCTTCTGATCTGCGTCGAATCGGGCATGTCGATCGAGGCTGCGTTCAAGAAGGTCTCGAACGAGATCGGAACGCAATCGATTGCGCTTGCCGAAGAGCTGACGTTGACGACGGCCGAGCTGTCGTATCTGCCGGATCGGCGTCAGGCCTATGACAATCTCGCCAAGCGCACCGATCTCGAGGGTGTCAAATCGGTCTGCGTCGCGCTGCAGCAGGCAGAGCGCTACGGCACGCCGCTTGCGCAGACGCTACGTGTTCTGGCTCAGGAAAACCGCGACATGCGGATGGCCGAAGCCGAAAAGAAAGCCGCGGCGCTGCCTCCCAAGCTGACTGTGCCGATGATTCTGTTCTTCCTGCCGGTGCTGTTCATCGTCATTCTTGGCCCGGCCGCGATCCGTGTGATGGCGCTGCAGTAGCGTCTGGCGATTTGGGGCTAGCCCGCGGGAAGCGGAATTGTCCGATTACGAATTGTTCGCCGCCTGCCGCAGCAGGCGCTGTGTCGGCTTGCCCTTGTTCTTTTCCGCTGCGATCATGTTGCGCAGATATTCGAGGTTCGCCGCAGCCTCCTCCGGCGAGAGATCGGCGCTCGCGATCTCCTGAGCCTCCTGGAAGCGTCCTTGCAGGCCGACGACAAGCGCGAGGTTCTGACGGACACGCGGCTCGCGACTGCTTTTGGCGCTCGCACGTCGCAGCGTGTCCTCCGCCTCGCGCAGATTCTTCGAGAGCGCGTAGGAAAGTCCGAGGTTGGACATGACGGACGGCTCGTCCGGCACGATCCGAAGCGCGCTGAGGTAGTGTCGCCGGGCTTCCTGATGGCGGCCCATCTGGTCCAGCACCACGCCCTGAACCGAAAGGATGCGCCAGTCGGGCTGATCGGGTGTATGCGCACGGCTCAGAACGTCGAGGGCCTGAGCGAACTGGCCGCTATCCGCCAGCGCGCGGCCATAGGCCCCGAGGACTTCGGCATTGTGGGGATTGTTGAGAGAGGATTGTTCGAGGACCGCGACCGCCTGCGCGCGCTGGCCCATGGCGCGAAGCGCCTGCGCGTAGCGAATGCCAGCTTCCGGGTCCTTCTGGTTCTTGCTGTATCGCTCGCCCCAGACCTGCGCATCGTGGCGCGGGTCGGCCTCCGAAGACGCCTGTGTGATGGAACCGGTCGGGGTGCCGAGCTGAGCGGTCTGGCATCCACCAAGCATCAGAGCCGCAACCACGGCTGCACTGGCGAGAAGGCGGGACTTGGACTTGCTACGATACATGGCGCGCCTCGATCGGCGGCGGGTGCGGACCCGCACGCGATCTTCGCTCAATAAAGCGTTAACCCTAACGGCTGGTTAAACCGGCCTATTGGCGGAGCCGCGGAAGACCCGTTAAGAAGCGCGGATGCACCCAGCCTTTGCCGAATCGGGCCGCGAGGCGGCCATCTCCATCTGGTTTGTGACCAAATCGAGCTGGCCCGGTATTCGGGGAGGCCTCGGTTCGCTGGCCCGCTCCTTTGCGGATGCGGCGGGCTTTGAGCCGAAGGCCGGTTCATATGCCGCCGTGCCGGGCGGGGAGGGCGGCATGGCCGCCGTGCTCTTCGGGCTCGAAGACGACGCGGCGACCGCCAATCCGATGCTCCCCGGGAAGTTGCCGGGATTGCTTCCGGCGGGCGTATACCGCTTCGCCAACGCCGCGCACGATACGCGGCTCGCAGCACTCGCCTTTGCGCTCGGAGCCTATCGGTTCGACCGCTATCGCAAGGGCAACGGCAAGGCCGTGTCGCTCGTGCCTCCGGACGGCGTCGATGCGGCCGATCTGTCGCGGATCGCCGAGGGCGTCATGCTTGCGCGCGACCTGATCAACACACCCACGAACGACATGGGCCCGGCCGAACTGCATGAGGCGACGCGGCTTCTTGCCGAGCGGCACGACGCCTGGATCGAGGCCGTCACCGACGACGAACTCCTGTTGAAGAATTTTCCGCTCATCCATGCCGTCGGGCGCGCCGCCGCGCGGCCGCCACGGCTGATCGATTTGCGGTGGGGCGATCGAAATCATCCGAAAGTGACATTGGTTGGCAAGGGCGTGTGCTTCGATACCGGCGGCCTCGATCTGAAGCCGTCCAGCGCCATGCTCCTGATGAAGAAGGATATGGGCGGCGCGGCGACTGCGCTCGCGCTCGCGCACATGATCATGGACCGGAAGCTGCCCGTGAATTTGCGCGTTCTCATTCCGGCGGTCGAGAATTCGGTTTCGGGTTCGGCATTCCGGCCGCTCGACGTTTATCCGTCGCGCAAGGGACTGACCGTGGAGGTCGGCAATACCGACGCAGAGGGACGGCTCGTTCTCGCCGATGCGCTGGCGCTTGCAGACGAGGACTCGCCCGATCTTCTGATCGATCTCGGTACGCTGACCGGCGCGGCCCGCGTGGCGCTCGGCCCTGAAGTCATTCCCTTCTATACCGACGACGATGCGCTTGCCTCGTCGATGATGCAGCACGGCACGCAACAGCGCGATCCGCTGTGGCGCATGCCGCTATGGGCGCCGTACGAGTCGATGATGGATTCCAAGGTGGCCGACACGAGCAATGTCGGGACCGGCGCGTTTGCGGGCTCGATCATCTGCGCGCTGTTCCTGAAGAAATTCGTGTCGAACGCAAAATCGTGGCTGCATTTCGATATCTACGGCTGGAATCCGTCGAGCAAGCCGGGCCGTCCGGAAGGCGGTGAATGCCAGGCGGCGCGCGCGGTCTATGCGCTGCTCTGCGAGCGCTACGGCTGAGGGACTGTGTCTTTCGATCCCCGTCTCACGCCGGCGCGCCCGGACCTCGCTGCGAAGCATCTTGAAGGTCAGGTCGAAGCCGAGCGCTTCGTCGAGCCGACGCTTTACGAGGTTCTCGATCCGCGTGCTCCCGTACGCCGTGCGCCGTCGCCCGATGCGCCGCTCGAAACCGAGGCGCTGAAGGGGGAGCGCGTTTCCGTTTACGAAACGACCGACGAGGGCTGGTGCTGGGGTCAACTCGCATCTGACGGTTATGTCGGGTGGATCCCGGCCAATGCACTCACCACGCAATGCACCGAGCGAACGATGAAGGTCGGTGCGCTGAGCACGCTGGTGTTTGCCGCGCCCAACATCAAGACGCCTCCGATCGAAGCGCTGCCCTTCGGCGCACAGGTCGCCGTGGTCCGAACCGAAGCATCATTCGCGGTGACGGCGCACGGAGGCTTCATTCCGTCGCAGCATCTCGTTGCTCTCGACGCACACGAAAGCGATTACGTCGCGGTGGCGGAACGCTTTCTCGGAACGCCGTATCTGTGGGGCGGCAAGACGCATCTCGGTATCGACTGCTCGGGACTCGTGCAGGTTTCGCTTTCCGCGTGCGGGGTTGCCTGCCCGCGCGACAGCGACATGCATGAGAGCGCGCTCGGGGCGGTCGTCAATGCCGCTGACGCGCTATCGATGCCGCAGCGTGGAGACCTGATCTTCTGGAAAGGCCACGTAGCTCTGGTCCGCGACACCAACACCATCATTCACGCCAATGCGCATCACATGTCGGTCGTGATCGAGCCGAT